>JBHHVZ010000066.1:0-15825 GCA_046756245.1 Parvularculaceae bacterium
GGCTGGGACGAAGCATTCCTCGCAAAGCTCATCGGTCATATGCGATAGCCCTGCTTTCCAAGGGAGGGGGACTACGCCGTGCTTTTGTCTAGAAATGAAATATCATCAACGCGGTTTGGAGCAGGGGGCCGCTCCTCCTCTTAAGAAACCCTAAGCCATGTACTGGCCGCCATTGGCGGCGAGAACGGCCCCGGTGATGAAGCCGGCCTCGTCGGCGGCGAGGAACGTCACGCAGCGCGCGACCTCTTCAGCCGTACCGAGCCGGCCCGCCGGGATCTGGCCGACGATCGCCGCCATCACCTTTTCGTCGACCGAAGCGACCATGTCGGTTTCGATATAGCCGGGCGCAACGGCGTTTACGGTGATCCCCTTGCGTGCGCCTTCCTGCGCCAGCGCGCGCGTGAAGCCGATCATCCCGGCCTTGGCCGAACAATAATTGGTCTGTCCGATCTGGCCTTTCTGGCCGTTGATCGAGGCGATGTTGATCACCCGGCCAAAGCCGCGCTCGCGCATGCCCGGAAACACCTGGCGGGTCATGTTGAAGACGGAATCGAGATCGGCGCTCATTACGTCGCGCCACTGTTCGGGCGACATTTTATGGAAAAACCCGTCGTGCGTAATGCCGGCGTTGTTGACGAGAATGTCGGTCGGGCCTTGCGCCTTTTCGATTTCGGCGACGCCGTCCCGGCAGGCGTCGAAATCGCCGGCGTCCCACTTATAGACGTCGATGCCGGTTTCTTCCCTGAACTTCGCCGCCGCTGCGTCATTGCCGGCGTAGGTGGCGGCGACCGCGCATCCGGCCTCCTTCAACGCGATCGCGATTTCATGTCCGATGCCGCGCGTGCCGCCGGTGACAATCGCATTTCTTCCCATCTGTCTTCTCCCTGGCCAGCTGGAAGAACGCCCAGCGCTAACAGTTCCCGCCGGATTACTATCGCCTATTTTCGCAGCGCAGGCATGACGCGGCGCGCAATTTGCGCCCCCGCGGCGCCGTCAGCCCCGTTCGACGCACATGGCCACGCCCATGCCGCCGCCGACGCAGAGAGTCGCGAGCCCTTTCTTCGCGCCGGCCCGTTTCATTTCATAGAGGAGCGTCGTCAGGATCCGCGCCCCGGACGCGCCGATCGGATGGCCGATGGCGATGGCGCCGCCATTGACGTTGACCTTTTCAGGATCCCAGCCGAGCTCCTTGCCGACGGCGAGCGATTGCGCCGCAAAGGCTTCGTTGGCCTCCATGAGATCGAGATCGTCGAGCGTCCAGCCCGCCTTTTCAAGCGCCGCCCGTGTCGCCGGCACCGGGCCGATCCCCATGATCGCCGGGTCGACCCCGCAATGCGCCCAGGAAGCGATGCGCGCCAGCGGCTCGAGCCCGCGCTTGTGTGCTTCGGCCTCGCTCATGACCACGACCGCGGCGGCGCCGTCATTGATGCCGGACGCATTGGCCGCCGTCACCGTGCCGCCGTCGCGGAGAAAGGCCGGCCTTAATCCGGATACGGATTCAAGGGTCGCGCCTTGGCGGATATATTCGTCTTCTTCAAAGACAATTTCGCCCTTGCGGGTCTTGATGACCACCGGCGTGATTTCGTCCTTGAACTTGCCGGCTTTCTTTGCGGCCTCGGCCTTGTTCTGGCTGGCGACGGCGAAGGCGTCCTGCTCTTCACGGCTGATCTGGTATTTTTCAGCCAGATTCTCGGCGGTCCGGCCCATATGATAGTCGTTGAAAATGTCCCAGAGTCCGTCCCGGATCATGGTGTCGAGAAACGAAACATCGCCCATCTTGGCGCCGGCGCGCAGATAGGCCGCATGCGGCGCAAGCGACATGTTCTCATGACCGCCGGCGACGACGACGGAGGCGTCTCCGAGACGGATCGCCTGCATGCCGAGCGCGACGGCGCGCAGCCCCGAACCGCACACCTGGTTGATGGTCATCGCCGGGCGCTCTTTCGGAACGCCTGCGCCCATCGCCGCCTGGCGCGCGGTGTTCTGGCCCTGGGCGGCCTGCAGCACATGGCCCATGACCGTTTCGTCGACGTCCCCGCCTTTGAGTCCGGCGCGTTCGAGGGCTGCTGAAATGACGATTTCGCCTAGTTTCGCCGCCGGCGTCGTCGCCAGCGTTCCGTTGAATGAGCCGACGCCCGTGCGGGCCGCCGCGGCGATCGCTACCCCGGTCATAACTCCTCCTCGACAGGTTGTGCGACGCCGCGCCGCGGCCCGGCCGGCGACCGGCGAAACCGCCATTAGCGGGACGTCTTAAAGGCCCGGCCCTTGCCGGCTGGCGGCCGGGGCCGTGGGCAATTCTTGTTTTCATGCTATAGCAGGATTAGCAAGCGCACAAAATGACCGCACCGCAACATAATTGCGCGGCCGGCGGTCGCAGGGAAAGGGGTGGGTTATGTCCGCACCGGAAGAACGCACTGCGAAAAGCCGCGACGACGAGGACGGCAAGCCGGTCGTCATCAAGAAATACGCCAACCGCCGCCTCTACAACACCGCCACCAGCTCCTATGTGACGCTCGACTATCTCTCGGAGATGGTCAAGGACGGCCAGGATTTCGTCGTCTACGACGCCAAGACCGGCGAAGACATTACCCATTCGGTGCTCACCCAGATCATTTTCGAGGAGGAAAGCAAGGGCCAGAACCTGCTGCCGATCCAGTTCCTGCGTCAGCTCATTCAGTTTTACGGCGACAGCCTGCAATCTTTCGTGCCGTCCTATCTCGAAATGAGCATGGATGCGTTTTCGCGCAATCAGGAGAAGATGCGCGCCCAGATGCGCGAAGCCTTCGGCGGCGCGCCGGGCTATCAGCTCTTCGAAGATAGCGTGCGCCAGAATATGGCGCTTTACGAACAGGCGATGAAGATGTTTGCGCCCATGGGCGGCGTCTACACCCAGGCCGGCGCGGCGCAGAAATCCGGAGGCGCGCCCGCTGGCGAGGAAAAAGACGACATCGGCGAACTCAAGGCGCAGCTCGCCGCCCTCCAGAACCAGCTCGACAAGCTTGAAAAGAAAAAAGGCTAGTCAGCCGCGCGCGGCGCGAACCGGCGGATCGTTCGGCGCGCCCTCGGGCAGCCAGCCGGGATTAACCTCCGGCTTGCCGATCAAGAAGCCCTGAAGGTAATCTACGCCCAGCCCCTTCAGAAGCATCGCGTCGGCTTCATTCTCGACCCATTCGGCGACCGTCTTCATGCCGAAATTGCGCGCCAGATCGAGAAGCGTACGGACGAAAAGCTGATTTTCGCGCGACGACGCGACGCCGGTGACAAACGAACCGTCGATTTTCAGGATATCGATGTCCATCGCCTTCAAGTTTCGGAACGATGTATAGCCGGCGCCGAAATCATCGATGCCGAACGAACAGCCAAGCTCCTTGATTTCGGACACGAACTCGATTGACGCGTCGATGGCGTCGATCACCTGCGTTTCCGTGAGCTCGACGGTGATGCGCTTGGCGAGGATCGCGTTCGTTCTCAGCAGCGCCACATAGCCTTCCGCCCAGACCGGATCTTTCACCGTCTCCATCGAGACGTTGACGTTCAGGTGAATGTTGGGGCAGATCGCCAGCGTATTGACGGCGAGCTCGAGAACGCGGCGGTCGAGCAGGTGAACGAGCCCGAGGCGCTCTGCGACCGGGATGAACTCCGGCGCCGGAACCTCCCGCCCATCGTCGCCGCGCATGCGAATGAGGCATTCGAATTTCGTCGGCGTCTCGCCGAGATCGGTGACGATCGGCTGAAAGGCGAGCCGGATGCGCCGCTCATTCAGCGCGGTCAGGATGACATCCGACATATGCGTGTTGCGCCGGCGTTGGGATACGGTATCGGTCTTGTCGGAAAAACTCGACCAGCTCGACCGGCCCAAACGCTTCGCCTGGTCGAGCGCGGCTTCGGCGCGCGCCATGGCGGTCTGCGAGTCCTCGCCATGTTCGGGCAGGGTCGCCACGCCGAGGCAGATCGAGGCCGCAACGCCGCCGCGGCTGGTGTCGACGACGCTCTCGCGCGCCGCATTCAGGAGCTTCGTGCAGAGCTCGCGGATCGCGGATTCGCAAGTGTCGGCGATGATCATGCCGAACTTGGTGCCGGCGACGCGACCGATTTGATCGTCAGGACCGAGATGTTTTTTCAGCCGGCGCGAAACTTCGACGATCACCTGATCGGCCACGTCGAAACCGTAATCGGCGTTTACCGCGCCGACATCGTCTATTCCGGCGAGAATATAGGCGCCGCTTTCGCCGTTCTTGCGCGCATCGTCGAGCCATGATTCCAGGCGCTGGCGCAAATTGACGCGATTGAGAAGGCCGGTGAGTTCGTCATTCTCGGCCAACCAGGCGAGATGCTTTTCATGCCGCTTCTGGTTTTCGACGGATCGGACGACGCTGATCAGCCTGCGCCCGGGGCCCAGACCGATCCAGCCGCCACGCTCTTCAACCCAGTGTTCCGTTCCGTCCGCGCGCAGCAGACGGTATTCGCAGACATAATTCTGGACCTGGTCGGCGAATGCGCGGCTGCGAACGTCGTCGTGATCCCCGAGGACGAGCGCGTCGTACTCGGCCCGGGTCATAACGGACGGCGCCGACTGAAATCCGAGAAGACGCGCCGCCGTTTCTGCGTCCGACCAGCTTAGCTTGTCCGTTCCTGGATCGAATTCGAGCAGAGTCTGAAGCGTTCCCTCACTTGCGGCGTGCGCAAAAGGGGCGCTTGACCCGCCGTGCGACTTTGCAGGAGCGCTCGCGCTTTCTTCCGGCGCGCTTTCGTTAATCCGGTTTTTGTTAAAAAAGGCGCCAGCGCGTCCGATCATGAGATTTTTTTTCCAAAGGTTTCAACGGCGACAATGTCATCGAGCGGTAAATAAAATTTGAAGCGCTCCGCAAAGAACCGGCGTGAATCTTGCGGATCGTTTCACCGTGAAAGCTTTTGTTAACCTTCCCGCCCCGACCCGCGCGGCGGCGTGCCCCGCCGTCCGGACCCGAGTCCGCGCCAGCGCCGTCGGACGCAGCGCTCGCACGCTCGCGCCGGCGGCTCCGTCGCTGCCTGCGCCAAGACGCAGAAATCCAGCGTTGAGACAGGTTCGCGTCAGCAGCGAGGAAGCGGCGCGCGCTTATGACGCCGTCCGCGCGCTCGGCGCCGAGCCGGTGCGTCGGCGTATTGACATTCTCGCCTGAAAGACTCCGTTGCGGGGCGCGCGCCGCTCTAACGAATGACGCCTTCGGCCACCGAAAGATCGCGCCGCGCCGTAACCGTCGTGACGATGAAACCGGCCATGAAATCGAGAAACGTCATCATCATGAAGAGGAAAAAGACAGAGTTTCCGAAGCCCTCGACGATGATAAACAGCAAAAGCGCGATGATGAAAACAACGACCGAAAGGGCGTGATTCATGATCGACTCGGAGCCGGTTTTCGTCGACCGCAAGAGCTCGACGAACAGGAGCCCCATGCTGACGACCAGGAACATGTCGCCCCAGGTTACGCGCCATGTGTCCTGCGAAACCATTGGCAGTTCGACGAAAACGATGTCGTACCAGGACGCGCCGTCAGCGCCGGCCATCCCCGTAAATGTCAGCACGGCGTAAACGATGAGGCTAATGGCTAACAGCGGAAACATTTGATACATGGCCGCGCGCTCCTTTCGTAAGCCCCCGGGATTAGCGGTCGGTCTTAACCATATCACAGCCGGCGTCGGCCTGAACCTCTGAAATCGTTTGGGGCGAGCGGGCGCGCGCATTCAGCCACATCACGCCGAGCATATCGCGAAACGCCACTGCGAGGCGCCCCATATTGGTGTATTTCGAGCGCCCGTGGCGGCGCGGCCGATGGCTTACGGCCTCGAATATCACTGCAAAACCCTCGCGGCGCATGAGCGCCGGCAGATAGCGGTGCTGGTGGTCGAAATAGGGGAGACGCAGATAGGCGTCGCGGCGAAAAACCTTGAGGCCGCAACCAGTGTCCATAGCGCCGTCGTCAAGCAGGCGACGGCGTATCGCATTGGCGAAGCGCGAGGCAAAGCGTTTTGATGCGCCGTCTTCGCGCCTTGGCCGCTCGCCGGCGACCATTGCAAGTTCCGGCGGCGCGCCCGCGCGCGTCAACGCCGCATAAAGCGCTGCGATGTCGCGCGGATCGTTCTGGCCGTCGCCGTCGAGCGTCGCAATGACCGGGGCGCGCGCGGCGAGAACGCCGGTGCGGATGGCGCGGCTCTGGCCTGCATTGACCCCGTGGGCGAAAACGCGCAGTTGCGGATGCACGACCGCCGCCGCCGCAAGCGCCGCCCTGGCGCCGTCGGTAGAGCCGTCATCGACGGCGATGATCTCATGCGCGACGCCGTCGAGCGCCGCAGCGATTTCGGCAATGAGCGCGGCCGCGCCGCCCGCCTCGTTGAACATGGGAACGACGACAGAGAGCGCCGGACCGTCGCGCCCGCCCGCACTCTGAAGCGCGCCGAACAGGGGCGCGGAACTGGCCGGGTCGGACGTTTTCGTCATATCCGGCTCATTTACAGCGCTCTTGCTGACCGCAACACGCAACTTTGAAGCAAAGCCTCGTATTTCAATGTCAACCTTTCAATGGACTCTCAGGTCGTCAGCAAGAGCTTGGATGTAGCCGATCCCGCCGCCGGGGTCACCATGAAAACGGGCGCGGTTTCCTCAAGACAGTTCGAACAATTTCCGCCTAATGGAGCGAATTTGACATTCGATCCCCGCGTGCAGCCGGTCTCGCATCGAATGTCAAATTCAAAAGCTCCACTAGAATCAAATGCTTGCTAGTGGTCTTTTTGATTTCGACATTTGCCCTCGGACTCGCTGAAAAGGGATGCAAATGTCGGAATCGGACCAGTAGAGTGGGTGAATCGAGGGGAAAGAGCGCTGTCATGACCGCCGGAACGCGCAACGCCGCGCGCCTTGCCCACATCGCCGCCATCGCCGCTTTCGCCGCTTTGGTGGGGCTGGCCGGCCTGTGGTCGCTGCCGCCGCTCGACCGCGACGAAGTGCGGTTCGCGCAGGCGACGGCGCAGATGCTCGAAACCGGCGATTATATCGCCATTCGCTTCCAGGACGCCGAGCGCAACAAGAAGCCGTCGGGAATCTACTGGCTGCAGGCGGCGAGCGTTTCAGCGTTTTCAAGCGTCGAAGCCCGCGAGATCTGGGCCTATCGGCTGCCGTCTTTGGCCGGCGCGGTGCTTGCAGCCGTGTTTACCTATCTTGCAGGCGTCAGGCTTTTCGGCCGGCGCGAAGGACTGCTCGGCGCCGCCCTGCTGGCGAGCGCGCCGGCGGTTGCGGCCGAAGCCACCATCGCCAAGACCGACGCGATGCTGCTCGCCGCGATCTGCCTGATGCAGCTCGCCTTCATCGAAATTTACGCCCGCGCCGAAGCGGGCGCGGCGCGACGCGGCTGGGCCTGGCAGATCATATTCTGGCTCGCGCTTGCCGCCGGCATCCTGCTGAAAGGTCCGATCGCGCCGATGATCGCCGGATTGACCGGCGCAGGATTGTTCTTGCGCAAGCCGCGCCTCGCCTGGCTCGCCAGGCTCAGGCCGCTTGCCGGCCTGTTCATTCTCGTCATTCTGGTCGCGCCGTGGGCGGCGGCGATCGGGGCCGCCACTGAAGGCCGATTTTTCGTCGAAGCGTTCGGCGGCGACATGCTTTCGAAGGTTGGCGCGGCGCAGGAAAGCCACGCCGGCCCGCCGGGCTATTACCTTGTGCTGTCGTGGGTCTTGCTTTGGCCGCTCGCCGCGTTGATCCCGTCCGGACTCCTCAATGCATGGCGCGCGCGCAACGACTGGCGCATGCATTTTCTGCTCGTCTGGCTCATTCCGGCGTGGATCGTCTTTGAGCTGTCGGCGACGAAGCTGCCGCATTACGTGCTGCCGCTTTATCCCGTCCTCGCTCTGTTCGCCGCGCGCGCGGTCTTCGCCGGCGGCGAGACTCCGGCCTGGGCGCGAAAGGCCGGCGGGCTCATCTATGTCGCCGTCGGCCTGACGTTCAGCGCGGTCATCGCCGCCCTGCCGGTCTTGTACAATGCGGCGCCGATCGCGCCCTATTGTTTCGTCGGCGCCGGCGCGTTCGCGGTCGCAACGCTGGCCGTCGCGGTGGTGTTCTGGCGGGGACGCGACGCCGGCGGCGGTTACGCGGCCGCAGTTTTGTCCGCTGCGCTCGCCTGGACCGTTTTAAACGCGGTGCTGCCGAATCTTCACGAGCTGCGAATTTCGCCGCGCCTGTCGGAAGCGCTCGACGCCGCCGACCTTCACCCCTTGCGCGACGGCGCCGGACCCGTCGCGCTGGCGGGCTATTACGAACCTTCGGCGGTCTTTCTGATCGGCACAAACACAGTCCTGACCGACGGGGCCGGCGCGGCGCGGCATCTTGCTGAAAGTCCCGAAAGCGCCGCCATTGTCGAGCGGCGCATGCAAGCGCAGTTCGAAGCAGCGCTTTCGGACGTTGGAATGTCAGCTCGCGCCCTTGCAGTCGTCGGCGGCCTCAATTACTCGAACGGCGATACTGTGTCCTTGACCGTCTACGCCGTCGCCCCGCCTCAATCCTGAGCCAAGACCCGCATGGTCCGAATTCTCGCCGAGCTATGGAAAAGGCCTCTCCAGCGCTTTGCCGCGCTGGCCGCCGCGCTCACCGCAGCGCGCATCATGGTGCTGATCTTTTCCGACACGAATCTGGGCGCCGACGAGGCGCAATACTGGTTCTGGAGCCAGACGCCCGCTTTCGGTTACTTCTCCAAACCGCCTCTGATCGCCTGGGCGATCGGATTTACGACGGCGCTCTTTGGCGACAGCGAGTGGGCGATACGCCTTTCGGCGCCGGTTTTCCATTTTGGTTCGGCGATTTTTCTCTATGCGGCGGCGCGGCGCCTCTATGACGAACGAACAGGCTTCTGGACCGGCGCCGGATGGCTGACCCTGCCCGGCGTAACCTTTTCAGGCACGCTGATTACGACCGACGCGCCGCTTCTGTTTTTCTGGTCGACGGCGGTTTATTCATTCTTCCGTTTGCTGAACGATGAGAGGGCGCCGGAACGGCGGCGCGTGTGGGCGATCATTCTTGGCGCGGCGGTCGGCCTCGGGTTTCTGTCAAAATACGCAATGATCTACTTTCTGTTCGGAGCGGTGCTGGCGCTGTTGTTTTCGCCGGCCGCGCGCCGGCGGTTGCGCGCCGTTGATGCGGCGATCGCGGCGATAACCTGCGCGCTCATTTTGGCGCCGAATTTTTTCTGGAACATGGCGCATAATTTCCAGACGCTTTCGCATACGGCCGCAAACGCGCACTGGAACGGCAGACTGTTCCATCCGGAAGAATTATGGGATTTCCTGACCGCGCAATTCGGCGTGTTCGGCCCGCTGCCGATGCTGGCGTTAATCTGGGGCGCGACGCGCCTGGCCCGCAGCGCCCGCATGGCTGGAGCGATGCGCGAGACCGATCTGGCGCTCATTGCATTCATTCTGCCGCCGCTGGTGATCGTAGGAGTGCAGGCATTTGTGTCCCGCGCGCACGCCAACTGGGCGGCGACGGCCTATCCGACGGCGATGATTTTCGTCACCGCATGGGCGTTGCGCATGCGTTTCGGCGCGCTGGTGAAAGCGAGCGCGGCGATTCATCTCGTCGCGGCGGCGGTTTTTTCAGCCGGCTTTGTCAACTTCGCAGTCGCTGACGCGCTTGGTCTTTCGAACGCCGTCAAGCGGGTGCGCGGCTGGGAGACGCTCGGAGCAGAGACTCGTGAAGCTGCAAAGGGCGCCGATTACGACGCTATTCTCTCTGACGACCGGGAGATCATGGGCGAGCTCTTATACTATGTCGGCGAAGACGCCCTTCCGATCGTCGCCTGGAACGCGAACGCGACCATCGACAGCCATTATGAAGCGTTCAAGGCGTTCGATCCGGAACGCCACGTCCGCGTTCTCTATGTCACGGAATACGCCGACGCGCTTCTTCTCGCGGACCAATTCGCGACAGTAAAGCCGGTTGGTCAGGCCAGAGCGGACCTGAAACGCGGTAAAGCCAGAACATTCTATTTTTTCGATACGTCGGACTACGCCCCGCATTAGGGCTAGAGCGCATTCCGAAAAGTGGGAACCGGTTTTCGGATAAAATGCGCGACAAAACAAAAACCTAGAGCATGTTCTCCGACTCGCATTTCGGAGAACATGCTCTAGCGTCCCAAACGGCGCGCGGCGATGGATTTGGCGCGGCGAACGCCGATCCGCCCGCGACGGGCGCGGAATCCGACAAAAGCGACCGCCTGCGCTGTAAGCCGCCGCACGAAGAGAAGCCCGAACGCGCCCCATGCGCACGCAATCACCAGCCACAGGAACGGAGCCGGATAGGGATCGCGGAAATGCGCTCTGAAATAGCGCAGCATGCTGGCGGTCTTGCGGAATTCGACTCTCAACGGGTCAACCCGGCTCGAGCTCTTGTAGTGAATGACGCTCACATGCGGATTGAAATGGACGCTCCCGCCTTCGCGGGCGAATCGGAGGCAGAAGTCGACATCTTCCACATGCAGAAAATAGTTTTCGTCCATCCCGCCGACGAGATGAAAATCCTCGCGTGGAAGAAGGAAACAGGCGCCGGAAATAACCGGCAGCGGCGTGACGTCGTCCGGACATGGATCGCCATGCAGGTTGAATCTGCGAAAATAGGGATGGCGCGGGGCCAGGCGATACAACGCCGTCGCCTCCACGAACGCCCGCCAGGGCGTCAGCGTCGCCCGGCGCGACCCGCGCTGCTCGATCCCGTCAGGACCGACCATCTTTGCGCCCATCACCCAGGGCCGCTGGCGCTCGGCGCCGGCGGCCAGCAACCGCGCAACCCCGCCCGCCGGCATGATCGCGTCGGGATTAAAAAACAAAAGGTGATCGCCGCGCGCCTTTGCTGCGCCGAGATTGCAGGCGCACGCAAAACCGACATTGCCATGGCCGGTGATAATCTCCACACGCGGATGCGCATCATCGACCGCGGCGGCGCGTTCGACGGCTTCCGGCCAATTGCCGTTGTCGACGATGATGATTTCTTCGATTTCCGGTTGCGCTTTCAGCGACTCGACTGCGCGCGCAAGCAACGGGCCGGTATAATAGCTGACGACGATGGCGCTGACGGAGGGCGCGCGCGTCCTGAAAGCGCCCTGAAATTGCGCGTCTGCGGAAATGGCGCTGTCCGCATCGCAAATATCTGCGCCGCGATCTGTCACGTCACCCCATTTCGCTTGCGGGAATGCAAGCGAACCCCGTTTTGGTAAATAAAGTATGACAGCGAAACCCCGAAGGCGGCAAGCGTCATCGCCGAAATTCGCCAGACCTGCCACAGGCTGGCCTCGACCATGAGCGACGCTGCGACAGCCGCGATCGACCCGGCCGCGCCGGCCGCAACCGGCCGCGGCAATTGCACGCGCATCAGCGCGCGGCCGCCGCAATAGACAAACGCCGCGAAGGCGGCGACGCCCGGCAGGCCAAGCTCGAGCCAGATCTGCAGGAAAACATTGTGCGGATGCGTGGGCATCGCCGGCAGGCGCGCCAGCGCGCCGGGAAGATCGACCGTCGCGCCGGCCGCGCTCCAGGCGCGCGCATAATCGACGCCCCGTCCGAAGGGAAGCGCGTCGACGGCGGCGGCGCCCGCCGCCTTCCACACGGCGAGGCGCTGCAGCCAGGAAGCCGGCGCATCGCCGTTAAAGCGCTCAGCCAGCATTTCAGCCGGAAGTGCAGCAGCAGCAAAAGGCGCAACGAACAGCACGGCGAGGGCGAACCAGATCAGGCCGGCGAGCGTTCGCTTCGGTTGGGCGAGAGCAAGAAGGGCGGCCGCGGCGCCGAGGCTGAGGGCGAATACATTGGCCGAGATCGACAGGCTGAGGGCGGCGGCGAGCGCTGCTGCAACAATCCCGGCGGCCGCCAGCCGCCGGCCGGTTCGCCGGAGGGCGATCGCGGCGGCCGGGAACACAGCCGGCGCGATCGCCGTAACGCCGCGGCCCAGCGCCGTGAAATCCTTATGCCGCTCAGGCGAGAGATCGGCCGGCGGCGTCAGCGCGCGCAACGGCGCGCCGGCAACGCCTTCCAGCAACAAGAGCGCAGCGCTTGCGGCAATGGCTATGGCGAACACCGTCGCCATCCGCGCCGATTGCCCAGCGGGCCGGCGCGCGATCTCCCAGATGATCGCGCCGCCCGCCGCCGCCGGGAAAAACAGATTGATTCCAAGCTCCCACTTTTCTCCAAGCGGCGACCACAGCGCGCTCGCAGCGATCCAGACGCACAACGCCAGGAAAGCATAGGCGCCGCATATCACCGGGGCTTTGAAATCAGGACGTAGGAAAAAATGCGGAACGCCTTTGCGCCACGGCTCGGCGCGGGTCACCACAATAAAGCCCATCGTCAAGATGAGCGGCGCCAGTCCGCGATGCATGAGCACCACGAACAAGGGCGTCAGCGCTGTGAGCCCGGTCAACGCCGTCATCACGGCGCGTTCGTGGACGCTCTGTCCTGACGCGCCGGGCAAGTCAGCCCCGCCTTAGGTCGGGCGGCGCAGCCTCAAATCCGAGCCCGCTTGCGGCCGCGTCGAGGCCGACGACTTCCTGGTTCTTGTCGCCGAGCCGACGCAACGAAACTTTTCGCTCCGCCGCCTCGCGGGCGCCGACGACGGCGATCACCGGAACCTTGGCGTGCGAGTGCTCGCGCACCTTGTAATTGATTTTCTCGTTGCGGAGGTCGAGATCGACTCGAATGCCGGCTGCTTTGAAACTTTCGGCCGTCTCGCGGGCGTAATCGTCGGCCTCCGAAGTGATGGTCGCCACGACGGCCTGCACCGGCGCCAGCCACAGCGGCAGCTTGCCGGCGAAGTTTTCGATCAACAGGCCGATGAATCGCTCGAACGTACCGAAGACGGCGCGATGCAGCATCACCGGGCGCTGCTTCGCGCCCGACACGTCCACATAGGCGGCGTCGAGGCGCTCCGGCAGCACGTAATCGAGCTGATAGGTGCCGCACTGCCAGGTGCGCCCGATGGCGTCGGTGAGATGAAATTCGAGCTTAGGCCCGTAAAAGGCGCCCTCGCCCTCGGCGATGTCAAATTCAAGCCCGCTCGCGGCGAGCGCGTCGGCGAGCGCCTTTTCCGCCCGGTCCCAGGTGGCGTCATCCCCGACGCGTACATCCGGCCTGGTCGCAAGCTTGTAGGCGATGTCGGTCATGCCGACATCGGCGTAGACGCGGGCGAAAAGATCGAGAAAGCGGCGGGTTTCGTCTTTAATCTGATCCTCGCGGCAGAAAATATGCGCGTCGTCCTGGGTCATCTGGCGCACGCGCATGAGGCCGTGGAGCGCGCCGTGAGGTTCATTGCGATGACAGCAGCCGAACTCCGCCATGCGCATCGGCAGATCGCGATAGGACTTGATGCCCTGCTTGAAAATCTGCACATGCGCCGGGCAGTTCATCGGCTTCAAGGCCAAGAGATCGCCCTCGCCCGAAAGCACCGGGCCGTCTTCATCCGTTGACGGAATTTCGTCTGGAACGACGAACATGTTCTCGCGGAATTTGTTCCAGTGGCCGGACTGCTCCCAGAATTTCGAATCGAGCAGTTGCGGCGTCTTCACTTCGACATAGCCGTCGGCGTCGAGCCGGCGGCGGATATAGGCTTCGAGCGCGCGCCAGACGAGATAGCCCTTGGGGTGCCAGAAGACGGAGCCCTGCGCTTCCGGCTGCAGGTGGAAAAGCCCCATCTCGCGGCCGAGCTTGCGGTGGTCGCGCTTTTCAGCCTCCTCGATTCTCGCGAGATAGGCTTTCAAATCCTTGTCGGACGCCCAGGCGGTTCCATATATGCGCTGCAGCATCGGATTGCGGCTGTCGCCGCGCCAATAGGCGCCGGCGAGTTTCGTCAGCTTGAACGCCTTGCCGATATGCTTCGTCGACGGCAGGTGCGGGCCGCGGCAGAGGTCGTGCCAGTCGCCGTGGAAATAAACGCGGATTTCCTCGTCGGCCGGCAGGTCGCGGATGATCTCGGCCTTGTAGGTTTCGCCGAGCTCTTCGAAATGCTTTACCGCCTCGTCGCGGTCCCAGACCTCGCGGCGGGTCGGCAGGCCGGCGTCGACCAGTTCGGCCATGCGCTTTTCGATCTTTTCGAGATCGTCTGCGGAAAATGGTTCGTCGCGGGCGAAGTCGTAATAAAAGCCGTCCTCGATCACCGGCCCGATCGTCACCTGCGCATCGGGAAACAGCGACTGCACGGCTTGCGCCAGCAAATGCGCGGCGTCGTGGCGGATGAGCTCGAGGGCTTGCGGATCGTCGCGCGCGACGATTTCGACCGCTGCGTCCTTTCCGATCGGCGCGAAGAGGTCGGCCAGTTCGCCGTCGATTTTCGCGGCGACCGCCTTTTTGGCGAGCGATTTCGACAGGCTCTCGGCGATGGCTGCGCCGGTGACCGGGTTGTCATAATCGCGGACCGAGCCGTCGGGAAAAGTGATGGCGACCATGGTCTTTTCAAGCTTTCAAGCGTCGTCAGAAAGGCCTTCGCAGGCGCGGAAAATCTTCCCTGCTTTCCAGAGCCCGCCCTATTCGTCAAGCGGGCTTTCTCCGCCCGGCGCGCAACATCGCCGCAGCAGCGATTTCGCGCCCGCCATTTCAGCGTTGTTTTCCCCAGGCGGCCCGCCCGAACATCGCGTGCGCGGCGCGCGCAAGCTTTTCCACGGTCGGGCGGCGGCGTTTCGAGCTTATATTGTCATGACGGAAGCCGACCGACCCTTCCGCGACGACATTCGACGATTTCACGACATACAGGAGCCGCTCCCCATCGATCGCCTGATTGATGACGTCCACCGTCGAGCGTGAAAAATACACTTCGCGGGCCTTGAACTTCGCCGCCGGGCGCAACCGAAGATCGCGAATATTGTAGATACGCGCAATCGTATCGGAGATCGTCTGATCCGACGGCAGAAGCTGATAGAGAAATGCGAGGAGCGCGAGGCCGTAGTTCAAAAGCTCGTCGCCCTCACCGAGCGCTTGATTTTGTAGAAGCTCGGTGGCCAGACGGTCGTGCCGGTCGGCGATTTTAATAAAGGCGCCAATGAAATCGAGCGTATGAAAATCAGCAGGCATCAACAACATCGCCGCAGCGGCGTCTTCCACCGTTCGGTCCTGTTGCAGAAAAACGATCTTGTCGCGAATATCGAGAATGTCTCTTTCGAATCCGAATTTCGCGGACTTTCCCCAGAAATTTTCTATGGAATCACGGATCCTGTTGTGCGTCGCCGCACGCTGACTTTCCAGGCAAGCATGAATGATTTCATTCGAAGCAAGGTTGAGAATAGAGCGGGACAACGCGTCGAAATGATCCGTAATTCGTTCGAAACTTTCGTTTACCCGAACGTCCTCGGCGGCCAACTCAATAAATTCCGCTGTTGATCGCGCATCCCCGCGCAACCGGCCGATCCGCCGCGCGAGTTGTTCGCCGGTGCGCCGCACGCCTTGAAGTTTTTCAGCGAAGTCGCGGATGTTGTCTTTGATTTCGTCTGTCTTTGCGTCTCGGTATTTCGCGGCCTCAAGCTGAAGCTGGCGTTTGGCTACGGCGTCTGTGTTGAGCGCGATCGCAACGGCCGCAAGCGCGCCGCCGATCGCCGCCGGGACTCCGACCAGATAACCGAGATATTCGCCGATGGCGCCAAGCTCTTCAGGCGTGCCCGAGTCGGCGTGCGGCGCATCCTGCACCGCAAGCGGCAACGCGAATAATACGTAGTACAGGAATAGCAAAAATAGGACAAAACTTATTACGTAACCGATATTGCGCAGCATAAAGCCCCCGTAAATACGCAACCAACCCCTCGATTGCTTTGGGGCATCTTAGAAGCGAATTGCAAA
>JBHHVZ010000067.1:0-15825 GCA_046756245.1 Parvularculaceae bacterium
GGCGCGGTTTTTCGCCGCCATTCCAACTGCGCGTATTCTGCGCTAGGACGGCGCCGACGGTTGGATAACCCGGGCGCCCGCCCAGGGTATGGAATGGAGATCTCAATGGCCCGCAAGAAGATCGCCCTTATCGGCGCCGGCATGATTGGCGGCACGCTCGCCCATATCGCCGCCCAGAAAGAGCTCGGCGACGTGGTTTTGTTCGACATCATCGAGGGTATTCCCGACGGCAAGGCGCTCGACATCGCCGAAAGCGCGCCAATAGACGGATACGACTCCACGTTAAAAGGAACGCAGGACTACGCCGACATCGCCGGGGCGGACGTGTGCATCGTCACCGCCGGCGTTCCGCGCAAACCGGGCATGAGCCGCGACGATCTTCTCGCCACCAACTTGAAGGTAATGAAGGCGGTGGGCGAAGGGATCGCCAAGCACGCGCCTGATGCTTTCGTCATCTGCATCACCAATCCGCTCGACGCCATGGTCTGGGCGCTGCAAAAAATCTCCGGCCTTCCGCACAACAAGGTCGTCGGCATGGCGGGGATTCTCGATTCGGCGCGCTTCCGTTATTTCCTGGCGGACGAATTCGGCGTTTCGGTCGAAAGCGTCACCGCCTTCGTGCTCGGCGGCCATGGCGACACAATGGTTCCGCTGACGCGCTATTCGACGGTGGCGGGCGTGCCGTTGCCCGATCTCATCGAACTCGGCTGGACCACGCAGGAAAAGCTCGACGCCATCGTCGAACGCACCCGCAAAGGCGGCGGCGAGATCGTCGCGCTGTTGAAGTCAGGCTCGGCCTATTACGCGCCGGCGGCCTCGGCCATCCAGATGGCGGAGAGCTATTTAAAGGACAAGAAAATAGTCGTTCCCTGCGCGGCCTATCTGACCGGGGAATACGGCGTCAACGAGCGTTATCTGGGCGTGCCGATCGTGCTCGGCGCGGGCGGGTGCGAACGCGTTCTCGAAGTGCGCTTCACCGACGAGGAAAAAGCCATGTTCGACAATTCCGTGGCCGCCGTCGAAGACCTTGTCGAAGCCTGCGTCAAGCTCGAGCCCGACCTCGCCTGAAGCCCCGCCGTTCAAGGGTTGAGGGCTTCTCCCGCGGTTGTGATGATTTCCGGCGAGCCTTGCGGTTATAATGCCGGCGCACTCAGAATTATGACAGAGGGCGATATGTGGATCTTGAAACCCTTCGTCGCGGCCGCCGCCGCGACGGCGATGATCGTCGCCGCTGCGTTGGCGGCGGATGAGACGCCGGGCCAGACCGAACTCGGCCCGCCGGTGGGGGCGAAAATTCCCGTCGACCTCGCAACGGTGGATTCGACCGGGACCGCGCAGGACTTCGATTCGCTCGTCGGCGACAACGGCATGGCGCTCTTTTTCATGCGTTCGCTCGACTGGTGCCCCTATTGCCGGTTGCAGGCGCTTGAAGTCGCCAAACGCGCCGGCGACTTCACGGCGCGCGATTTGAGCGTCGTTTTCATTACTTACGATTCTTCCGACAAGCTCGCCAAGTTCGATGCGAAATGGGAGGTCGCGCCGACGCTTCTGTCCGACGAGGGCTCGAAGATCATCGACGCTTTCGGAATTCGCAACGAACAGCACGAGCCCGGCAGCCGCGCTTACGGCATTCCTCATCCGGTCGTATTTATCGTGACGCCGGACGGGACAATCCGCGCCAAGCTTTACGAAGACGATTTTATGACCAACGACACGAGCTATCGTAAACGCCCGGAAGTGGATGCAATTCTTGAGGCGGTTGACGGCGCGATCGCGGTCGGCGGCTAAGCGCGCGGCGCCTTATCTCCCTAACGCCGCCCGCTGAAGAACCCGTGCGTAAACGAGCGGCTCGGCCGGCCGTGGCCGGAAAAGAACCCAATCGTGCGCACGCGGGCGGGCGGGCGCCGGTGGATCACCTTGACGGTCGTCTTTACGCGCACGACGGGAGCGCAGTCGCAAGGGCCCTTCTTGTGCGCGGCCGGCTTGTGAGCAGGCGCCCGGCCGCGATAAACGGCGACGCCGCTTTCCACCGTACGCGTAAAACCGTTGAGTGCCGGCGCCGCGCCGCGGCTCGGGTCCTCTGAAGGATCGCTTCCCGCGAGCGCCGGCGCCGTCGTCGCGAGAGCGGCGATCACCGTAATCGCCAGGCGGGTCAGGGTCCGTGCGAACATAACCGTTTCCTCCTCCGCTCATGGAAATGGTTAACGAAATCATGCGCGCGCCGAGGCTCTCCCGCAAGCGCGCGCCGCCCGGATCGACGCGCTATGCGAAAAAGTTCACTCTTTTTCCGCGCCAAAGGCGACTATTGTCGCCTCGTTTCATCTTATTGGGGTATGCGGCGGGACTGTCCGGATTGGCGCCGATGACGGACGAACCCTGCTCAGTTTGCCTTCCTGAAAGGATCAGCACAGCATCGCCCGCGTATGAAATTTCTTTATTCGCACAAAACCAGATCGGCCGACGGGCAATATGTTCATATCCGTGAACTGACAAAAGCGCTCGCCGCGCAAGGTCATGAAATCGTCATGGCGGCGCCGGGGGAAAATAGTTCCGGCCGCGCCCGCCCGCTCGATGCGCGCGCCGGCGCCGGCGGGCTGAGACGAAGCCTGCCCGGCGCGCTCTACGAGCGAGCAGAATATCTTTACTCCATACCTGCCTATCTGCGTTTGCGCCGACTCTGGGGCGACGCGCGGCCCGACGCCCTGTATGAGCGCTACAGCCTGTTCTACCACGCCGGCGTCTGGCTGAAGCGATCAACCGGCGCGCCGATGCTGCTTGAAGTGAACGCGCCGCTCGCCGAAGAACGCGCGCGCCATGACGGGCTGACGCTCCGCCGCTTCGCCGCGCGCAGCGAGGCGGCGATCTGGCGCGCCGCAGACATGGTCCTTCCCGTAACAGGCGTGCTCGCCGACAAGATCAGGGCCGCCGGAGTCGACGACGACCGGATTGCGGTCATCCACAACGGCGCTGCGCCAGAATTTCTTCAGCCGGCGAACCCGGCGCCCTTGCGCGCCAGATACGGCCTCGACCGTGCCACCGTGCTCGGCTTCGCCGGTTTCGTGCGTGACTGGCACCGCGTCGACCGCGTGATCCGGTTTATGGCCGAGCGCGGCAGCGAGGATCTGCGTCTCCTTCTCGTCGGCGACGGTCCTGCGCGCGCCGGACTGGAATTGCTTGCGTGCGATCTCGGCGTCGCCGACCGAGTGATCATAACAGGCGTCGTCCAGCGCGAAGCGATGCCCGATCACATTGCGCTGTTCGACGCAGCGCTGCTGCCGGCCGCGGTCGAATATGCGTCGCCCCTGAAGCTTTTCGAATATATGGCGATGGGGCGCGCGATCCTGGCGCCGCGCGCGGCCAACATCTGCGAAGTGGCGCGCGACGGAGAAGACGCCCTGTTGTTCGCCCCCGAAGACGATGCGGCGTTTTACGAGCGCCTTGCGGCGCTGTGCGCGAATGCGGATTTGCGCGCCCGTCTGGGCGCGGCGGCGCGTGAGACGCTTGAAAGGCGCGATTACACCTGGGCCGGCAACGCCTCGCGTATTGAAGCGCTGACAGGGCGGCTGCTGGCGTTGCGTGCGAAAACGCAAGGCGCGAGTCACTATTGAAAACGGCGTGCAAGCAATTCAAAACCTCAAAATGATCGAAACCGACCGCTTGAGACTGCGCCGCCCTGAAGCCGGGGATGCAGATTTCTATTGCGCCATGATGGCCGATCCTGACGTCGCGCGATTCCTGACGCCTGACGGCAAGCCGCAATCCCGCGCCGACGCCTGGCGCGGGTTTGCTTCATGGCTCGGGCACTGGACAATTCGCGGCTACGGATTCTTTTCGCTAGAAGACAAGACTACCGGCGCGCTGGTGGGCCGCGCCGGGCCCTGGCGGCCCGAAAGCTGGCCGGGTCTGGAATGCGGCTGGGCCATTGCGCGGCCCTACTGGGGCAAGGGCTACGCGCCGGAAGCCGCCGTCGCCGCCGTCAACTGGATCTTTGATCAGTTTCCGGACCTTTCCCGGATCATCTCCCTGATCGATCCGAAAAACGCAAACAGCCAGGCCGTAGCGCGAAAAATCGGCGAGGAAAAATCGGGCGAATCGTTCGAGTTTTGGGGTTTTACGCTCGACATCTGGGCCGCGGACCGGGCTGTTTGGTTGTCACGGTTCGGATAAATTTTTGGCGATCCCGTTATTTTTTGCTTGAATTCCGCCGCAATATGGCGATGTGATTTTGCGCCGCCGAGCCGTTCGACGCGCCGATCGCGAGGGCGATCGAAAGGTGATTTGCGCGCATTTGCGCGCGGGGCAGCCGTCCCCTGGGTCCGGCCTGGAGACCATCGACAATGCTGTTGGTGCGCACCTATGTCGCCGCGAGCGACGTGGAAGGCGTCGGCGTGTTCGCCGCCGAACGATCGCCGCGGGAACGCTGATCTGGCGTTTCGATTTGACTTTCGATTTACTTCTGCCGGCCGGCGTGATTGACGGCGCCGATCCGGCTGTGCGCGAGCACCTGATCCGCTACGCCTATCCCCGCGGCCCGGACCGAAGCTTCGTCGTTTACGAAATCGACAACGGCCGGTTCATGAATCATTCGGATACGCCGAATACGGACTTCACGAGTTCAGACCGCGGCTTCGCCAATTGCGACATCGCCGAGGGGGAGGAGCTTCTGGGCGATTACCGGGAGTTCTGGCCGGAATATTTCCTTCTGCCGGGACGAACGCACGCCGGCGCGCCGGTTTATGCAAACGGAAGCGACCGCGCAAAGGCGCGCCGGGGTTGACGCGACGGCGCTGACAACGATCATGCTGCGGTCGATAACAAGAAAGACCGCTGCATGACCCTTAAATCGCCCGCATTCGCGCTGGCGCTGGCGTTCGCATTCGCGCCCGCCGCCGCCTTTTCTCAGGACGAGGACGCCTACCCGCTGACGGAGGCCCAAACGAAGACCGTCAACCGCCTCATCGACGCCGCGCTAAAAGACGACACCGCCTACGCCGTTCTCGAAAGCCTGACGACGGAAATCGGGCCGCGGCTCGCCGGTTCTCCGGCCGAGGTCCGCGCACGCGACTGGGGCGCAGCGAAGCTGAAAGAGCTGGGCTTCAAGAACATTCGTATAGAGACGTTTGAAATTCCCTACTGGACGCGCATCGCCGAGGAAGCGGAGATCGTATCGCCTTTTCCGCAAAAACTTGTCGTTACGGCGCTCGGCAATTCGGTTGGAACGCCTGCAGAAGGCGTTACGGCTGAGATTGTGCGGTTCGAAACGCTTGAGGACCTCAAAGCCGCGCCGATGACCGGGCTCGAGGGCAAGATCGTCTTCGTCGATGAAAAGATGAGCCGCACGCAGGACGGTTCCGGTTACGGTGTCGCCGTGCAAAAACGCTCGGGCGCAGCGGTGGAAGGCGGCAAGCGCGGCGCCGTTGCGGCGCTCATCCGCTCGGTCGGCACTGACAGCCATCGCAATCCGCACACCGGCGGCATGCGCTATGAGGAAGACGTCGAGGAGGTTCCTATCGCCGCGCTCGCCGCCCCCGACGCCGATCAACTCGCCCGCGCGCTCAAACTCGCCGATGGACCGGTAACGATTCGTTTGAAGCTCGAGGTTGTACGCGGCGGAACAGCCGTTTCGGGGAACGTGATCGGCGAAATTCCGGGCAAGACGGACGAAATCGTCGTCATCGGCGGGCATCTCGACAGTTGGGATCTCGGAACCGGCGCCATCGACGATGCGTCGGGGATTGCAATCACGACGGCGGCCGCAAAGCTTGTCGGCGATCTTCGGGGAAAGCCGAAACGCACGATTCGCGTCGTCATGTGGGGCTCTGAAGAGGTCGGTCTTTACGGTGCCAAGGACTACGCCGCCAAACACGCCGACGAGCTTGGCCGCCATGTGCTGGCCGGCGAATCCGATTTCGGCGCCGGGCGCGTATGGAAACTCGACACGCGTTTCGGCGACAGCGCATTGTTGCAAGCGAAAACCATGGCGCGGGTTCTGCGCCGGCTCGGAGTCGGTCCGGGCGATAACGAAGCCGGCGGCGGCCCGGACGTGTCGCCGATGCGCGAACAAGGCGTTCCCGTCATCGGCCTGCGCCAGAACGGGTGGGACTATTTCGATCTCCACCACACGCCTGACGATACGCTCGACAAGGTCGACCCCGACGATCTCGCGCAGAACGTCGCAGCTTGGGCCGCGACGCTCTATCTCGCTTCGGAAATGGAAGGCGGTTTCAGAGCGCCGGAAGCAGAAACGGCGTTGATGAGCGAATAACTCGCCCGCGCAGGTCGTGACGCGGTTGTCATATAGCCGCTATAAATGCGGCAGCGAAATTAGTGGGAAAGGGGCGGCGATGACCCGACAGACGATCGCATTGGCGGTTGCCGGAATATTGGTCGCATGTGCAGCGATCGACGCGCCGGCGACTGAAACAGCGCCTGAGGCGCCGGACGGCGCCATTCGCGCGGTTCCGATGCCCTCGGCGCCGCTCGACGAGAAGAAAACGCTCACGCGTATCGTCTTCGGCTCCTGCGCCTCGCAGTTGGAAGATCAGTCGATCTGGAACCGGATCGCCGACGAGCATCCCGATCTTGTTTTTTTCATGGGCGACAATGTCTACGGCGACGTCAATCGCGACGACCCGGCGATGCCGTCGCTCAAGGCGGCCTATATGCGGCTGGCGCAGTCCGAACCGTTTTCGCGCGTGCGCGCCGCCGCGCCGGTGCTGACGACCTGGGACGATCATGACATGGGCAGGAACGACGGCGGCGGCGATTATCCGTATAAGGAAGCCGCCGAGGCGCTTTACGAATATGTCTGGGCGATTCCCGATGACGATCCGCGCCGCGCGCGGCCGGGCGTTTACGGGTCCTGGATCATTGGCGCGGAAGAGGGAAAACGCGTGCAGATCATCATGCTCGATACGCGGTTTTTCCGTTCGCCGCTGATGAAAACAGACGAATGGGGCGCGCATGGCAAGGAACGCTATCTGCCCGACGGCGATCCCGAAAAAACCATGCTCGGCGCGGCGCAATGGGCGTGGCTTGAAAACGAGCTGAATAAGCCTGTCGATTTGCGGCTGCTTGTCTCCTCCATTCAGGTGCTCGCCGAGGGCCACGGCTGGGAGGCTTGGCGGACGCTGCCGCGCGAACGCGAAAGATTGTTTTCCCTGATTCGAAAGATCGGCGCGGAGAACGTCATTCTCCTGTCCGGCGATCGGCACGCGGCGGCGCTTTACCGCCGCGACGACGCGCTCGAATACCCGCTTTTTGAGGCGACATCGAGTTCGCTCAATCTGCCGGCGAGCGTCTGGCGCGCCGAAAGCGGTGAAACTTATGGTGAGCCCGGCCCCTATCGGCTGGGCGATATGTATTATGACGCCAATTACGGCGTCCTCGAGATCGACTGGGCGAACCGCAAAGCCGGCATATCAATCCGCAGCGCCGACGGCGCGCCGGTTCGAAGCAAGGTTGTCTCCCTCGACGCGCTCCGCTAACGCTTCTGGACCTGACGCAATGAGGAGCGCCTGCGATGGACGGCGAGGCCGGGCCGCAGACGAAAAACTGGACGCGCGAAGAGGTCGAGGCGCTTTTCGCGCTTCCTTTCGCCGATCTCGTCTTTCGCGCCCAGGAGGTTCATCGCGTCCACTTCAACGCCAACGAAGTGCAGGCCTCGCGGCTCGTTTCGATCAAGACCGGCGGCTGCCCTGAAGATTGCGGCTATTGCAGTCAGTCAGCGCGTTTCGACACCGGGCTTGCAGCGACGAAACTGATGGACAAGGACGCGCTCGTCGAAGAAGCGCGCCGCGCCAGGGCCGAAGGCGCCTCGCGGTTTTGCATGGGGGCGGCGTGGCGAAGCCCGAAGACCCGCGACATGGACGCGCTCTGCGAAATGATCGCTGCGGTGAAAGCGCTCGGGCTCGAGACCTGCATGACGCTCGGCATGTTGAGCGACGAACAAGCCGATGCGCTCGCCGAGGCCGGCCTCGACTATTACAACCACAATATCGACACCTCGCCCGACTATTACGGACAGGTCGTCTCGACACGGACGTTCGAGGATCGCATCGACACGCTTGAGAAAGTGCGGCGCTCCGGCATGAAGGTTTGTTGCGGGGGCATTGTCGGCATGGGCGAGCGGGCCGAAGACCGGGTCGGGTTTCTTCTTGCGTTGGCCACTATGGCGCCGCCGCCGGAGTCGGTTCCGATCAATGCGTTAATGCCGATCGAGGGAACGCCGCTCGGCGGGTCCGAACCGATTCCGGCGATCGAATTCGCCCGCCTCATCGCGGTCGCGCGCATCCTGATGCCGACATCTTACGTTCGGCTGTCGGCGGGCCGGGAGAATATGAGCGACGAGGCGCAGGCGCTCTGTTTCCTCGCAGGCGCCAATTCGATTTTCGTGGGCGACGAGCTTCTGACGACGGATAATCCGGGACAGGACAAAGACGCGATGCTGTTCGAGCGGCTTGGCGTGCGATTGGTCTGATTTTCCCTGTCATTCCGGGGCGATCCGCAGGATCGAACCCGGAATCCATTCTTCATGCGCCGCCGCTTCCACTGACCTCACCGCCAATCGCGGGGGCGGGCTCAGGCATGGATTCCGGGTTCCGCCTCTTCGAGGCGGCCCCGGAATGACAGTGAAGAAGCTGACTTTCACCATGCGCTGGACCGACGTGAAAAGTCGAATAGAATTAATCTTGCCGGAAATCTCTGCCGATCCGCAACGCAAGCGGGGATGGGCGTCATGCCGATTTATGAATTCGGACAAGATTGCATCCATCGCATCGAAGAGACGACTTTCAACCAGCGCGGCCTGAAGGAGCGTCAGGACCTGCAACGTCTCTTACGCGATCATGTCGAGGTGATCGCCCCCGACACGCTCGTCATTTCGGAAAAATTCGGGGAATGGGAGGTTTCGCGTCGGCGCATCGACCTGCTGGGCGTCGACAAGGACGCGAACCTTGTCGTCATCGAGTTGAAGCGAACGGAGGACGGCGGGCATATGGAGCTGCAAGCCCTCCGCTATGCGGCGATGGTTTCGACCATGACGTTCGATCAGGCGGCCGATGAATTCGGTCGGTATCTCGAAAAGACGCGCAAGGAGAAAGAAGACCCGCGCGCGACGATTCTCGATTTTTTAGGCTGGGACGAGCCCGATGACGATCAATTCGCACAGGACGTCCGGATCGTTCTTGCGTCTGCGGAATTTTCCAAGGAGCTCACGTCATCGGTTCTGTGGCTCAACGATCGCGATATCGACATCCGCTGCGTCCGGTTAAAGCCATACGTCCTGGGTGAACGCATTTTGGTGGACGTTCAGCAAATCATTCCGCTTCCCGAGGCGGCGGAATATCAGATTCAGGTTCGCGAAAAGGCGCGAACGGAACGTAAGGCCCGTGAGTTTTATGGAGACTTTACGCGCTACGACATTCAGATTGAGGGAGTACGGCATCCTAAAATGCCGAAGAATCAGGCCATTCATCTGATCTGCAAGCGTCTGTGCGAAAGCGGAGTAGCCCCGGATGAGATTGCCGCATTATTCGATTGGCGTGCCAATAAAATCTGGTATGCGGTAGAAGGAAACGTAGACGCCGCCGAGTTCGATAAGCGTGCCGTCGAAAAGTCAGCTTCGGACGGGCCGCGATTTAATCGAACACAGTGGTACTGTAAGGATGACCAGCTTATCCATTTCGATAGAAAGACGTATGCTTTTTCTAACGTTTAGTTTGGCAAGAAATGGCGAGACGCCATGAACCTTCTCAAGGAGATCTACCCGCAGTTCGTGATCGATTTCTCTCCTGCATCCTGAAAAACGGCCCTGCTCGGGGCCGCTTTCTGAAATCCGGAAAGCCCGCAGATATTATTCCGCCTTCTTTTTCGACCGGCGGTCGACTTTCTCGGCGATGCGGGCGGATTTGCCGCGGCGCTCGCGCAGGTAATAAAGCTTGGCGCGGCGGACCTTGCCGCGGCGCACCACTTCAATTGAATCGACCAGCGGCGAATAAACGGGGAACACCCGCTCGACGCCTTCGCCAAAGGAAATCTTGCGGACGGTGAAGCTCTCGTTGAGCCCGCCGCCGGAGCGCGCAATGCAAACGCCTTCGAACGCCTGAATGCGTTCGCGCTCGCCTTCCTTGACCTTTACATTGACCCTGACCGTATCGCCGGGAGCGAATTCCGGCACGGTCTTGCCGAGTTCGGCGACATGCTCTTTTTCGAGCTCCTCGATAATGTTCATGGCTCGCGATCCTTGTCCTTGGAGCGCCGGATTGGACCGTTTTCGCTGTACCTCTCCCAGAGGTCCGGTCGTCGCGCGCGCGTTATTTCTCGCCGTTTTTCGCGCCGCCACGCGGCGATCTTCGCATGATCGCCCGAGGTCAGCGCGTCGGGTATGTTCCGGCCTTCAAAGTTTCGAGGGCGGGTGTACTGGGGATATTCCAGCAGCCCGCCCTCGAAACTCTCCTCGCCAAGCGAGGCGGCGGAGCCCAATACCCCGGGAAGCAGCCTGACGCAAGCCTCGACGAGCGCCATGGCGGCGATTTCCCCGCCCGCCAGCACGAAATCGCCGATCGAAAGCTCCTCAACGCCGCGCGCTTCGAACAGCCGCTCGTCGATCCCTTCGAACCGGCCGCACAGCGCAATGAGGCCCGGCCCGCCTGCGAGCGTCCGCACCCGGGCCTGATCAAGCCGTTTTCCCCGCGGCGACAGGCAGATGAGCGGCCGCCCGGCGGCCTCAATGCTGTCGATCGCGGCGGCCAGAATATCGGCCCGCATCACCATGCCGGCGCCGCCGCCGGCCGGCGTATCGTCGACCGAGCCGTAAGCGTTGTCGGAAAAATCGCGGATATTGACAGTCTCGAGCGCCCATGAGCCAGTGCTCCGCGCCCGCCCGAGGACCGATGCGTCAAGCGGGCCCGGGAAAAGCTCCGGGAAAAGCGTCAGAATAGTCGCGCGCCACATGGGCCGGGAAATCGCACGGGCGCGTCTCCGGCGCAAGCGGGCGGCGGGCTGACCCCTAAGCGTTCAGGGCGGCCACGAGTTCGTCGAGGGCGGCTTCGATATCCGCCAGGCCAGCGCGAATGACGCCGATCGCTTCCTGCGTTTCCGCGAATTCTTCCGGACCCAGCGTCGATTTCATTTCTGAAAGCCGGCCCTCGGCCGTATCGAGCTCGCTTCTCACTTTTTCAAACGCCTTGTCGACCGATTCCGTAATGGCGACGCTCGCCGCGCCGAATGCGACCTTTAATATGGCGCCGCCGCCGGGGGCTGATTTTGCTTCCTCGCGGGCGTCCTCGATTTCGTCCATGGCGTCGTCGATTTCTTCGAGCGCCTCCGCCATTTCTTCGCGCAGCTCCTGAATGTCGTCGGCGTCGAGTTCAATAAGCTGTTCGAGAAGATCCTCGCTGTCGCCGAATTCAATATCGAGAGCGGAAATCGTCAGGTCGTGCGCAGCGGCGGTTGCAGGCGCGCCGGCGGAAACCGCGAGAAAAGCTGCGCTTGCGACGATGAGACCGCCGATTGTCTTCTGAACGCCGTTTCGGGTTGCGATATGCGTGTGATGCGACATGGATGATGTCCTTTCCTGCGAAACCGTTTTCCGTCTCGACCTGACGGACGCGAACAATCGGGTCGCGAATCCGGCAGGCCCTGCTGTTATTCGCGCCTCTTTGGCGTCGCCATTTGACGGCGCCGGGCGCGTTACGCGACGTTAGAGAGTAAAGGTCAGCCAAGCCCGCATGAACCGCAATGGACGTTGCGGCGAAGCGTTCCTGAGACGCGCCAAACGCCGCTTGCGGCCGGCCTTATGCGTCCTCTTCGCGCATAGCCGCTTCGATATACTCGGTGCTGGCGGGCGGATTTTGGCTTTCGCCCTCTTCGTGAAGAAATTCGCGGGCGATGGTGATGCGCCCGCCTGCGATGTCGACCTCCGGCGCGGCCGCTTTGGTGAAAGGAACAAGAACCGGACCTTTGCGGCCCGGAACGCCCGAAAGCTCAAGCACCAGCCTGGCGCCGAAATCGTCGGCGGCGACGACGGCGCCGGCCGGCGCGCCCGCCTCGTCGAAGACGGAGAGACCGACAAGATCCTCGATATAGAATTCTTCGTCGCCTTCCGGCGCCCGCAGCCTGTCGCGGTCGACATAGACTGCAGCACCCGAAAGCGCGGCGGCGTCTTCGCGGCTTTCAATCTCAGGCGCGCGAACAAGAACAAGCCCGGGCTTCAAGACCCTTGTGACTTCAAGCGTGAACCGGCGCGCGCCGTCTTCGGTTTCAACCGGGCCGTAGGCGGCGATATTCTCCGGGCGCTCCGTATAGGTTCTTATTTTTACGTCCCCCCTGATCCCGTGGGCGCCGGCGAAGACGCCGAGACAGATGCGTCGTTTCGGTGTCGCGCCGGCTGCATTCACGGAACGGGATCCTCCTCCGGATGGCCAGGATGAAAGAGCCGGCCCTTCTCGGTGACGACGACGATCAGGAAGGCGGCGAGACCAAGTCCCGCAAAGCCGGCGATGACCGGCGTCGTCGCTCCGTTATAAAGCCGCCCGACAATGGCGCCCAGCGAAGCGGCGAGCGTCGTCGTCGCAAAGCCATAGGCGGCGGCCGCAGAACCGGCGATATGGCCCATAGGCTCCATCGCCATCGAGTTCGCATTCGGGCCGAAGAGACCGATTGCGAAGAACGACACGCTCATAAAACCAATAAAGACGAACATGTTTTCTCCGACCGATTCCGCCGTCGCCAGATGAATAAGATTGACGAAAACAAAACCGATAAGCGCGCCATGGGCGAGTCGGCGCATGCCGAACCGCCCTACAAGGCGCGCATTGACGAGCGTGGCGACGGCGAATGAGGACGCGGTGGCTGCGAAAGCGATCGGAAACCGCGCGCCGAGATGAAACGTTTCGACGAAGATCTGTTCGGAGGCGCTGATATAGCCGAACAGGGAGCCGAATATGCACGCGCTCGCCAGCGCATAACCACTGGAGACCCTTGTGCTGGCGAAATCCCAATAGGCGGCGATGATCGGCCCCGGCCGCAGGTTCACATGCTTCGATTTCGGCAGGGTTTCAGGAAGCCGCCAGAAGAGCCACACGGCGACTGTCACCGCATAGGCGAGCAGCACGAGAAAGATCCACCGCCAGGGTGCAGCAAACAACACAAGCTGGCCGAAACTCGGCGCGAGAATCGGCGCGGCCATAAAAATCGTTATGGCCAGCGACAGGACCTTGGCCATTTGCCGGCCCGAGCACTGATCGCGGACGATCGCCATCGAAGCGACCCGCGCCGCCGCGGTGGCGACGCCCTGAAAGCCGCGCGCGGCCAGCAGCAGCGAAAATGTCGGCGCAATGATGCTCAGGATCGAGCCCGCAACATAGCCGGCGAGAGAACCCAGAAGAACGCGGCGGCGCCCGAACCGGTCTACGAGCGGCCCGAGTAAAATCTGCGCAAGGCCGTTTCCAAGCACATAAGCGACCACGACAAGCTGACGGTCGTTGGGATGCGCGGCGCCAAGCTCGTCGCCGATACGTCCGAGCGCCGGCAGCATCATGTCGACGGCGAGCGCATTCAACGCCATCACCGCAGCGGTGATGGCGACGAGTTCGGGAAAGGGAATGCGCGGGGCCTTTTCGGCCGCCGCAGGCGCGTCCGCGTCAGTCGTCATCCAGGCGGCGTAGACTGCGGGAAGCGTAAAGGCAATATGCGCCTTATCCTTCAGTCATTTCGTGCTCGGTGCCGAGATAGTCGCGCGTGCGCATCTCCATCAGGCGCGACGCGGTGCGGGCGAATTCG
The DNA here is from genome assembly GCA_046756245.1 of Parvularculaceae bacterium. Classification (GTDB taxonomy): domain Bacteria; phylum Pseudomonadota; class Alphaproteobacteria; order Caulobacterales; family Parvularculaceae. The sequence goes on from JBHHVZ010000067.1 coordinate 13,783, forward strand.
AACGCGCCGTCGCCTTCCGGGTAAAGCGCATGCGGCTCGCCGTCGGCCGAGCAGACGAGCTTCGTCTTCGTGTCGTAGATCGCGTCGATCAGCGTCACGAAGCGTTTCGCTTCGTTGCGCATTTCCGAGCCCATAATGGGAATATGGTCGATAAAAAGCGTGCCGAAGCGCCTGACAATCGCCAGATAATCGCCCGCGCCCAGCGGCTTTGCGCAAAGGTTATTGAAATCAAAACGCGCCGCCCCGCGCGCCTGAAGCGGGACTTTCACGGCGCGGCCTTTTACATGGATGTCGCAGGGGCGCGCCGCAGCCCCATTAATCATTCGCGCCCAGGCCTTGTCCATGCATAGGTCGGCGCCGGGTCCGAGCGGCTGGTAGTAAACCGGCGCGCCTTCAAGCCGCGCGAGCCGGTAATCGCGTGCAGCGACAAGCTCGACGATATCGAGGCGTTCTTTCAGCAGTTCGATAAACGGCAGAAAAAGCTGACGGTTCAGTCCGTCCCTGTACAAATCGTCCGGAGCGCGGTTCGATGTGGCGACGATGACGACTCCTTCGGCGAACAACGCTTCAAACAACCGACCGAGAATCATCGCGTCGGCGATGTCGGTCACATGAAACTCATCGAAGCATAAAAGGCGCGCATTGCGGGCGATCGCGCGCGCAGCCGGGCGAATCGGATCGTCGTCGACGCCGCCGGCGCGGTCGGGGCTCTTCCGGCGTTCGCGCGCGCTCATCGACCGCCAGCGCGCGATGCGGTCATGGGTTTCAGCCATGAATTCGTGAAAGTGGACACGCCGCTTGGCGCGAAACGCTGCATTTTCGAAGAAAATGTCCATCAACAGGGTCTTGCCGCGCCCGACCGCGCCCCAGATATAAACGCCTTTCGGGGCGGGATGCGGGCGCGCGAACAATCCTTTCCGTCCCGGCCTGTAGGATCGCAACGCCTCATGCAGCGCCTGCAGCCGCTCGGCGGCGCGCTCCTGCGCCGGGTCGGCTTCGAGCGCGCCCTCATCGACAAGCGCGCGATATCTTTTCAGCGGCCCCCTCATTGCCGGCGCTTATAGCCCGGACGTTTTGCGCCGTCACGCCGCCAGAAAGGCGTCGATGCGCGCGGCAATGTCGGCGAAGGCGGCTTCGAACGCGGCGCGTTTTTCGGCGTCGTTTCCCTCGACCGCGGTCGGGTCGGGAATGCTTCAGTGGAGCCGCTCGGGCGGGCGGCCGGCGTGCGCCGGCCAGACCGGGCAGGACTCGGCGGCGGCGCGGTCGCAGACCGTGACGACGACGTCCGTCGCCGGCGCGCCTTCTTGCGCGAAATCATCCCAGCTTTTCGAACGCGCGCCCGGCGTGGGAACGCCGTGCGCCGCCAACGTTTCGAGTGCGAAAGGATTGACGGCGCCGGCAGGCTGTGAGCTGGCCGACCAGGCCCGCCAGCGGCCCGCGCCCGCATGATTCATATAGGCCTCGGCCATGATCGAGCGGGCCGAATTGCCGGTGCACAGGAAGAGGATGTTGCGCTTGGCGCGGGGTTTTGCGGCGCTCATGCGGCGGTATCCTTCGCCTGCACGACATAAGGCCCGCACAGCCGCTTGTCGCCTTGACAGCAGTCATCCATCAGAAAATCGACAAGGGTGCGAATCCCCCCGTAATCGGCGGCGTAGACGATGCTGCGGCCCTGCCGGCGCGAGAGAATAAGGCCGGCCCGGACGAGCTCCTTCAGGTGAAAGGAGAGCGTAGGAGCCGACGCGCCGAGGCTCTCTGCGAGCGCGCCGGCGGCCATGCCCTTCGGCCCGGCGCGGATGAGCGCCCGCAAAACCTCAAGCCTTGTCTCTTGCGCGAGCGCCGAAAAGGCCGTCAAAGCGATTGATACTTCCATGATTTTAGAAATATCAAAATAAAATCAAAGTGGCAATGCTCTTAACAGTGGAATCAGGCGTCCGGCGCTCCCCCGCCAGTGTCCCGAACCTGAAGTTCGTACGGAGCAGGCTGAATGATCTGGCGAATCGCGGGTTGGGGACGCTAGATGCAGCGTGCGATCAGGTTGAC
>JBHHVZ010000068.1:0-15589 GCA_046756245.1 Parvularculaceae bacterium
TGGTCCCGCCATTGTCGGCCAAATTGATTCCAATGGTCGGATTTAGGGTGTTGTAAATCAGGCAAAGCCGCATCCGTATGATTTCGTTGTCGGCGCCCGGTTCATAGGCGAGATTGTTGATCGCATCGGGATCGTCGCCGCGGCAGACGGGCGGCGTGGTGTCGGCGGCGAGATCGGCGAAGGTGTTGAATTTCGCAACCTCGACCGTCAAATGCGTCATGCAATCGCCGAACAGGTCGAGCGACGGGCAAACGAGATCGAAAAAGTCCTGCTTGTTCATGCTCCCGCTTTGCGCCTGGCCGGTGCGCACGAATCGCGAGGCGTTCGCCGTTGCGGAGTCGAGCGTGGCGTTCACAAAGTAAAACCAGCCGACCTCGAACGTCGAAAACATCAACATCAAAAACACCGGCGCGACAATGGCGAATTCAACGGCGGAGGAACCGCGCTTGTTTCGCGGAAAGCCGTATGATTTGCGAGCGAGCTTTCTCATGGGGTTCACCGTTCGATAATCATTGCTCGTCCGTCGGACCGCCGGGTATCGCACCGCCGATCATCGGCTGACGTGAAGTTCGACGAGATCCTGCGCGATATTGCCGAAGGTGGATTCGAGATCCGCGCCGCTCGGCGCCTTGTAGTAATAAGGCGCAGCCGGCTGCGTCGCGCAGGAGCGGAACACCTGCTCCAGATTGGCGTCGTCAAGCCCGAACACGATCGAATAAACGAGGATGCCCTGCTCCTTCATGCGGTGACAAATGCGCAGGAGCTTTTCGTCGTATTGGTCGCGCATGTCGTCGGGATCGGTCATGCCCGCGCCCATGCGGCTTTCGACGGCGTAGCCATAGGCGGTAAAGCGCGACTCCTTGTGCGTGTTCCGCGATCCGACGGTGTTTTGGCCGTCGGTCATCAACACCACGGCCTTGACCCAGTCCGTATCGGTGTATGGGACGCCTTCCGTGAAAGGCGCGCCCGGCGACAGCACGCGCCATCCCCAGATCATGCCGTTCGCCGAATTCGTGTATCCGTTCGGATACAACATAGCCATGCGGGCTTCGACCTTCGTGCGGTCGTCGGTGAGCGGCAGGATCGGCGCCGCGCAATCGTCGTTCGGCCCGCGCATGCTGGAATCCGAGTCGCTGATGGACTCATCAATCGACGCCGTCAGATTGTATTTATTCTTGTAAGTGTTGGTCGCCGGGTCCCACCAACCGGCGTAGGCGTTGCGAATGACGTATTCATCGAGGCCCTTAGACACAGCGCCGAGATCGGCGAACCGCGTCTTGACGCCGTCCCAATAATCGCTCAGCTCGGCGAAAGAGTGGTTCGTGACATAACGGAAATCGGCGACAATCTTGGCGTAGCGCGCATAAGGCTCGCCCATGTCCCGGTAGCTGTATTGTTGGTCGTTGATAAACCAGCGATTGTCGTAGCTGTTCCGGTTCTGCCCGTCCTCGCCGGGGTCGTCGAACCAGTAGCCTTTGATGTTATTGCCGAATTCGTCGGTGACCCAGATTGTGGCTCCACCCTGAACGTAGGATTCCGAGTCCGACCAGCTTCCACGGCAATAGGAAGCGCGCCTCCAGCAGTCGGGCTCGTCCTCGCGGAAATAGGGAACCCAGCGCGAATTCTCGATTGCGCCGACGGTCGAAGCGGCGAGGGCAAGGCCCGGCGCGCGGTCGAAAGCGAGACGGATGCGCGCATCCGGCTGCTCGGCCGCGGTCGGCGTCACCAGCGCGCCGGTGAGCGTCGCCGCCGGCGTCGACTGCCCCGGGGGTTCGTCGAGTTCGTCGAGCGGATAGGGCCGCGCCTCGACGCAACCGTTCCATTCGGCGCCCGGAACCGAGTCGAACAGGCGGTAGTGATTGACCTTCGTGTTAACGTCTACGAGGCCGTTTTCATCGACATGGAAGAAATGCGCGCCGTGATAGACGGCTTCGGCGTTTTCATCGCCCCAGGTTGCCGTCCAGCCCGCCGAACCGCCAGGATTCACCTGCGCGTTAAACGGGACGACTCCGACCTTGATGTTCGGGTCGGTCGTGCGCGTGTCGTAGAAAACCTGCAATAGTTTGTCGACCGCATTCCGTAAACTGACGATTTTTTTCTCGCCGCCGGCGCTGCCTCTCATAGAGCCCGTCACGTCGAGCACGAGCGCAAGCTCGATCTTGCCGGACCCGCGCCGCGTAATTTCCGTATCGGTCGTCAGGTCGAGAAATTCGAGATCGGACGCCATCGACGCGTTGTCAGTAAGTTGCGCCAGAAGGTCCATGCCGACCCCGAGAAATAGCGTCTTGATGCGTCCGCTCACTTGCGGCGTAATCGTCGCCGAGTTGATGTTGAAATCGACGACAAGACCGTCGACGACGCTTTCATGCTGGAAGTTCTCATGGAAAAACTTTCGGCCGTAATCCTTTAATTCGGCGTCCGTCAGCGTGTCGTCGATCGCGGCGAGCTGGGCCATGGCGAGACCGGCGGAGTCCATGGATTCCATAAGATCGGACCGCACGGCGTTGTAGCGCGTGTAGTCGACGGCGCCGCCGATAAACAGGACCAGGACGGAAAAAATGAAGACGAACAGGATCGCAATGTTGCCGGCGCGATTTGTCGAAAAGGCGCGGGCGAGGCCGGCAAGGCTCGTATTACGAGCGTTGTCGGGGTCTTTCGGACGCGAAAGCGTGAGGTCACACATACGCAACTCCCTCGACGGACTGCGGCCAAGCTGCCGCAGCCTGCCCATTGCGTAGCAGCCTACGCTTAATCATTGGTAAGAACTCTTGGTTAATCTTTGTAAGGAATCGATAAATTTCGCGTCTTAAGGAAAAAGCTACACCTTATACGGATTATCATGTCAAATGAACGTATTGATTGGTAAACGGAGGGGTTTGGAAAAGGCTCAAAGCGTTACAATTAGCTTAAGAATAGATTCAAACTTTCCATAAACGCGAAGGATAACGCTAAAAAACATCGCTTTTGGCGATGAGGGTCCGGGCGGTGAAAACACGCTGATTTCCCGCCTCTGCAACGCATCGATCGGATTTCGATGTCGAGCGCGCCGTGAAGCGTTTCGTCAGGCGAGAACGTCTCTGTAAAGCGCCTCCGGCGCCGGTTCGGGGCTTTCGATGGCGAATTCGGCTGCTTCAAGGATGGTCTGCTTGATCTCCTTGTCGATCTTCTTAAGCGCCGCTTCGTCGGCGTATTCGGCCTCTATAATCCTTTGTTCGCAGCGCTTGATCGGATCGTTGTGCTCGCGCACCTCGTTGACCTCTTCGCGCGTCCGGTATTTGGCGGGGTCGGACATCGAATGGCCGCGATAGCGGTAGGTTTTCATTTCGAGGATATAGGGCCCCTTCCCGCTCCTGGCGTGTTCGATAGCGTCGCGCGCCGCCTCGCGCACGGCGAGCACGTCCATGCCGTCGACTTCGGCGCCGGGAATGCCGAAGGATGCGCCGCGCCGATAAAGATGCGTATCCGAGTGCGAGCGTTTGATGCTCGTTCCCATGGCGTACTGGTTGTTTTCGATCACGAAGACGACCGGCAGCTTCCAGAGCTGCGCCATGTTCATGGCTTCGAAAGTCTGCCCCTGATTGGCCGCGCCGTCCCCGTAATAGGTCAGGCTTACCTTCTTTTCGTTCCGGTAACGGTTGGCGAAAGCAAGGCCGACGCCGATCGGGGCTGGCGCGCCGACAATGCCGTGGCCGCCGTAAAACTCGCGCTCCTTCGAGAACATGTGCATCGAGCCGCCCTTGCCCTTGGAATAGCCGTCCGCGCGTCCCGTCAGCTCCGCCATAACGCCTTTGGGATTCATGCCGCAGGCCAGCATATGGCCGTGGTCGCGATAGCCGGTGATGACCTGGTCGCCGTCCTGCTTGACCGCCTCGACGCCCACCACGACCGCTTCCTGACCGATATAGAGATGGCAGAAGCCGCCGATGTGGCCCATGCCGTAAAGCTGGCCGGCCTTTTCCTCAAAGCGCCGGATGAGCAGCATGTCGCGGTAATATTGCAGCAGCTCTTTCCTGGTCGCCTTCAAATTCGATTTAAGGCTCTGGGGCGCTTCGGCGCCGGCGTCGGCGGGCATGGCGGTCTCCGGTCGAATGCTGGCGCTTTACTAGTGTCTGATCCGGCGGGAAACAAGGGGCTTCAGGGAGGTTCGGCCGGCCCCGTCGGGCTGCTCGTCATTCGGCTTCAGGCGGCCTTTCCGCGTCTTCGATCACCGCCTTCAGCGCGTCGCGGGGAATGACGAAATCGCCCTCGCGGGCGTAGCCCAGAACGGCGCGAATGCGCTCATCGGCCATATCCGCATCGAGCCCCCGCGAATGCAAGAGACTTGCGCGCCGCTCCAGCCACAGCCGGCGCGCGCGCATCGCCTCGACTTCATCCTGCAGGATGCGCGCTTCTCCCTGAAGTCCTGCGAGGGCGCGATAGCCGGCGGCGCCGGCGACAGCTTCGAATGCGAGAAACGCCGCCCAGCAGACGCACAGCGCCGGCAAGAGGACCGTGAACAGGAATCTACCGAACGCGCCCATGCCGCCCTTCGATGCGAATCAAATAAAAAGAATCGATGATGGTTAATAAAGCCTTAACAACGGTCGGAACCGCCCTTCAAAGATCAAGCGCCATCGCCATGTCGCACCGCGCCTCGACGGCGTCATTGGGCGTCGCCTCGAAGCCGAATTTGCGATAAAGGCCGATCGCTTCCTCGAGAACGCTGGCCGTTTCCAGTTCGATACGGCGAAAACCGAGCTCTTTTGCTCTTTCGATCGCATGTCTGAGCAGCCGAGCGCCCAGGCCTTTGCCGCGCGCGCCGGCGCGCAGATACATTTTTCGAAGCTCGCAAACGGTCGGCGAGAGCGCCTTGAGGCCGAGCGTTCCAATGATCTCGCCGGCTTCGTCGACCATGACGTCAAACGCGCCGTCCCTGTAAAAACCCGCAAGATCGTAGAGGTCGCCGTCTGTCGTGGCGGGAGACGGCTCGAGTCCATACTCTGCAAGAATCGAATATATCAGTATTCGAACGGGTTCTTCGTCCGTTCGAGTCGCCGGGCGGATGGTTTCCTTCGCCATACGGCTAGCGCGAAAACGCCGCCTTGCCGGCGTAGCGCGCAACGGGACCCAGCTCCTCTTCAATCCGCAGAAGCTGATTGTATTTCGCGATCCGGTCGGAGCGCGCAAGCGACCCGGTCTTGATCTGGCCGCAATTTGTAGCGACCGCGAGATCGGCGATGGTGACGTCTTCGGTTTCGCCCGAACGGTGCGACATGACGGCCGAATAGCCGGCGCGATGCGCCGTATCGACGGCGCCCAGCGTTTCCGTCAGCGTGCCGATCTGGTTGACTTTGACGAGGATTGAATTGGCGCAACCGTTCTCAATGCCCCGCTTGAGCCGGTCGACATTAGTGACGAATACGTCGTCGCCGACAATCTGGCATTTTCCGCCAAGCGCTGCGGTGAGAGCGCGCCAGCCCTCCCAGTCGTCTTCGGCCATGCCGTCCTCGATGGAGACGATGGGATAGCGTGCGACAAGGTCGGCGAGATAATCGGCCATGCCGGCGGCGTCGAGGGTCTTTCCTTCGCCGTCGAGATGGTAACGGCCGTCTCTGAAAAATTCCGTAGACGCAGCGTCGAGCGCAATGAAAACGTCCCCGCCCGGTTTGTAACCGGCCGCATCGATCGCCTTCATAATGAAACCCAGCGCTTCGTCGGTTGATTTAAGGCCCGGCGCAAAGCCGCCCTCGTCGCCGACATTCGTGTTATGGCCGGCTGCAGCCAGTTCTTTCTTCAGCGCATGAAAAATCTCAGCGCCGGCGCGCAGGACGTCGGAAAAGCGCTCGGCACCGAGCGGCATGATCATGAATTCCTGAATGTCGATGGGATTATCCGCATGCGCGCCGCCATTGACGATGTTCATCATCGGCGCCGGCAGGGTGCGCGCCGCGGTTCCGCCAATATAGCGGTAAAGCGGCAGGCCGGCCGCCTCCGACGCCGCCTTGGCGACGGCGAGCGAGACGCCGAGAATGGCGTTGGCGCCGAGGCGCGATTTATTCTCGGTTCCGTCCAGTTCAATGAGGGCGTCGTCGACGCCGATCTGATCTTCGGCCTCCATCCCCGAGAGGGCGTCGAAGATTTCTCCGTTTATCGCCTGAACGGCGCGCTTGACGCCCTTGCCGCCATAGCGCGCTTCGCCGTCGCGCAGTTCATGGGCCTCGTGGGCGCCGGTCGACGCGCCCGACGGCACGCCCGCCCTGCCCATCGAGCCGTCTTCGAGAACGACGTCGACCTCGATCGTCGGATTGCCGCGGCTGTCGAGAATTTCGCGGCCGATAATGTCGATGATGTCGGTCATGGTTAGCCCGGATTTCTTAAACCCTCGCGGGGCGTCATCGTCTCGCGGCGGCCCGCCCCAGCAGGAGAAGCACGAAAAGCGTAGCAAGGACTACGGTTGAGGGCTTCGACGAACCGGACGGGCCGTCCGCAGACGACCCGAAGGGCGGGGTAAATTGGATGACAGGCTGCGTCAAGCTTGTCCTCGGGCCGGCCTTCGGCCGAACCCGGGGGCCGCTTGACCGTAGCCCCACTACGCTCTGCGCATCTTTCCTGGCCTGTCATCCAATTTACCGCCGCGACGCCCGCGACGGTTTGAGAAATCCGGGCGAAGCTCCGTCATTCAGGGCGGGTGACGACGCCTCTATAGACTTCTGCGCGCGCGGCGCAAAGCGCCGCGCGCAGCGTTTAACGCCGCTCTATGCGTCTCTTTTGTCCCCTTTTGCCCTGTCCGTCGCGCCTGCGTCTGTTGTCGGAACCTCTGGCGCGTTTGGGCGGCGGAGAAGAAGAGGACTTTGACCCGGAAGATGAGGAGGAGGCGTCTGAGTCGGGCGCCGATCGCCGGCGGGGCGGCGGCGCGCGGCGTTTTCCGGGGGGCGGAGAAGCGCGCCGCTCCCTCGGCGGCGGCGAAGCGGATGGACGCGATCCGCTCGACGTGGCGCGACGCGTGCGCCGCGGCGGCGAAGATTTCCGCCGATCGGGCGCAGCGACGGAGTCTCTCCGGAGGCGGCGGCGATCCGCCCCGCTGCCGCGATGGCGCCGGCGCGGACTTGCGTCGGCTTTTCGCCGCTCGCCGGAACGCAATCGCCGGTCGCGTCTGCGTTGATGATCGCCGTCGCTGTTGTCGCTCCTGCCGCGGATCCGGCGATCGCCGTCGCGGCGATGGGAACGGTGTCGGGCGCCGTCGCGATGGCGTCTGCGATCAGCGAAGTCGTTGCGATGGCGACGCCTGTCGCGATAGGAATGCTTGTGATGACGCCGGCCATGCCGGAAATGGCGATGATTGTCGGTGAATATGAAACTGAAACCGACTTCCGGCCCCCAATAGCTGTAATCGCCGTACCACGGCCAGCTATAGCCATAGGAGCTGTACCCGTAACTATAGCTCGCGCTTCCATACCCGTAGGGCGAATAAGCGGCTGAAAAACATTGGTTGGCGGTCGCCTCGCAGCGCGCATGGCATTCCCCGTAACCCGCGCCCCCCGCATACGCCTCGCAGTCGCGATAACAGGTGCCGGCTTGTGTGTCGCAGGCGGAGAACGCAACGGCGTAGGGATAAGTGGCGCAAGCGCCGAGCAGGAGGACGGCGCCCGCGAACGGAGCTAGTCGTATCAGGAAATTCATCGGCCCCTCGCATTCGGCGGAGCCGGCCGAACAGGGTCCGAACCGCACGCCGCCTTAGCTTTTACAGGGCTTTCCCATTACGCGACTGGAACGCCCCGCGCCCCGAGCCTCAACCGTGATGCTAGCGTTAATTGTGGCGAAAATACGAGACGCCGCCCCTGAAGGCGGCGTCAAAGACAGCCATCAGCGCATGCGCGGCCGGAATCAGTCCTCTTTCGGCTCCAGAACCTGACGGCCGCGATATTTGCCGGTCTTGAGGTCGATGTGATGCGGCCGGCGCAGCTCGCCCGAATCCTTGTCCTCGACATAGGCGGCGCCTTTGAGCTTGTCGTGACTCCTGCGCATGCCGCGCTTGGCGCCGGTCACTTTTCTTTTCGGTACGGCCATGGAGAACGCCCTTCATCGGTGTTCGGCGCCCGCACGAGGGCCCCGGTTCGAGCCGGTCGTCTAGCCGAAGCGCTCCAGCAAGGCAAGGCCGGAGCGGGGATTTTCCATCCGTTAAGGTTACCTTGCTCCGTTCAAATTGCATGGGCCCTTTTCAACTGACCGCAACGCCTTGCCGCTAGTCTCCCGGGCGTTACGGAGACCTGAATGCAGTTGCGTAGATCTTTGGCGTTCGGCCTTTTTTTCTTCCTCGGCCTTTTCGCTTCCATTGAAATTCGCGCTCAAGAATTCGCCGCTCCACAGAACGCGGCGTTCGCCGACATGCGCTGGGAGGCGCTGAGCGAAGACGAGCGCGCCATCGTCGACAGACTGGCCGCCGATTTCTTCGAGGATTCGCTTAGATACTCGCAGGCGAGCGCCATCGAGGCGCGTACGGCCGAGCTTTACGCCGAAAGCCCCGACGACGCGCGGGCGGAATTTCGAATTACGCGCCGCGAGAAATGGCGGGCCATGAACGACGCTCAGCGGCGCGCTCTTCGCGGGGTCGAGCGGCCGCGTTTCGCCAATCTTTCGGAAGGTCAAAAGATGCCGTTCCGCAAATACGCGCTCGACCGGCTCGACGCGGCCGGCGCCATCGACCGGACCGCGCTCGTCGAGGCGCTCAGGAACGATATCTAGAGTCTGATCGCCAGCCCCATCATCGCCCGCGTCTCGTCCGGCGAGGCGATTTCGCGGCCGGCCTGACGGGCGTAGCCGGCGAGCATCTCGATCATCGCCCCGTTTGACGAGGCTTTCGAGCCGTCAGGCAGATAGAATGAATCTTCGAGTCCTGTCCTGAGATTGCCGCCAAGCTGGGCGGCGCGCGCATGCACGTCCCAGACCTCGGCCCGCCCGATCACCGTCGCCTGCCACGGGCAATCGGGCTTTTTATATTTGATCAGCAGTGGGAGGAGGTCCGGATCGGCCGGCATGCCGGAGGCGACGCCCATGACGAAATTATAGTCGGCGCGCTCCGTCATGCCGTTCTCAATGTAAAGCCCGACCGAGCGCACGATGCCAAGATCGAAACATTCGAACTCGGGCAGAATTCCAACCTCGTTCATGACGTCGATGAACGCTTTCACTTTCTCAACCGGATTGTCGAACACCATGGGGGGCCACGCCCACGAGCCGTCCTTGCGCGTCTTCAGATAGTTCAGCGTGCCGGCGTTGCAGGCGGCCATTTCGGGCCGGCAGGCGCGCAGATAATCGAGCACATGGCCGTAATCTTCGCCGACGACGCCCGTGGTCATGTTGATGATCACTTCCGGACAGGCGTCGCGGATCGCGTCATTGATCCCGGCGCAGATTTTCGGGTCCCAGGTCGGCAGATGGCCCTGGCCCGGACGCTGGTCGCGGTAATGCACATGCATGACCGAAGCCCCGGCCTCGAACGCGCGTTTGGCTTCCGCCGCCATCTCATCGGGCGTCACTGGAACCGGATGCTGCCCGGGATCGGTCAGAACGCCCGTCAGCGCGCAGGTGATGATCGCCTTGTCGGACATGGCTGCGACTCCGTTGCCTCTTTATCTCCCGCACGGCGCAACTCAACCTCTCCCCGAAGGGGAGAGGGAACAGTCCGTGCGCTTTGACCTTTCTTACATCAGCATTCAAACGCTTTCAGAGTAACCAATTCCGCCCGGATCGCTACCTGATCGCCGACCTTGACCGAGACGGTTTCCACGACCCCGTCGCGCGGGGCCGCGAGTCGGTGCTCCATCTTCATGGCTTCGATCGCGGCGACGATCTGGCCTTTTTCGACTGTGTCGCCGGGCCTAACGAATACGCCGGTCACCGCGCCCGCCATCGGGGCAATGATCGCGTCGGCGCCCGTTCCCGCCGCACCCGCCGGCGCATAGGTCATATCGACGAAACGCCGCGCGACGGGACCGGCTTTTATATCGACGGCGTCGCCTGCGCGCACCGCCCAGGCCGACTGCGCTTCGCCGTCATGGAGAAAATGCAGACGCGCCCCGTCCCGATTGTCGAGGACGATAACCGCGTTTTCTTCGCCGAAACGCACGGTCAGTTTCGACCCATCGAAGTTTGCTTGCGCGTCGAGCGTTTCGTCTCCGTGCTGGAGGTTCAGCGGAAATTCCGTCTCCCCGCGCGAATTCCAGCCGGCGAGAAGCGCGCCGTGTGACGCGTCGACCAGCGTGCTTGCTGCGAGCGCGACATCGAGGGCCGAGACGGGAGAGGCTTCGCCGTTCAGGCGTTCAAGATTGGCTTCGATGTACCCGGTGTCGGCGGCGCCGTTCGTGAAGCCTTCGTCGCGTAACAGCAAAACGAGAAACGAGACATTCGTCGTCAGACCGAAGATGACGATTTCTTCAAGCGTATCGGCGAGTTTCTTGCGCGCTTCGTCGCGGGTCGGCGCAAATGCGATGACCTTTGCTATCATCGGATCGTAATAAGCGGAAACCGCGTCGCCGGTTTCGACGCCCGCGTCGACGCGCAGGCCTGGCATGTCAGGAAATTGAAGATGCGTTATGCGCCCGGTCTGCGGCAGAAAGCCCTGCGCCGGGTCTTCGGCGTAGAGCCGCGCCTCGATGGCGCAGCCGGAAACCGAAACCTCGCCCTGTCCGAACGGAAGCTTTTTTCCTTCCGCGACATCGAACTGCAGGCCGACAAGGTCGAGTCCGGTCACAAGCTCGGTCACAGGGTGCTCGACCTGCAGTCGCGCGTTCATTTCAAGAAAAAAGAATTCCTGCGTCGTCGGATCGAACAGGAACTCGACCGTGCCGGCGTTGACGTAGCCGGCTGCGCGCGCGGCCTCGACGGCGGCCGCGCCCATCGCTTCGCGCAATTCGGGCGTAATCGCCGGCGATGGCGCTTCCTCGATCACCTTCTGGCGGCGGCGCTGCAGCGAGCAGTCGCGTTCGCCGAGATGGACGATATTTCCATGCGCGTCGGCGATCACCTGGATTTCGACATGGCGCGCGCCGCCGACGAGTTTTTCGATCAGCAGCCTGCCATCGCCGAAAGCGTTTTCGGCCTCCTTGCGGGCCGAGGCGAGCGCATTATTCAGCGCCGCGGCCTTTTCGACGACGCGCATGCCGCGGCCGCCGCCGCCGGCTGCGGCCTTGACCATAATCGGAAAGCCGATCGTCTTTGCTTCTTTCGCCAGCCGCGCATCGGACTGGTCTTCGCCGTCATAGCCGGGAACGCAGGGAACGCCCGCAGCAAGCATCCGGCGGCGCGCTTTGGCCTTGTCGCCCATCGCCGCCATCGCCGCCGCCGGCGGGCCGATGAAGATAATCCCCGCCTCTGCGCAAGCCCTGGCGAAGTCAGCGCGTTCAGACAGAAACCCGTAACCCGGATGGACGGCGTCAGCGCCCGACGACTTCGCCGCGCCGATGATCGCCTCAATATTGAGATAACTTTCCGCCGGCGCCGGCCCGCCGATGCGGACCGCCTCATCGGCCATGCGCACATGATAGGCGTTTTTATCGGCGTCGGAATAGACCGCGACGGTTTCAATCCCCCGCGCCTTCGCTGTGCGCATGATGCGGCAGGCGATCTCGCCGCGATTGGCGATGAGGATTTTGCGGATGGTCATCACTGTAGTCTCGACGCTAGCAACAAATGCATGCTTTGTTCCCGCTCCCCTTCGGGGAGAGGGAAACGTCTGCGCTTGTTGAAGGAATCATTACTCTCTTTAGACGCACTATTCCCTACTCCCTGTTCGTCTTGCCGGGGAGCGTGCCCATATATTTGCAGATGATGGAGAGCATCACCTCGTCGGCGCCGCCACCGATCGAGGCGAGCCGGCCGTCGCGATAGGCGCGGGAGACGCGCGTCTCCTCCATGAAGCCCATGCCGCCCCAATATTGCAGGCAGGAGTCGCTTACTTCGCGCCTGAGACGGCCGGCTTTGAGTTTGGCCATCGAGGCGAGCAGGGTGACGTCCTCGCCAGCGAGCATTTTCTCGACCGCGTCCCAGGTCAGCGAGCGCAGCGCCTGCACTTCGGTTTTGAGTTCGGCGAGACGGAAATGCACCACCTGATTGTCGAGGATCGACTGGCCGAAGGCCTTGCGCTCGCGGGCGTATTCGACCGTTTCGTCAATCGTTCTTTCCATGCCGATGAGCCCTGAAAGCGCGCCCCATAACCGCTCTTCCTGAAACTGCAGCATTTGATAGGTGAAGCCCGCGCCCTCCTCGCCGATGCGGTAGCGTTGCGGCACGCGCACGTCCTCGAAGAAGAGCTGCGCCGTGTCGGAAGACCGCATGCCGAGCTTCTTGAGTGTGCGCGCGACTTCGACGCCTTTGCGGGGCTTGCCCTTGTCGTCCTTCAACGGCAGGCAGATCAGAGTCTTGTTCCTGTGGGGCGGATCGTCGGACGTGTTGGCGAGAAGGCACATCCAGTCGGCCTGCGCGCCGCTGGTGATCCACATTTTGCCGCCGTTTATCACGTAGTCGTCGCCGTCCTTTTTCGCCGTCGTTTTTATCGAGGCGACGTCGGAGCCGGCGCCGGTTTCCGACACGCCGATACAGGCGACGTAATCGCCGGAAATCGACGGCCGCAGGAAATCCTCTTTGGCCGCATCCGAACCGAAACGCGCGAGCGCCGGCGTCGCCATGTCCGTCTGAACGCCGATCGCCATCGGCACCGCGCCGCAATCGATGTAGCCGAGGGTTTCCGCGACGACCGCGCCATAGGAATAGTCGAGCCCCATGCCGCCATAGTCGACCGGCTTGGTGACGCCCAGAAGCCCGAGATCGCCGAGCCCCTTGAACACGTCGTGGGCGGGAAACATCTCCGCCTCCTCCCACTCATCCACATACGGATTGATCTCCGCGTCGATGAAGCGCTTGAGCGTGGCGCGGATCTGTTCGTGTTCAGGGGTGAGTTTCATTGGAATTACCCGTCATCCCGGATGCGGCGCAGCATGAAATGATGTGCCGCAGACCCAGGATCCATTGTAAAACTGAAAGAGATCCCGTGTCTGCGCAGCAATGTTGCACATTGCAGCGCGCACGGGATGACGTCGATGTTATTTCCTAACAACATCGACGTCACATCCTCCCCACGCCGAAGACGTTGGGGTGAAGCGTGCGGGTTTCGGCCTCGCGGATCGTATCGAGACAGAAGGCCAGCACCTTGCGGCTGTCCCGCGGGTCGATGAGGCCGTCGTCCCACAGCCGCGCGGTGGCGAAAAGCGCCATCGACTCCGCGTCATATTGCGCGACGACTTTCGCCGCCATGGCGTCGAGAAATTCCGTATTCGGCTCTTCGCCATTGCGGCGTGCGCCTTCCTCGGCGACGATGCGCATTGTCTTGGCCGCCTGTTCGCCGCCCATCACGGCGATGCGGTTGTTGGGCCAGGCGAAGATGAAGCGCGGATCGAACGCGCGCCCGCACATGCCGTAATTGCCGGCCCCGAACGAGGCGCCGATATGCAGCGTCAGTTTGGGCGCGGTCATGTTGGTGACAGCCTGAATCATCTTGCTCCCGTGCTTGACGATGCCGCGCTGTTCGGCGTCGGTCCCGACCAGATAGCCGGTGGTGTTCTGGAGGAAGATCACCGGCGTATCCGACTGGCACATGAGCTGGATAAACTGCGCCGCTTTGGCCGAGCCGTCGGCGTCTATGGGGCCATTGTTCGAAATGATTCCAACCGCATGGCCGGCGATCTGGCCTTGCGTGCACACGGTCGCCGCGCCATAGCCGTCCTTGAAGCCGAGCATGTCGGAACCGTCGACGAGGCGCGCGATCACCTCGCGCGAGTCATAGGGCTGGCGGTAATCGACGGGAACGACGCCGAGAATTTCCTCCGGGTCGTATTTCGGTTCGGCGAAATTCAGTTCGCGCCTCGATTGGTTCCGGTTCCAGTCGAGTTTAGCGACGATCTCGCGGGCGATACGGACGCCGTCGGCGTCGTTTTCGGCCATATATTCGGCGGTGCCGGAGACGTGATAATGCATCTCCGCCCCGCCGAGTTCTTCGTCGGTTGCAATCTCGCCGGTTGCGGCTTTGAGGAGCGGCGGGCCGGCGAGAAAGACTTTCGTCCGTCCCCTGACCGCGATGACGTAATCGGAAAGCCCGGTCTGATAGGCGCCGCCCGCCGTCGACGATCCGTGCACGACGGCGATCACCGGGCAGCCGGCGGCCGAGAGTTTCGCGAGATTGGCGAAGCTCCGCCCGCCGGCGACGAACATTTCGGCCTGACGAAACAGATTGGCGCCGGCGCTTTCGATCAAATGCACGAAGGGCAGCTTGTTTTCGAGCGCGAGCGCTTGCGCCCGCAGCGCCTTCTCGACCCCCATCGGCGTCGCCGCGCCGCCCTTGATGCCGGAATCGCTCGCCGAGACGAGACAGCGCGCGCCGGCGATGAAACCGATGCCGGCGATGGAGCCGCCGCCGGAGATGTTCTGGTCGCCGTCGTCGTCGTGCATTTTGTAGCCGCACAGCGTCGAGAGTTCGAGAAACGGCGCGCCGCGGTCGAGGATCAGCGCAATGCGTTCGCGCGGCAGGATCTGCCCGCGCTTGTCGAATTTCGGCTTGGCGCGCGCCGAGGTTTCGACGATCTTGCGCTCCAGCCCGCGGAATTCCTCGATCAGCGCCAGATGATCGGCGCGGTTCTTCGCAAACTCTTCAGAGCGAATGTCAATCTTGGAGTCGAAAACCGGCATAATTCAGCGTCTTTCGCGCTTTTCCTGCCGCATGAGGGGCTCACGCGGCCAGCCGTCAGACTAGAGCGGTTCCGCCCCGCCCGTCCATGGCGCGATGCTGTTGGTCCCAGCTATGATGCAGCCGCCCGCCGATACGCCTCTCGTTCGCTTAACCGCTTCCACCAGCGCGCGACATTCGGCGTCAGCGCTTCGTCGATGCCCAGCGTCTTCGCCAGATAGAGCGCGTAGCCGACGCAGATGTCGGCCACGGTGAAGCGTTCCGCACAGAGATAGTCGCGGCCAGATAGTCCCTCCTCGACCGAACGCCAGCGGCCGAGGAACCATTTGCGGTAATCCTGGGCGACCTGCGGCTGGCGGCGGTTTTCGGGCTCCAGTTGGGAATAGCGCAGCACAAGCGTCTGCGGGAAGGTGAGCGTCGCATCCGAGCGGTGCAGCCAGTTTAGATACGCCGGATAGTCCCTTTCGTCGGGCGCGACCCCGAGAGGCGTCGGCCCGTAACGGTCGGCGAGATACTGACAGATCGCCGCCGACTCGGTCAGCATCGCCTCGGCGTCGATCAAGCAGGGCACCGTGCCCAGCGGGTTCACCTCCTTATAATCTTTCTGGAAGATGCGCGGCGGAAAGGGCAGCGTGACGAGCTCGTAGTCGAGGCCCATCTCTTCAAGCGCCCAGAGGGCGCGCAAGGAACGCGCGCCCTGGCAATGATAAAGCTTCATCAACGCGTCGCTCCCTGACGGCGAGGCTTACACCGACTTGGGCAGACGAGACCTTTCGGCGCCGCGTGGGAGGTTCCCTCTCCCCTTTGGGGGAGAGGGTTAGGGTGAGGGGGAAGACGTATCCGTCTAGCTCGTTGAGTCAGTTCCCCGGGCGGGCG
>JBHHVZ010000069.1:0-15356 GCA_046756245.1 Parvularculaceae bacterium
TACGCCGCGTCCTTGATCTCAACGAGCGTCAGCGCAAAGTGCAGGTCCTCGCCGGCGAGAGGATGATTGCCGTCGGCGGTGACGGCGTCTTCTCCCACATCGGTGATGGTGAGGGTGAGCGTCTGGCCGTCCTGGGCGTTGGCGGAAAGCTGCATGCCCGGCTGCGGGGCGTCGTCGTCGGGAAGCTGGTCGCGCGGGATCTGCAGCACCAGATTCTCCCGGCGCGGGCCGAACGCATCGTCGGCCGGCACGGTCACCGCCTTTTCCTCGCCCGCGGCCATGCCGGCGAGGCCGTCCTCGATCTGCGGGAAGATCTTGCCTTCGCCGAGTTTCAGTGTTTGCGGCCCGTCGCGTTCGGTGCCGCCCACGACGCGGCCGTCGTCGGTGCGCACGGTGTAGGCCACGACGACTTCATCGCCTTTTTTCGCTGCAGTCATCGGATGCCTCCTCGACTTGATTGCATGCTTCGGGCGCGAAACGGATTTTTCGCGCCGGCTGCCCGTCATCATTCCAACTGAAGGGTAAAACGCTGAAAACAGCGGAATAAATCAGACGCCATATGCGGCCGACCCTCGCAAAGCCCGCCCGCAGGGTCAAGGGCGGGGGCGGCGTCATTTCCTCGCCCGGTTCGCGCGCGGTCAGGCCTCGCTTCGCATGAAACAAGGGCGCCGCTGCGCTGACATTAAATCTTGCGGGATAGTTATCCGACAGTTTCGGAGCGGTCTTATGGTGGAGAGATGAGATTGCATGCCCGTCATCCGGCGCGCCGCCGTTCTCCGTCAGCCCGTGCGCGCTCCGGCGCATTAGCGACGCTGCGCAGGCGCGAGATGACGAATATGCCTGCGTTCCTTATCCGTTCGAAAATGGACAAAATGGACCCTTTAGCGCTCAAGGCCGGGAAATATGCGGGATTCGCGATTTTCATTTTTCAGATCGGGAGGCAGAATGGACCCTTTCGTCGGAACGACGCGCGAACAGGCGCCGCGCCGCACAGGGTTTCAAACCGAAGGCGACTTCCGCTAGTGTCCCGGCCCGGTTTGTTTGAGAGGAGTTGATTGATGCGCGCACTATTGCTCGTCGCCGCCGTATTCGCACTCGCCGCCTGCGGCGAAAAGACCGAAGAAGAAACGGTACAGCCCGACCCGGTCGCTGAATTCGAAAAACGCGCGGCGTCGAATCTCGCCGCGTCGCAAAAGTTTCTCGAGGAAAACGCTAAGCGCGAAGCCGTCGTCACGACCGAAAGCGGGCTTCAATACATAGCGCTCGAAGAAGGGCCCGAGGACGGCGCCAGTCCGAAGCCGATCGACGTCATCGACGTCGAATATGCCGGCACGCTGATTGACGGCGTTGAGTTCGACTCGTCTTATGCGCGCGGCGCAGCGGCGCGGTTTCGATTGAACCAGGTCATTCCCGGCTGGATCGAGGGGCTGCAATTGATGAGCGAGGGCGACCGCTATCGCTTTTTCATTCCGCCGGCGCTCGCTTACGGCGAACGCGGCGATGCGCCGGGCGGTCCCAACCAGGCGCTCATCTTCGACGTAAAGCTTCTGAAAGTTCACGACCTCCTGCAAAACAAAAAGCAAGCGGAAGCGTTTCTCGCGGAAAACGCAGAGAAGGAAGATGTCGTTACGACGCGCTCGGGTCTTCAGTATACGGTCCTTTCGGAAGGGCCCAAAGACGGAAAATCGCCGACCGAAGATAATATCGTCAAGGTCGACTACAAGGGCGTGCTGGTCAACGGAACCGAGTTCGACTCGTCTTACGCGCGCGGCGAACCGGCCGAGTTCAAGCTCGGCCGCGTCATCGCCGGCTGGACCGAAGGCGTGCAATTGATGAGCGAAGGCGACAAATTTCGCTTTTTCATTCCGCCGGCGCTCGCTTACGGCGAAGAGGGAACGCCGGGCGGGCCGATCGCGCCGAACGAAGCGCTAATCTTCGATGTGGAGCTTATCGAGGTGAAATAGCGCGCAGCGCTTCTGTTACGCCGAGCGGTCGATATATCGCCGCGCTTCTTCCGCTGACTCAAAGATGTGGGGCGCGGCGTCGCGGGCGAAAATCTTGCCGAGCTTGGCGCGCATGAAGGCGCTCGTCGTATAGCGCGTGATTTCGCTGTAATGCTTTTCTTTAAGCGCTGCGGCCATCTGCGCGTAAGTATCGGCGACGGACTCATCGATGCGGAAGGCGTCGTAATTGGCGACCACGTTGACGCGTTTGCCGATGTCCTTGCACAGCGCCTCGACTGCGGCGCGGATTTCATCGACGTCTTCCTCGCGGCGCACGGCGAGTCCCTCGAAATTCATGAACAAAACGTTGCGTTCGCTGTCATAGGAAAACCGGTCCTCAAGCTCGAGATGCAGCAGCATGTCGCGCAGCCCCATCGGTCCGTCGGCGAAAATGCGCGCATCCATCGGGCGCGGGGTTTCGACAATCGGCGCGAAATCCATCTGCGCGAGAATGTCTTTGCCGAGGTCGACGCCCGGCGCGATTTCGATAAGCGCCAGCCCGTCCGGGCGCAGTTCGAAGACGCAGCGCTCGGTGACATAAAGAACCGGCTGGCCGCGTTCGGCCGCATAGGGGCCCGAAAACGTCACCTGCTCGACGCGCGCGCGGAACTTCTTCGCGCGCCCTTCGCTGCGAATTTTGAGCGCGCCGTCCTCGAGCGCGGCGTCGAGTCCGCCGGCGGTGAAGGTTCCGGCAAGAACCAGCCGGCGTGCATTCTGGCTGATATTGATGAAGCCGCCGGCGCCGGCGAGTCTCATACCGAAGCGCGAAACGTTGACGTCGCCGTTCGCGCCGGTTTCGGCCATGCCGAGACAGGCGAGGTCGAGCCCGCCGCCGTCATAGAAATCGAACTGCTGGTTCTGATGGATGACCGCGTCGGTGTTCACCGCCGCGCCGAAATCGAGCCCGCCGGCGGGAAGGCCGCCGATGACGCCGGGCTCGGCGGTGAGCGTGATGTGATCGAGCAAACGCTCCTCGCCCGCCACCGCCGCTACGCCTTCGGGCATGCCGATGCCGAGATTGACGACGCCGTTTACAGGAAGCTCCATCGCGCAGCGCCGCGCGATCACTTTGCGGATGTCGAGCGGCATCGGCGTGATCGCTTCGAGCGGAGCGCGAATTTCCCCCGCAAACGTCGGCGAATAGGCGGTGGCGTAAGTTTGCGGGTGAAGCTCGGGCGGCGCCTGGACCACGCAGTCGACCATAACGCCGGGGATTTGCACGGCGCGTGGGTGCAGCGAACCTTTAGCGGCGATGCGCTCGACCTGCGCGATAACGACGCCGCCGGAGTTTTTCGCCGCCATCGCCATGGCGAGATTGTCGAGGGTAAGCGCTTCGCGCTCCATGGTGATGTTGCCGGCGGGATCAGCGGTGGTGCCGCGAATAAAGACGGCGTTGATCGGAAACGCTTTGTAAAAAAGCCACTCTTCGCCGTCGATCTCGACAAGGCGGACGAGATCGTCCGTTGTTTTGTCGTTGAGCTTGCCGCCCTCGATGCGCGGGTCGACGAAGGTGTTGAGCCCGACTTTGGTCAGGAGCCCCGCCTTGCCGCCGGCGATCTCGCGGTAAAGATGCGAGATGCAGCCCTGCGGCAGATTATACGCTTCGATCTTTTCATCGAGCGCCAGCGCGCCGACTTTTGGAATGAGGCCCCAATGTCCGCCGACAACGCGTTTCAACAATCCGTCATGGCCGAGACGATTAAGCCCGCGCGCGTCGCCGTCGCCCTGGCCCGCGGCGAACAGAAGCGTGAGGCCTTTTGGTGCGCCGGCGTCGATAAAGCGCCGCGCGAGCGCGTCGAGCAGCGCGTCCGGCGTGCCGATTCCGACAAAGCCCGACGTCGCAAGCGTGTCTCCGTCATGGATGAGCGCAGCGGCGTCCTCGGCCGAGACCATCTTTTTGCGCATGGGCGGCTCCCAAGGCTTCTCGCAGGCGATCTTAATCGCTCGGCGCGGCTTGCGAAGGGGGCGGGGCCTCTGAAGGGGCTTGCCAAACATATAAAGAAATCTTTATATGTTGCAAAGAAGGAATTCAAAATGCCCGATCCGCAGAAAGACCCGTTTTCCGGCCGCCAGGCCCGCATTGCTGCGCTCAAGGAGGCGCTTGCGCGCCGCATTCTTGTGCTCGACGGGGCGTCAGGGACTTACATCCAGCAATTGAAGCTCGACGAAGCCAGATATCGCGGCGCCAAGTTCGCCGGCTGGAAATGCGATCTCCGCGGCGATAACGACGTCCTCAACCTGACGCATCCTGAGATCGTCGCCGGCATGTACAGGGCCTATCTCAACGCCGGCGCTGACATAATCGAAACGAATACATTCTCAGCAACGACGATCGCACAGGCCGATTACGGGCTGGAGGAATTCGCCGTTGAAATGAACCGCGCCGGCGCCGCGATCGCGCGCGGGGCGGCGGACGAGGCGGGAAAGGATAGACGTCCACGCTTCGTCGCCGGCGCTATCGGACCGACTAACCGCACAGCGTCGATTTCGCCTGACGTCCACGACCCAAGCGCGCGTAATGTCGACTTCGACACGCTCGTGAAGGCTTACAGCGAAACGGCGCGCGGTCTTGTGGAAGGCGGCGCGGACATACTTCTGATTGAAACGATTTTCGATACGCTGAACGCCAAGGCGGCGATTTTCGCCGTACAGGAACTGTTCGACGATCTCGGCTTTGAAATTCCCCTCATGCTCTCGGTGACGATTACCGACCAGTCGGGCCGGACGCTTTCCGGACAGACGCCCGAAGCGTTCTGGCATGCCGTGCGCCACGCAAGGCCGCTGTCGGTCGGCGTCAACTGCGCGCTTGGGCCCGATCTCATGCGTCCCTATGTGGCCGAGCTTGCGCGCGTCGCCGACTGTTTCGTTTCGGCCTATCCGAACGCCGGTTTGCCGAACGCCTTCGGCGATTACGACGAAACGCCTGAATCGATGACCGAACATTTGCGGGAATGGAGCCAAAGCGGTCTCCTGAACATCGTCGGCGGGTGCTGCGGCACGACGCCCGATCACATCCGCGCCTTCGCCGCCGCCGTTAAGGACGTTGCGCCGCGCTCTGTTCCGGAGCAGGAAACCGCGATGCGCCTGTCAGGGCTTGAGCCGTTCAAAATCGCCGGCTGAACTTCAGTCTTGAATTAATCAGAAGGCCGCGCATGATCGCAAGCGCAGGAACGTATGACCGACATTCAAAAACAACTCGACTGGATCGCCCGCCTCGTCGCGCACGACACGACGTCGTCGCGCTCGAATCTTGATCTGATCGAGGATGTCGAAAACTATTTCCGTGATCATGGCGTCGAGACGCATCGCGTCATGAATGACGACGAAACCAAGTCGAATCTCTATGCGGTCGTCGGTCCTCATGTGGAGGGCGGCGTCGTCCTGTCGGGACACACGGACGTCGTGCCGGTCGAGGGGCAGGACTGGAGCACCGATCCGTGGACCGTGACGGAAAAGAACGGCAAGCTTTACGGGCGCGGGACCTGCGACATGAAGAGCTTTTCGGCGATCGCATTGTCGCTGTTGCCGGAGATGCTGTCGGCTAATCTGAAACGCCCCGTTATTTTTGCGCTTTCCTATGACGAGGAAGTGGGCTGCCTTGGCGCGCCGCACATGATTGCGGAGATTCGCGACAAATTGCCTGCGCCGGAAGCCGTCATTGTCGGCGAACCGACCATGATGAACGTCGTCGACGGGCATAAGGGCATCGCTTCTTTCAGGACCACGGTGACCGGATACACCACGCATTCGAGCCAGACCGACCGCGGCGTCTCGGCGGTGGAAGCGGCAGCAAAGCTCATCGCAAGAGTCGCCGACATGCGGACCGCGCGCGAGCGAAACGCCGATCCGGAATCGCCGTTTTCGCCGCCCTATTCATCGATGACAGTCAACGTTGCGCATGGCGGAACTCAGCTCAACATTATGGCCGGCGAGGCTTCGTTCGAATGGGACGTGCGCGTCATTCCCGGCGACAGCGTGCAGGACGTTCTGGAGGAATTTCTGGACTATGCGCGCGGCGTCGAGGCGGAGATGCGCGCCCGCGCCGCCGGTTGCCGGGTGGAGACCGTCCAGATGACCAACGCGCCCGCGTTTGCGCCTGCTTCCGATAATCCGGCCGCCGACCTGGCGAAGGCGTTGACGGGGCGCAACGCCGCCGACGTCGTCACATACGCCGCCGAAGCCGGCCAGTTTCAGGAAGCCGGGTTTTCCGTCGTCGTTTGCGGACCGGGATCCATTGATCAAGCGCATCAGCCGAATGAATTCGTGACTCTGGATCAAATCGTGCAGAGCACGGCGTTTATGCGTAAACTTATCGCGCGTTTGGCGGCGTAAACAAAAAGCTTTTCAGGGAGATTTTTATGACGGCGATGCAAGCGGCCGGATTCTGGGTGGGCCTTCACGCGCTATTGCTTATTTATCTCAGCTATCGAGTCGGAAAGGCGCGCTCTACGCATAAGATCGATCTGGGCGACGGCGGCGTCGAAGATGTGCAACGAGCAATCCGCACCCACGGGAATTACACCGAGTACGCGCCGCTTGCGCTGATTGGGTTGTTCGGCCTGGCCATGCTAGGCGCGCCTGCGTCGTTCATTCACGGACTTGGCGGGATTTTCTTTTTCGGACGCATCGCGCATATGTTGGGACTCGGCATGGGCGCATGGAAACAGGGCCGCATGGTGGGAACGCTACTGACCATGCTGACATTGCTCGTGACTAGCGTGTCGCTTCTCATCTATGCGATCAGTTAAGCAAGAATTTGTTAACTTCGGTAAGCGGAATATTGCCGCTGCCTGATCCCCAAGTTTACGCGGAATTTACCGTGCGCTGGGACGATCGCTCGAGTGAATTCTCGAACGAAAAAGGCTGGTTCCGTGAAGAAAATAGCCACCTGCCGAGCCTGCGGGTCGAAGGCGTTGACGCCGGCTTTTTCAATAAGTCTTGCCAATGAACGCAGTCCGCTGGGGCTGCGTTCGAAGCGCGGTTCGCTCGATTATGTTTTTTGCGATCCTTCGCAAGACGCGTTTGCGTGCGGGCTCTTACAGAAAAACACATTGTCAGCCGCAGAATATTCGGAAGTGATTCCGTCCGGACGTTACCGGTCTACGCGTAATTCCCTGCGCAAAGCGGCGACTGAAGCGCTCGAATCGATTTCCGGACGCGACTGCCGCGCTCTCGATATCGGATGTAATGACGGGACGCTGCTTTCGTTTTATCCGCGTTGGGTGGATCGCGTCGGAATTGATAGCGACGCTGTAATCGACGAGATCGGAGATTGGGCGCAGACGGTGCAGGCGCGCTTTCCTTCTGAGGAAACGAGACATGCGCTCGCCGGCGATAAATTCGATTTGATCACCGCGATTTCGGTTCTCGAAGAACTGGATGACCCGAAATCCTTTTTTGAAAGCGTCAAAGAACTGCTCGTTGATGACGGCGTGCTTGTCGTTGAAACGCTATACGCGCCTGTGGCGCTGACGCGAAATGCGATTGAATCTTTACATCCAGGAATCTCCGCTGCGTTTTCGCTGGCTGTGATCGAGCGCATTGTCCGCGATGCTGACCTGAAGATATTTCGCGGCGCGCTTACTGAGAAAGAAGGGGGCTCTATCCGCCTGTTCATAACGCACGCGGAATCCGAGGAATATGATTTCGATCCCTGGTATGAACGCCTCGCGCGTCTCTGGGACGAAGAAAACGCACTCGCCATGCGCGCGCTGCAGCCCTATCAGGCGTTTGAGCAACGCCTCATGGAAGCGCGCGAGGCGTTTTCGAAGTTGCTGAACGAAATCGCCGACCGCGGCGAACGCATTCATATTCTCGGCGCGGACATTCAGGCGCAAACCCTTCTCGCCTGGGCGGGCGCTTCAGCAACGCAGACGGTTAGCGCGGCGGTCGGCATGGGATGCGCGCGCGCGGGCGAACGGCTGGGATCAGACGGCCCGCCGATCATCACCGAAACCGACTGCCGGGCTGCGGAGCCGGAATATCTGATCGCTCCGGCGCGCATGAAGCGTGAAATGCTTGAACGTTGGCGTGAAACAATCCTTATCGGCGGAAAATTGATATTCGCCACGCCGTCGCCCGTAATCGTTACGTCAGCCAACTATGCGGCGGAATTCGGCAAGGCGCTGGCTCTCGGCGACGGACCCGGCGGGGTCGAGACTCTGCGTACGATTCTTCATGCCGCGGGCGGTTTGCGTCTTATTGCGGATCGCGGCGGGCGAACGGTTGCTTCAGGTTGACAAGAATCGCCTGGTCGCGTCTTCAAGCACGGCCGCCGTCAGCCGTCCCGTCCATACTGCGCCTGTATCAACACCGATACGCCAGCCCTCGTCCACGGGCTTCTTTTCCGGATGGTGTCCGTGCACAACTACTTGCGCAGGTCGCTCTTTAGCCGCAGCGCGATGGAAATCGCCGCGGATCCACAAGAGATCATCTTCCGATTGCTCGTCCAGCGCGACGCCCGGTCTGACGCCGGCATGGACGAACAGATAGTCGCCCATGATCTTGTGCAAATTGAGCGCGCGAAGAAAAGAGAGATGCCGCGCCGGCAAATTTTCTGAAAGCGCGGCCGCTAGATCTTCGGCGCTTCTTTTCAATGGCGTCTCGACGCCATAGCTTTCAAGCGTCTCTGCGCCGCCCCAGTAAAGCCAGTCTTCCAAATCGTTCGGTGCGTCGAGAAACCCGAGCATCGCCGCTTCATGGTTGCCCTTGAGGAAAACCGATTCCGGACGCGATGCTTTTATCTTCAAAAGCCGGTCGACGACGCCGCGGCTGTCTGGACCCCTGTCCACATAATCCCCAAGAAAAATCAATTGACCGGGACCGGCATCTTTCTCGTCTTGCTCAATCTTGGTCATCAGCGCGTCGAGCAAGTCAGGCCGCCCGTGAATGTCGCCGATCGCGTAAATACGCACGCCTTCCGGCGCCAACGCTTCATATTTCCTGTGCTGAAACATGTTCGAGAACACGCGATTCGTTTGGCATTGTCGTAAAGGCCGTCTGTTTGATTATAGACCGGCGGGTCAAACGATGCTCCCTTTATGCTATAGTAAGTGTTAAGATTTTGGCGGCGGGACGGCGCGTTCGCCGCAATAAAACGAGGTGACGTCCTCATGAGCGTGCTTGTGACCGGCGGCGCCGGCTATATCGGCGCGCATATGCTGCTCGCCCTTCAGGCGGCCGGCGAGCGCGCCGTTGCGTTTGATGACTTGTCAGCGGGCGCGCGGCGGCTCATTCCGAACGGCGTGCCGTTTATCGAAGCCGATATTGGCGACAACGATGCTTTAATGAAAGCTTTCGACGAGCACGACGTAGAGGAAGTGATCCATTTCGCCGGATCGATCCTTGTTCCGGAATCCCTCGAACAACCGCTCGCCTATTACCGCAATAATACGTGCAAGACGCTTACGCTTCTCGAGATGTGCGTCGAACGCGGCGTTAAGCGGTTTATTTACTCTTCAACGGCGGCTGTTTACGGAAGGCCGGACCGCGTGCCGGTCTCCGAAAACGCGCCGATCCAACCGATCACGCCCTATGGCGCTTCGATGGCGATGAGCGAGCGCATCGTCGCTGATGCGGCTGTCGCCCATGGCTTTTCCTACATGATCTTACGATATTTCAATGTGGCCGGCGCAGATCCGGATGCGCGCGCTGGCGAGATCGGCAAGCCCACCCATCTCATCAAGGTCGCCGCGCAAATCGCCGTGGGCGCGCGAAAAGAAAAGCTGCAGGTATACGGAGCCGATTACCCGACGCCGGACGGCACAGCCATCCGCGATTATGTGCATGTGAGCGATCTGGCCGACGCGCATTTATCAGCGCTTGAATGGCTGCGCGGCGCCGGCGCTTCGGCGACCCTGAACTGCGGCTATGGACGCGGCTATTCGGTCTATGAGGTGATAGACGCCGTCGAGCGCGTATCCGGGACGACCTTGCCCTATGAAGTCGGGCCCCGCAGGGCCGGGGACCCGCCGCAGCTGATCGCCGACAACGCGTCTATACGCGCCGTGCTGGACTGGCGTCCGCGCTATGACGACATCGATTTTATCCTGCGTTCAGCGATTGACTGGGAGCGCAAGCTCGCCGCCATGCCGGAAGGCGCGCGCGAATGACGAAGCTTCGGGTTGCGCGGACCGCGTTCGCAATACTTTTTCTTGCCGTCACCTACCTGACGCTGGCGCCCAACCCGGACGAGAGCGCGCCGGGATTCGCCGCCGCACGGTGGCTCGCAGCGGCGCTCTTTGGCGACGAGATGCTGGGCGACAAGGTGGCGCATTTTTCCGCTTATGGCGCGTTGGGCGCGTCCGCGTTTCTGGCCGCCATTCGCCCTTTCGGACGCGTCTGGCTCGCGCCGATTGCGCTTGCCGCCTACGGCGCGCTTCTTGAGGGCGCGCAGGGGCTCGGCGGCGTGCGAACGCCTGAACTCGCCGATGCAATCTCGAACGCCGGCGGCGCGCTGGCCGGGTTCGTGTTGGCCATGCTCGCTGTACGCTTCGCCGCGAAAGGAACGCCGACGTGAAAGCGGCGATTGTGATTCCCGCGCGTTACGGCTCGACCCGCCTGCCGGGCAAGATCCTGTTGCCGCTTGCAGGCAAGCCGCTGATCCAGCATGTCCATGAACGGGCGATGCGCACTACCGCCGATTGCGTCATCGTCGCCACAGACGATGAGCGGATTGCGCAAGCTGTGCGCGGTTTTGGCGGCGATGCGCGCATGACGCGTTCATCCCATGCATCCGGGTCGGAGCGCGTGGCGGAGATCGCCGAAACGCTTGAAACCGACATCATCGTAAACCTGCAGGGAGACGAGCCGGAAATCGATCCCTCTCATATCGACCGGCTGATTGCGCTTCAGGAATCAGCTGCGCCCTTCGCCTCCACGCTTGCCTGCCGTTTTCCCGCGACGGCGAGGGCGGGGCCGGGCTCGCCGACCGACCCGGCCGCGGTCAAAGTTAAACTGGGCGCGACGATCGAACCGGACGTATTGGCCTATGCTGCCGACTTTTATCGTAATGCGCCGGCGTGCGAAAGAGACGCGCAAGGACGCGTTCTAAATCCGGCCAAATATTTTCTTCATGTGGGCGTTTACGCTTTTTTCCGGAATACGTTGTTGCGTTTTGCGCGCGCCCCTCAGGGCGTTCGCGAGCGGGCCGAGCGGCTCGAACAACTTCGCATTCTGGATATGGGAGAAAAAATCGCCGTCGCTATTGTCGATCACGCCGCGCCGGGCGTCGATACGGAAGCCGATTACCGTGCCGCCGCGCAGCGGTTAGGCGGGGAGAATTCCTGATAAAAGTAACGCCTGTGCGGCCCGTGAAACGAAAAGAGCGGCCGGCTGCAGGCGTTTCACGCCTATTGCTGCGGCCGCTCTTTATCTGCGACGCCCGCGGCGGCGGGCTCTTGGTTTTGATGAGCGGGGGCGTTCCGCGCGCCTATGTTACGCCAAAGCGGCATAAGTGTAAGCGAGCGGAGCAAATGCGGCGATAAGCACGCTGGCGCTCGTCAGTATGGTGATCAGCCTGATCATGGCGTCCTCTCTCATTGCGTTGACGGTGCTGATTTATGACTGTGCGTGCGGCTGGCAAGGAGGCCGGCGGCCTTTCTGTCGCAGGGCGATAACGATTCGTCGATTCCGGTTTGATCGTATTCGCCTCGTCGCGCCGGACGAACGGGTCGACCGGCTAAACGGGCGCGCGGAGTCAAGGACTTGCGCCCGCTGGCGATTATGGCTTTGTTTGAAACGCGGGACGGACGAATAGAGAGGTTGAGAAATGGACGCGCTGTTTTCACTGGAAAATTTGTTTACCCTGGCGATGTTGATCCTGCTGCAAGCGGTGCTGGGGTTTGACAACCTTCTCTATATCGCAATCGAGTCGCAGCGCGTCGATCCGGCGCGCCGGCGATTCGTGCGCCAAACAGGAATCGGACTCGCCATCGTCTTCAGACTCCTGCTGCTTGTGGTCGTCATGGGCGCAATCAGCGCTTTTCAGGAACCGTTTATAGCTATTCGTTTCGCCGGGATCATCGAAGGCGAATTCACGCTCCACGCCGTGATCACGCTTCTGGGCGGCGCGTTTATCATTTACACCGCGACTGCGGAAATCCTGCACTTTCTGGCTGTGGAGGAGATCGAAGGCGTCAACGGCGAGCGCAGGCGATCGGTTTTCTGGGCCTTGTTCTGGATCGTGTCGATGAATGCGGTCTTTTCCTTCGACTCGCTTCTATCGGCGATCGCGCTCACGCATGTTGTTCCGGTTATGGCGACGGCGATTATCGCCGGCGGCGTCCTGATGCTGCTGATCGCCAATCAGGTGGCGGCGTTTCTTAAAAAGAACCGCATGTACGAAGTGCTCGGACTCTTCATTCTGTTCATCGTCGGCGTTCTGCTTGTGTCGGAGGGCGGCCATCTGGCGCATTTGCGATTGTTCGCCTTCGAGGTGACGCCGATGTCGAAGACGACGTTCTATTTCGTCATCTTCGTGCTCGTCTGCGTCAATATCGTGCAAAGCCGGTATCGCAGGAAGCTGGAAGCGAAGCGCGCGCGCGAACGCGCCGCCGCATGATAGTGCGGCGCATTATCTTCATTGGCTGAATGATGGCGCGCGCGGCGCTATTCCATCGGCCGGAAGACGAGGGTGAGCACGACGCCGATGAGCCCGATGACAGCCCACAGCGGCGCGCCCATCAGGGTCGAAATCGCCTGCGAAACGCCGCCGGGCGCCTTTTCGGCCAAACCGATGCCGTCGACGCCCAAAAGCCCGAGAATCTCCGCCGTGGTGCGCATGACCGGCTCGCCGGTTTCGAGCGACGTGACGCCGTCCGCGCCCAGAAGCGCAACGGCGATTGCGACCAGAACCCATGCGATAAAGCGAAACGCCGCCATGACGGCCCCCTTCTCAAGCTACGCAACCTTACGCCCCAAAAGTTAAGAATAACCGGTCGGGCGGCGGCCTGCAAACCCTCCGGACGGCCCCGCGCCGCCGGGTTGCGCGTCCTTGCGCGTCGGCCGCGCGCCGCTATAGTCCCGCCCGCGCTGCGAAGGCCGGCCGGGCAGTCGAAGGCGCACCCGCCGCGACGGCGGCGAACTGTAGGAAGCCGCGACGGCGGCGAACGATAAAGACCGGCGTGCGCCGCCGCACGCGCAAAATGGATGGGTGGCCGAGTGGTCGAAGGCGCACGCCTGGAACGCGTGTAGGCGGGGAACCGTCTCGTGGGTTCGAATCCCACCCCATCCGCCACAATCTATGAGTGTGTAGTCAGTTCCAGGATCATTTATGAAAAAGCGCGGAAAACCTGGGTTTTCGCGCGAACTCGCACAACCGTTGAGGGCGTAGAGACTCTGTACAGAGACTACTCGGACCGAACAGGCTGGGCGTCTCTCGCGGTCATTTCGTGGTTCCATTCACGCGCAGAGACCAATTGGCGAAACCTGAGGGACCAGGGTCAGGCGCACATGATAGCACTCTTGAGACGCCCAAAGGGCGCGTGGGATGCAATCACGACCGGAACCGTCAGGATTTCTGCGCAGTCTCAGCGGTGTGCAAGTCTTCCTGCCCGCCAGCACGTCCTCGATCAGCGCGCCGGCCTGTTTCTGGTCCATGAAGGACTCCCGCCATTGTTGCGGCGATAGGATACATCGCCCGATTTTTGAGGCAAAGCGGCGGCTGCGCCCGGAATGCGCAGCCATGCTGTATTGATCCGACGAATGACCAACCTCGCTGAGGTCCCCACAGAGCGCAGGCTGGAACGGCCCGTTCCTACCGTTTATTCGATTCTGATATACTCATGATGCAAACCGCCAAGTTGTGAAATCGATTTGACGCGGCCGTTGAGCTGAATTGATCTCGAATTCGGAGCATCTTTATCCATTCCGGTAGGCGCGGCTGTTTGACGAGGGAGAGAACCTTACCGAGCTTTTCTTTATCGCTCCGAAAATGCTTGTATTTTCTATACCTTAGCGCTTTGGCGGTTTAACAGTAAACTCCACTGTTTAATTTTAACCCATTATCCTTTAATAAGATTCAAGCGTTATTAAAGGATGGCCGCCATGCCGAAACCGGACCTTCGGGAGCGGATCGGGCGCTATGTGACCACGAGCGCCGTCGGCGAGCGCGTGCGCGCTTATGTGCCGAAACCGCTGCCGCCGGCGCCTTCGGTCGATTTGTCCGCGCTCGCCGGACTTGTCAGCGAGGCGATGCACGCACTCGGCCGGCTCGACGGCGTGGGCGCAATCGCGCCGGACACATCGCTTTTCCTCTACATGTATGTGCGCAAGGAGGCGCTGCTCTCATCGCAGATCGAGGGCACGCAGTCTTCGCTTTCCGACCTTCTGCTCTATGAAAGCGACGCGGCGCCCGGCGCGCCGGCCGACGACGTGGAAGAAGTGTCGACTTACGTCGCCGCGCTGAACCATGGGCTCGCGCGCATGGAGGGCGGCTTTCCGCTGTCGCTGCGGCTCATCCGCGAGATGCACGGGGTACTGCTTAAGACCGGGCGCGGCAGCGCGAAGCAGCCGGGCGCGTTCCGAAGCTCGCAAAACTGGATCGGCGGCACGCGGCCGGGCAATGCGCTTTTCGTGCCGCCGCCGCCGGGCGACGTGCTCGATCTCATGAGCGATCTTGAAGCCTTCCTGCACGAGGGTGAAAGCGGGCTTCCCGTTATCGTCAAGGCGGGGCTCGCCCATGTGCAGTTCGAAACGATCCACCCGTTTCTCGACGGCAACGGCCGGCTCGGGCGTTTGTTGATTACGCTCTATCTGTGTGCTGAAGGCGTGCTGCGCGAACCGCTTCTATATCTAAGCCTCTACCTCAAAACCCATCGCCAGACTTATTATGCGCTGCTCCAGGAGGTGCGCGAGCACGGGCACTGGGAAGCGTGGCTCGAATTCTTCCTCACCGGCGTGCGCGATGTTGCGCGCAGCGCCCATGACGCCGCGCGGCGCATTTCGGAAATGTTCGAGGTTGATCTTGCAAAGGCCAAAACGCTCGGCCGCGCGGCGCCGACCGCCGCTGCGATGCTGCGCATCCTCCAGCAGCGCCCTATCGTGACCATCGGCAAAGCGGCGGAACTCGCGGAAACATCCTTCCCGACGGCGACGAATGCGCTCTCTCACCTGCAGAAGCTTGGGATCGTCGACGAGATCAGCGGCAAACAGCGCGGTCGCGTTTACGCCTATGCACGCTATCTCGACATTCTCAGCGAAGGGACGGAGCCGCTGGCGGGGTGAGAGGTGGTTTGGCGCAGGCGCGTGCACGCGTCGAACAAAAAATAAACTGGCGCCGGAAAAGGACTCGAACCTCCACGACCATAAGGCCACTGGCGCCTGAAGCCAGCGCGTCTACCAATTCCGCCATCC
>JBHHVZ010000070.1:0-14618 GCA_046756245.1 Parvularculaceae bacterium
CCGGTCGTGGTGATGGACGCGCGGCGGGCGGCGGACGCGATGAAGGCGCGGGCCGCCGCTCTCTGTCGTCTTTACGGACTGGCTGTCGATCACCCCCGCCGTCGGCTCCGCTTCCCGGCCGGCCAGACGCCGCGCCGCCATCGCCAGAACGTCGTTGATCGGTTCGAAAAGCCCTTCGTTGCGGAACCGGTAGAACCAGTACCGCACCGTCGATGAGGGCGGAAAGTCCTTCGGCAGCAGCGCCCACGCTATGCCGCCCGAGCCGACGTATGAGATCGCATTCCAGACCTCGCGAAACTCTACTTCTCGCGGCCGCCCCACCTTCGACGGCGGCGGCATGAACGGTTCGATGAAGTCCCATTCCGCGTCCGTTACGTCGCTTGCATAGCGCAGCGAACGTCTGTCATGCTGCGCCCGAGCGGTTTCGGTCCAGGCCATCCGATCCTCCGTAGTCGTTGCAAACCACGGTGAATCACAAGTCGCTGAAACCACTCAATAATAATTTTCAACCGGGCTCTTAATTGGAAGATAAACAATATCGATGCCGAGCGGCAACCGCGGCATGTCTTTTGCCGACCCGGGTCGTCGATACCCCGAGCTATTCTTGGACGCGATATTCCGAGTTGGGCTGCTGTCCTGCGCGCTATTTCGAGCACTCCGCTTCCTTGCAGAGCGACTGCACATAACGCATCAGTTCTTCGATTTCGTCAGCTGTTAGACGATTTCCCCATGGCGGCATCAGCGAATCAAGCGTGTTCACAGGACCGCCATGCGTGAGCGTCTTCACGATCATCGGGCCGGTATATTTCGACATTTCCTTGCCGGACGTTAGGTTCATCGGCCCGACCGGCAGATCGTCCACCGAGTTGATACCGTCGCCGACGCCTTTAAAGCCGTGACATTGCGCGCAGTACCAGTCGAAATTCTCTTTTGCCGTGGCTGCAAGTCCCGATGCGGTTTGCGCAATGACGAACAGGCCGGCGAACGACGCGGCGGCGAGATTGCGTTTAAATTTCATCGTTATTCTCCTTCAGCCCCAAGGCCGGCGATATATTGGGCTAGCAACCGCAATTCATCATCAGTGTATGCGTCGAAGGCCTCGTCGCCATAGGTCGGCATGCGCCCGTTTGGATAAAAGCGCACATTATCCTGGAGCAGGAAATAGACCCAGTCGCCGTTGAGCCGTTCGCCGGCCTTGACTAGAGACGGTCCGGAAAAGCCGCCGATATCGCCGCGCCGTGAGGGGTATTCGTGGCAACCGAAACAGACCTGCTTTTTGGTGAACAGTTTTTCAGCCTTGAATGCGACACGGCGGCTGAGCGCCCCCTCCTCGATCTCGCCGGTGCTCATTTCGCTGTCGACCAGGGACATGAGATAGGCGCCGACATCCGCAGCCTCCGCAGCGGACAGGGCGGCGTGATCATTGGCGCCCTTTTCAAGCGCGCCGTATTTGACCCGCCGGATCGGCGTCGGGTTTTCAAGCCAGGAAGTGAGCCACTCCTCTTTGAATTTGCTGCCTGCGAACCAGAGCGGAGGCCCTTTAATCGACGCGCGTTGCGAAACCGGCAAGGGATCGCTCGGCCCTGTCATCTGATGACAATTCGCGCAACCTTTGGCGTCGAAAATCTGCTTGCCTTCCGTCGCGCCGGCGAATGCGGCCGGCGCGAGCGCCCCCCCGGCGGCGACAAGCACGCCCGCGCCAATCAGGCCTCTGGCCAGACTAAAAAACTTTGTTCGCTTCATCGAGCACTCCAGTTCGGGTTTTTCCATGCATCGGCTCAAGCGTATTCGATTGTCAACGCATCAATCACTGGCCTCAGCTTTTCGTGATGTCCCTTCATCCAGGAAGCCCAGTTTTTTCCGCAATGCGTCCCGGTCTTCCATTGTGAGGTCCGCATCCGGCTTGATCCGACGAATATTCTCCGTCAAGGGCGCCTCGATGGCGGCCGGATCGGCGAGTTGGTCGAATATTTTTTTGGCGTCGGAAGCTTTCGAAATCTTCGCGCCGCCGGCTTTTGCGTTTTCGCGCGACAAGTAGAACCACACATCCCGCGGCAGGGAGCCCGGAATGACCTCGCCGGCTTCCGCCTTGTAATAGTTCTCGCGGAATTCGTCACTCTGCACGTATTCGACGATTTCGTCGATCTCTTCGCGAGTCAACGGTCCGCCGAAGCCGTCGCCATTGCCGACCCCCCAGGGCGGCATGAACTTTTCGAACCGGCCGGTGTTGACGATCTTGAACATCGCCTGGTGGGTCCGGTCGATGTCGGCTTCGAGCGGCAGTCCGTCGATGCCTTCGCCGAACTGGCCGTGGCAGCCGGCGCAATTGGCCTCGAACATCTGCTTGCCGGTAAGGCCGAGAACAGTTCCATAACCGACCTTAATCGGCTTCGACGGCTGCAGCGGAATGATGGCGCCGTCTTCGCGCTCCATCGGCTCGCGATCGACGAGGCCCTCTTCTTCGAAGACGAGAGGCGTCAGGATGGCGGCCTGTTCTTCTTGCGACTTCACGCGGTAGTTCATGCGCACCGTGCCGAACCGGTTGGCGTCATAGCGTTCGCCCTTGATTTTGGCGAAGTCGGCGTTGCCGGCGCCGCCGACATTGATGACGACTTTGCCGGCGATAAGCGGTGCTATGCCGTTCGAGCCGTGCGCCTTACTTGTATAGGCGATGCCGTCGCCGTCGTCGTCTTCACGGATGAATCCGGTGTAGATTTCGCCCGTGCGTTCGGATTCGGATTGCATCGCGCCGCTTTGGTCGACGGTTTGCACCCACCAACGGGCGAAGCGTTCGATCTGCGCATCGGTGCGGTGGGCTGGCGTTGCGAAAAGCATTTCGCGCATGGCGGCGAGAGCGATGCCGACGCCATACGGCTCGACAGTTACGGTGTCGTCGCCGAGCCGCGTGCGGTAGACGCCGAATTCTTCGACCCAATATTCACTGTTGAGCAGGTTGAAGGTTTTGCGCGCCGCGGTCAGAAAGTCTTCGTCCTCGGTTAAATAATAGACCGCTAGCAGCGCCCTCACGCCGGCCCAGTTCGGGGCGCTGAGATCGTTCGCGCCGACCGGTTGTCCGTCCGTCGAATAGGCTTCGCTGAAAGACCCGTCAGGGCGCTGCGCTTTGAGAAGAAAGCGACCATTGTCTTCTGCAATTTCCCTCGCGCGGTCGCTGATATCGGGATATTTCTCAAGCAGCTCCCAAGTTTGCGCCAAGTCATGCAAGGCGACGATCGTCATCGTCATATCACGCATCGTTACTGTCGAGCCGACGCCGTTTTTGGGCGTCCATTCGGACACCAAAACGCCGTCTTTCATATGCATGGCTTCGATATTCTTGAAGATGGCGTTGGTCAGCGATTCCGCGACGACGCCCATCCCCTTTTCGACGAACCCGCCGTCAACGGGCGGATTGTCGGTGAACACCTGCGGGCGGCGCATCACTGTCATGGCGTAGGTGCTCGCGCCCCAAATCCATGACGCCTGGTCCCAGAGCTGGCTGGACTTGTCCTTGAGGCTCATCGACCAAATGCGCTCCGGAATGTCGCCGACCCATAAAATGTTGGGTTCGACTTCATGCGGAATGTAGCGCAACCCATCCGCCGGATCGTATTCAGCCGGATTGACGCCCATCAGCTTTTCGCCGTCAGTGAACATCGACGACTTAATTTCGAGGATGGCGTTGGTCGCAGCCATCGTCAGGCCCCAGCCGCGCATTCCTTCTTCGGCGTCGTTGCCCAGCATCGGCACTTCGGCGCCGAGGGAGACAGGCGACACTTCGTTATGTTCCGAGTGGAAGAAATAATCCGACCACTGCATCCGTCGCTTTACGTATTGGCCGATGGCGCCGAGATTAAAAGTCGTGTCCATCTTGTCGTGATCGAAGCGCTGGGCGTAGTCGTTCATATAAACGTTCGGCTGCCCCCAGCCGCCCTTCTTGTCGCTCATCGGGTCCCTGAAACTGTCGGTATTGTCGAGCTTGCCCGTGAAATGCGGATCGACCGACCGGTACTGGACGTAACTGACCTGAATGTCGTCGAACACCCGCGGGAAACCTGTCCGCTGGTAAACCATCGGCAGATACATGCCGAGCATGACGTCTTTGTTGGAGAATGTGCGCTCGCCGCGGTCGCGCTGGAGCTTGTTGTAGGCCGAATGGCGCAGGGCCTGCATCGTCCAGTACGGCGCGTGCACCATATGGACGCCGGCGTGGCCGCGGCCGCCGGTGTAATCGAGGAGATAGCGCGCGTAGAAATAGATTTCTTTGGAGGTAATCCACTGGAATCCCCTGCGGTAGGCGACCGGCACGCCGGCTTTGACGAAATCGTTGAAACCCTCCATGCCGACCTTGAAGCCTTCATTGGCCATGAAGGTCGCGTCGTTCGTATAAAAGCGCCGGTCCACGACTTTGCTTTCAATAGGCGACCGGTACATGCTGAGATCAGGCTGCAGCGCGCCGCCCTTGATGTGAACGATCCGGCCATCCGGCGTGTAAAGCAGGTTTTTGGCGATCACTGCAGGGGCGAGGCACAGCCCGCCGCCGAGGACCAATGCAATCAAACGCGCCCGCGTTTTACGACCAGTCATTGTTCTGTTCCTCCGGTGCATCCGCGACCGCCCTCTTTTTGATGCGGCTGCGAATATTTAACTGAATCAAAAAATAACCTCCAGATTCACCCGCAACACGAATGGCGGCGCCGGACCGAGATCAGGCTCGATAACCCGAATAAGGCCGGACGCAACCAAACGAATTTGCGGATCCGGGCTGTAGATCAAGGAAGGGGCGACCATGCCGGTGAATCCTCCGGAAAAGGGCGGTCTGTCGACAACGTCGAACACGAAGGCTTCATCGCCGACCGCCGCGCAACCGCCAACGCTTCCCGCGACATCGATTGCATCGCAGATGTGAATTTCCGGCTCCGGTATCTTGCCGGCGTAAGAGTCGTTTTGCTTGTCGAACCCCACAAATGTCAGGTCCATCGCTATAAAATCCTTGTAGATCGGCTTCACGAAAGACGCGAAGTAGGTCGTCGTATCGCCGAAATCGATGCCGTCCTCCTCCTGCACGAAGCGGTGAACAACGCCGATATGCCCGGCGCTTCGTCCCATGAAACTGTTCGGAGGAAACTGCCGGGTGATAAATCCGCCGGTCAGGAAGCTAAAATCGCCGGTTCCCGGTTGCAGCGTCGAGGGCAGCCGGCCGTCTCCTGAAAAGCGTCCGAAAATTCCATTGTTGAATGGAAAGTCGCCGACGAAGGCGTTGTCGAAATTCGGGCCGCCCGGGGCGAACGACAACGGTCCGGCGGAAGGCGCGCCGAAGGGCCCGCCAGGCCCCGCCGCCGGTCCATCGCAAAGAGCCCTGTTGCCGAGATTGAAATTGCGGAAAAAGCATCTGGAATCTCCCCATACGCCCGCCGCCACATTCGCCTGCATGAGCGCATCGAAGCCTTGCGCAACGATGAGATTCGGCGGTTGCGGCCGCTTCGCCGTGATCCGTCCGTTCGAGCCGAAAGTCTCGTCATTGGCGCCGGTCGGGAAGAACGCCGCGCCGACGACAGCCAGGCCGAACGGATGATTGCCCTGGTCCCACACCTTTTTCTTGAGGAACACGCCGACGTCGCCGATTTCCTGCGTGCTGCCGGCGTTTTCGAGACTGATGAACTGTTGGCCATTAGGATGGATGAAACCGTCGGTGCTTGAATTCAGATAAGGCACGTTCACGCGCAGCGTAAATCCGTGAAGATATTTTCGGTTGAGATCGAACCCGTAAAAGAAATCGATATCGGTCAAATTACGCTCGACCGAAAAATCCTGGAAGACGGCGAGATTCGGATCGCCGTTGCGGAAGAAATCGTCCCCTTCGATGCGCGTATAACGGTGGCTTATCCCGACCGACATGGCGCCGGGAGGAAGCACGAAGGCGTGCTGCGTAAAGGCCGGACGAAGCAACGGCGGGATAAACGTCAGAATCTGGGTTTTGATCTGAC
Organism: Parvularculaceae bacterium; assembly: GCA_046756245.1. GTDB lineage: Bacteria > Pseudomonadota > Alphaproteobacteria > Caulobacterales > Parvularculaceae. The sequence continues at coordinate 5,985 of JBHHVZ010000070.1, forward strand.
TGCGCTCAAAGGTTTTCTGCTCTTCGCCTCCGAGCACGCCTTCGTCAGTGCCAAGCTCTAAATATCGATCTGCAGCTGTCTGCGTGTCATCGTCGGTTTTGTCTTGAGCTTGGGCGACGCCGCCGACGGCTGCAGAAAGAAGCAGCGCAAGGCTCGCGCCGCTCCGAAGGTGATTTCTCATGCCGAAGCCCCCTTTTTGTGAAATTTTTAACCACAGTTCGCTTCGCCATAGGCAATCGACGTGCCAGACGCTCAAGGAATTGTGATCTCGCTTTTCCTGATGTTTTTATTGGATAATTTCGCACATCGCGCAGAGTATTCTTTTGACGAAGCGAAATCGGGGTGAACAAAACCGACAATTGCAAAAAGCGATTGAACAAATGATTCAATCAGTCGTAACGGAGCCCCGCTTTACGGTCCGACGACGTGCGCTTCGAATCACAACCAAGCCCGCGAAAAAAACAAAAAACGCCGCAATAATTGGCGGGAAATTGATTTTCACGGGATCGACCGGGGACGGTAAAATCATCCAGTACCAAGGCGTTAGGCTGTGTTTGGAGGCGATCTCTCCATTGCTGCCGTCCCAACTGGCGAAGGAAATCGGCACGAACGCGCCTTCATTGAAAGAAATATCGCGCGGATCCTCGGCTTGCCGGCTCCGCGTCATCATGACGCGCCAACGGCCATTCACCCATTCTCCGCTGGCGCTCACGGAGTGGTCGTTGGCGCGCGGATGAAGTTGTTTGTCGTCGCCGACGCCGTCGAGCAAAGTGATGGAAGCCGGAGCAGGGGGCTCGGCGCTGCCGGCGTTCCAGTACCAGATGACCGTCGGCCGCGACCGGTCGCCGTGTCGGAAGAGCGGCTTTTCGACCGTGGGCCCGGTCCGGAACGAGCCGGCGGTCGGAAGCTGAACGGCCAGCGCATCTGAATGGAGTTCGAGAGATCGATCCTGCGTCGATTCGGCGTCGGGATCGCCGGGCAGGCTGTGCGTGCGATCGTCGATTTCCAGCAAAAAGGCTATTTCGCCTTCATTGTACAGCAACCTCACCGTCAAGGCGTCGTTCAACGCCTTGAATAACCTCTCCCCCTTCATGATGTTGGGGAGCAGCATCAGCGTCGTCGGCCTGGCGGACTCCCAGAGCGGGTCATGGACGTCTTTGGGCAGTTCTCCGTCGACCTTAAGGCCCTCGATAATCTTTTCGCGGCTGAGCGGGGCCGTATAATTACGGAGCGTATAAACGTAATTGGCGATATGCCAGCGTTCTTCTTCGCTGAGCTTGTCGGCATGAGCCGGCATTGGCGTGCCGGGAATACCGACCGAGAGTCGGGTGTAGATATTGCGAATCGTTTCTTCGGTATTGTCGGCGATTTCAGTGACGCGCCAGGTCCACGGCTTTGTGAGGTCGCGCGGCCAGATACGGACGCCCCACTCGTCCTTAAGGCGTTTGTCGACCGCCGGATTGCCGCGGCCGTCCATCCCGTGACACTGCGCGCAAGTACGTTCGAACAGCTTCTTTCCTTTAGCGACAGAGTCTTCCGTAAACGGAATCGGGTTTTCCGTCGACGATCGCTCCGTAATGCTGAGGGGGTCCTTCATATACCGCCCCTCGTCATTGAAGTCGGCGTCCGGCGCGTCCTCCGGCGCCCATGTTCCGACCAGATCAAATCCCTTGACGACCTTGATCAGTTCGCGAATTTGGGCGTCGTTCAAAACGCTTTCCCATGCCGGCATAGCCGTTCCCGGCAGACCTTTCTTGATAGTGTGAAAGATATCCTCATCCGTCGGCGGCATGGTTTTAAACGGAGACGTTTTGTACTTGAACATGCCGATCGTGAAGTCGCGCGGCGCGGGATAGACGAAATCCGCCGCGGGGCCGTCGCCGGCGCCGTCCGTTCCGTGACAGGTTGCGCAATGAAGCTCGTAGAGATTGCGGCCATGCAGACTGCCGCGTTCGGCCTCGATCTTGTCTTTCATCGCCGTCACCGCTTGGGAGACGTCTTGATTCCACATTCTCGGGACTTGCCCGACATGGTCGTAGAGAAAAGTGATGACGCTCCAGACCTCTTCCTCGCTCAAAACCTCTTGCCAGACAGGCATCGCCGAATTCCAGGGCGCGCCTTCTTTCGGCAGGCCCGGGCCGCCGGTCGTAATGCGCCAGAACAAATAGGCCTCCTGCAACTGAGCGATTGTTCCGACATCGCGGAAATTGGCGGGAGGCGGGTTTAGCCCGGCGGCGAATATTCCGCGTCCGTCAAGAAGGTCGCCATGGCAGAAAAAGCAATTTGAATAATAGATATTCGATCCGCGCGCGACGATCTCCGCATACTTCTCCGCGGCGGCGTCGGGGTCGGTTTTTAACGTCTCAAGAACGTCGCCACGCAGAGGGTTTTCCAGAGTCGTAAGGTCGAACGTCTCGCCATACGCCTCCAACTGGCGCGGGGGCGCCGGGTGGACCTGGCGTAATTCAACCGGCGCAATAAGCGAAGGCTTAACGGCGTTATAAGTCGCGAAGCCCGCCAAGCCAGTCGCAAGCGCGACGAACGCCCACCGAATCGGCCATTTATTGGGATCCTCAAGCGTTGCTTTTATCGGCGCCTTGAATTCGGCCCATCGCCGGTCGTCAAAGGAATAATAGAGCAACACGCCAACCGCGATGATGATCATATACTGAACCAACACCGACTTCGGCATGACCGGCGGAAAGGCGTTGTCAAGAATCAGATACGCCGCGACAAGGACGATAAAGGCTTGCAGAAGGGCGGGAATTTTGAATCGCTTCATCGTATCGTCAACCGGTCTGGCTCGCGAGATACTGCACGATCGCCTCGAGCTCTTTGATCGTCATTTCATCGACAAAGTAATCCGGCATCATCGGCTCGTAGCCTTCGGCGATCATCGCCATCGGATCGATAATGCTCTGACGGATCTCTTCCGCGCTGAGGCGCGCGCCGACGGTTCTAAGATCGGGGCCGATGTCGGCTTCGCTGTCGAGCAAGCTGTGGCACGCCGTGCAGCCATAGTTCGTCATAATCTCGGCTACGGACGCCGCTGCTGCGGGCCGCCCCGTCGGCGCGGACGACCCGTCGTCGGGTTCGGACGCCGGCGTCGCCGGTTCGCTCGGCAATGCGACCGTCACTTCATGTCCGTCTTTGGATTCAAGAAAGGCGATGATGGCGTCCATTTCGAGTTCGGAAAGCTCAATCGGCGCCTGATCGACTGGCGGCATGGGCGATTCCCGATCATTAGAGCCTGCCTTGCCGAATCCCGGCGCCACATAGGCGCTCGGCCGCTTCATCGACTCCCGAAGATAACCGACCGCATCTGTCGCATCGCCTTCATAGCCCTCTGCGGCGATCCTTGACGCGGCGACGTCGACGACATTCATCGCTAGCAGATCGGGCGCTCGCCCCAGATTGTTGTGACAGAGCGCGCAGGTTCCTTTGCTTTTGAAAAGCTCCTCGCCCAGACGGACAAAGTCATCCATTGTCAGGGAGCCGATATCGACGGTCGTCTCCTCGGGAGGTTCGCCCTGCACTTGCGGCAAGAAGTTGGTGACCGCCGTAAAAACGAGAGTCAAAAACAGACCGAAGCTGACGACTTTGATCAACACGCGCATCAGATTTTCTCGGATTTCGGCATGCGCGTTTCTCCCAGTGATGCGAGCCAGAAGATGAACAGCACCATCAGCAGAAACAGCACCGTCACAATCGTAATCATGTTGCCCGCATAGCCGATGGTTGGAATGAAGTTATCGGGCGAGGCGTCTTTAAGAACGCCGTAGACGTGCCAGTGTCCGCGCACCGACGAACGGACATAGCCCATCAGCGCCATCAACCAGGTGAACGCCACCGGCAGGGCGAACAGGGCGTATTGCGAACGATCGCTTACCTGGCCCCAACTCGACGGTAAAATCGTCGCGTTCCGATACATGAAGAGATCGAGAACGACGCCGCTGATAATGACAAGCAGCGTCGAAGCCACCTGCATGACGCTCGCCCCGACCTTGTAAACGGTATTGGTGAAATAGCCGTAATAAACGCCGGCGAAAATGACGTTGACGATCGCAACCGCATAGATCGCCGCCATTACGATATTGCCGGTTTTTTCCCATGAAACTGTCGCCGCCTTGTCCGATCGCCGATAGAGCTGGAAGGACAGAAACGTGGCGATCAGCATCAGGTTCACGGCGATATTCTTGGCCGGCATGATGCCAAGCGGCCCGAGAATATGATGATGGCTGCCGCCAAGCGTGGCGATTTCGCTGGAAGACAGAATGAGGGTGTGGGGCGTCACCCAGACCAGAAAGCCGAGCACCAGCACGCCGGCGATGTATTTGATCAGCCAGTCATAGCGTTTCGATCCTTCCGAGCGCGACATGCCCGACCAGAGATAATAATTGGCGGCCAGCAGGATCGTGCCAATAAGGACGGCTTGAACGATAAAGAGCCATGCGAGAATTCCGCCCATCGCCGTGATCCCCATTTGCTGGGAATAGGCGTAGATTTCGGCCATCAGCCAATAACCGGCGAAGGGCAGCGGCAGCAGCGCGAAAACCGCGATGAAATTGGCGGTGTAGCCCATCCAATCGTAATGGGCTTTTTCTTTCTTGCTCGAGGAGTTCAAGAATTTGAACGCCGCATAGGCGCCGACCATCGCGCCGCCGAAAGCTATATTGGCGATGAAACGATGCAAATTCAGCGGATTCCACAAGGGCCCCCGCATTATTTCCCAGATGCCGCCAGTCACGACGCCGGCGTCATCGACGCCCGACGGCGCCATCATGAACGTGGTCCAGGAATTGGCGATGACGAGCAGGCTTGTTCCGACGACGTTGAGCAGTAAGCCGAGTATCAAATGAAGCCATTTGCCGTTGCCCGACTCCAGCCGACCCCAACTGTAGTAATAGATGTAAAGGAGCGTGCTTTCAGCGAAAAACAGACCCGCATAGACCAGCACCTGCCCGCCGAAGACGCGCATCATGTAGGCCATGAATCCGGGATAGAGAAGAAACAGAGCAAAAGACAGCGTGCCGCCGAGCAGCGCCGTAATCGAATAGGCGGTCATGCTGATTTTTATGAACTCATGCGCCATGTTGTCATAGCGCGGATCTCGCGTCAGCTGACCGATCCATTCGATGACCAGCACGAACAACGGCACCGCGAGAACGAAGGCGGCGAAATACAAATGCAGCTGGGCCACGATCCAGATAATCGACCGGCTGCTGACGCCGATATTGGGATAGTCATGGGGGCTGAGCTTCGGCGCGCCGGCGGTCTGATCCGCCGTTGGAGGCGCAGCCGCATCCTGCATCGCGATGCTGAACGATATCGGCGCTTCGCCCGCCTGAGCCTCAACCGAAACCGCCGCAAAGCTCGCAAGTAATAAAACGGCGAGCAAACTCCACAAGCGAAGAGCCGGCCGAGCTGTCCCGCGGCGACGCGTCGCCATTTATTTCTCCCTGGATTTCATGATTGCGCCGGTTGCAGGAGCCAATTGAGCGGCAGTCCCTGGCTGGCCATGATCGATCGATCAATTGCGTAAAAGACGCCGGCGATCACCGTCAGCGCGATAATCCAGGTTATCAACACGCGGCTTTTCTGCATCGTTTTCCGGACTTCCGAACCGGTCATGACGCGTGCGGCGCGACGCCGTGAGGATAAATTGTCAGCCACCAGAAAAACGCGCCCACCGCGATCACCGCGACGCCGAAAAGCCATGGACCGGCGCGTCCGGTCTTGGTTTCGGGCGCGGCGCGCTCTTCAGCTTCTCCGGCGCCGTCCGATTGCATGTCGTTCAATGATCGAACTCCCTTTTTTGTGTTTCGCAGCGCTAGCCCGACGATCGGTGAACTTTCGCTGATCGATCGACATCGCCGCCGTCGCCTTGCCAGCGAGGTTGGAGGGCCTGTTAGCAACATCCAGGCCACATGGTTAACAAGCGAAAAAACAGCAGTTTGGCGCGCCAGGGCGGCGTCGCTGTAAAACGGCGTTGAAAAAATCATTCAATTTCCAGGCTCATTGACGAGACGATTGAACAGTTTGTTCCGGCAGGTCTCTTCATTTTCTGTTTCTTGACGTGGATCAAGCGCGCAAAAACACGGGACCGCAAGAAACGCAGGCGTTGGCACGAAATCTGCTCGATTAACCTTAATCGGAAACGGTATTTATGAACGAAATCAGCAAAAACTTGATCGAAGAACGGTGCCGGACGCGGCGCAATCTGGTCTTCGATCTTTTCATTCTCTCCGGCCTGACCGTGAACCTGATCGTCATAGGCTGGCTCGTTGGTTATTGGGCCCTGCATTGATGAACGCGTCAGAAATCTGCATTCCACGTAAAAGCGAGATTTGATCGATGGCTGAACCTCCGACATTCGAAGAGAGCGTCGAAACGACCGAACTCCCCGCCTATGAATCGGTGCTGGTCGCCGTTGACGCTTCCGATCACGCCAATCGCGCCGCCATCGAAGCGACAGCGATCGCCAAGACTTTCAACGCGCGAATGACGGCGACGCATGTCTATGCGGCGAAGCTGCATGACTTGAGATTCCGCCAGATGGAGGGCGGGCTTCCCGAGCAATTCCGTGCGGAGAGCGAGCTCGAGCGTCAACGCGACGTGCATGACGATCTCATTACGCGCGGCCTTTCGATCATCACCGATTCCTATCTCGATCAGGCGGAAAAGACCTGCGAACAAGCGGCCCTCCCCTTCACGCGCCGCTCGCTTGAAGGAAAAAACTATCGGGCGCTGCTCGAGGAGACGAATTCAGACGCCTACGACCTCCTCGTTATGGGCGCGCTTGGCCTGGGCGCAGTGCCCGGCGAGCGCCTCGGCACGGTCTGCGATCGGGTGACCCGCCGGTCGGATATTGACGTGCTGGTGATCAAGGATCCGACTCGTCCCGTCAACGACGGGCCGATCGTCGTCGCTGTCGACGGATCGGCGCGCGCCTATGGCGGCCTGATGACGGCGCTCGCCCTGGCCAAGCATTGGGGCGTTCAGGTCGAGGCGATCGCCGCCTTCGATCCCTATTACCATTATGTCGCCTTCAATCGCATCGCCGGCGTGCTGTCCGAAGAAGCCGGCAAGGTGTTCCGCTTCGAAGAGCAGGAACAGCTTCACGAAGAGATCATCGATTCCGGCTTGGCGAAAATCTACCAGGGCCATCTGAGCGTCGCCCGGCATATCGCCGAAGAGTTTGACATGGAGGTGACCACGACCCTGCTCGACGGCAAGCCGCATGCCGCGATCGAAAAATATCTGGCGAAGGCGAAGCCGTCGTTGCTCGTAGTCGGCAAAGTGGGAATTCACGCCGATCCCGGCCTCGATATCGGCGGCACGACAGCCAATTTGCTGCGCAATGCATCGTGCTCGATTCTGCTCAGCCAGCGCGAGCACCAGCCCCGCGTCGATTTGATCGCGGCAGAAACCGTTTCTTGGACCGAAGAAGCCGAACAGCGGATGAAGGCCGTGCCGTCATTTGTCTCCTCGATGGCGCGCATGGCGATCCTGCGATACGCCCAGGAAAAGGGACACACCGTCATCACCGAGCGCATCGTCGAGGAAGCAACCGAGAAATTAATGCCGCATCGCGCCGAAGAAGCCATGCAGCGGATCGTGGACGCGCATGACGCCGGCGAGTTGCGCGCGGCCAAACAGGACGGTCCTCATTGGTCGGACGAGGCGAGCGCGCTCTTGGCGTCGATTGAGGACGAGTCGACGCGCGCCAATGTCGCAAAACGCGCCGAGAAGAAAGCGCGTCAACAAGACCGACAGACGGTGCTGCCCGCCGATGTCGCGAGTTTTCTTGAACCCGCCGCCGACGCCAGGCCTTTGCACTGGACGGCGCCGGCGCTGGCGCGGCTGACGCAAGTCCCCGCCGGCATGATGCGCGACGCCGTGAAGATGCGGGTCGAAGACTATGCGCGTCGGGAAGACCTGACTGAGATAACGCTTCACATCACGGAGATCGGCCTCGCGGAAGCCCGCCGCGAGATGGAAGCAATGACAACGGCTGATGTTTCGTCGCGCGTCAACAGCGACTCCCAACCGAACGCGGGAAAATGCCCGTTTGCAAGCGCAGTCGAAACTACAAATATTGGTTCAGCCGCGCCATCGGAGAGCGACGGCATTCATTGCAATTGGACGTCAGAAGCAACAGCGCGCCTCGACGCCGTCCCAGAAGGTTTTTGCCGGGAAATGGTGATCAAAGCAGCTGAAACCATCGGCGGCGCCAAAGGCTTATCGGAAATTGACTCTGAGTTCATCGATCAACTTTTGGACACATTTCGCGCCGGCGCGGAAGCTGTGAGTGAGACAATGCCCTGGGATCAGGATGCGAGAATTCGGGTTTCAAGGGCTCCTGACGGGGTGCGCGGCATGTTAATCCGCGAAATCGAAGATTGGGCTCGACGAAACGCGCACGATCACGTCGATGAGGAGGCTGTAGACTGGGTCAAAGAGCAATGGATGGAACGCGGCGTCTTTCATCTAGATCCATCTGATCCAAGGAGCAGTTACTGAGCGGCTTGGCGTGCGGCAATGGAGACGACGAGTCGATGAATGATTTGCTGTTGCTTGCGATCAATCTTACGCGGCGTTGCAATCTGGCCTGCGCGCACTGTTATCTGGATG
>JBHHVZ010000071.1:0-14581 GCA_046756245.1 Parvularculaceae bacterium
GATCGGGTTCGCCGCCGCGCCGCCGGGCGAGATATTCCGCGACGAGACGTCCGGTATAACCGCTCGCGCCATAGACGATGAGATCGAATTCCCGACAAGTCATGCAGGCTGCGTCCCCTGAAGCGTCTTAATGCCCACGATAAACCGTGCCGAATAGGGCGTCGAAAATAGGATAGGTGATGTTGAAATTATACCGGTCCATCAATCGGCGGTTATGATGGACGGTATGATGCCGGCGCAGAGCGCCCATGAACGGCAGCCGGGCGATCCAGCTTCGCTCGTCCATGTGATAGGCGAAGTGCAGAAGCTCGTAGTTGAGAAAGTAGCCGGCGGACGTCAGCACGAAGAGAAAGGCGACATTGGGCGTGAGAAGGAAAAAAAGAGCGATCCCGACCGGCAGCGCGAAGCAGCCGAAGAAGAACAAAAGCATGATCGGCGGGAACAGCACGGCGTAATAATCCCGCGGGGAATCGAAGGTCGTCTCTTCCTCGGTGAAAAAGTTATGGTGCTCGACCGCGTGCCGCTGATAGATCAGCGGCAAGAGCCGCGTCTTGTGGTGCATAGGGCCGCGGTGACCGAGATATTCAGCAAGGTTTCCGTAGAGAAACGTGACCGGGATCGTCAGCCATTCGAGCGGGCGGACGTGATCGAGCATCAGGAGCGACGCCAGCATGACGGCGAGCGTCGTTCCGACGGTCAATGTCAAATGCATCGGGCCGCTGTAATTGGGAGAAAGATTGTTGCGGCGGAATTCCTCCCGGAATTTCTCTGTCGATTGCACCGTCATGATGCTGCTCCTCGTTTCAAACATGGGCGCGCTCCGCGCTTCACGGCCGATCGTTGACCGAATTATTCCGATCCGTGAATGCGGCCCGCCTGTCCCTCCCAGTAAGGCTCGCGCAGGGTGCGACGCAAAATCTTGCCGACGGACGTCTTCGGCAGCGCATCCATGAATTTTATCGCTTTGGGAACCTTGAACCGGGCGAGACTGGCTTTCGCAAACGAAATCAACTCGCCTTCCGAGACGCTCGCGCCCGGACGCAGGACGACCGCCGCATAAACCGCCTCACCCCATTTCGGATCGGGTACGGAGAATACGCCGCATTCGGCGACGGCCTCGTGCGCGACAAGCGCATGTTCGACTTCCGCTGGGTACACATTGTATCCGCCGGTGATGATCATGTCCTCCTTGCGGTCGGCGAGATAGATGTAGCCATCCGCGTCCATATGCCCGAAATCGCCGGTCTTGAGCCAGCCGTCGCGAAGCCGTTCGGCGTCGAGATCGGGGCGGCGCCAGAAGCCGGGCGTAGCCCATGGCGCGCAGAGGCAGATTTCGCCGACGTCCCCCGGCGCACAAGGATCGCCTCCGCCGTTCACAATCCTGATCTGCGCGTTTGCGTATTCCCGTCCGACCGAGGCGAGGCGCGCGCCGCCGAGGCGCACCGCCTCCGCATGTTCCGCCGGCCCCATCAGGGTGTTGAGGCCGTAAGCCTCGGTCTGGCCGTAACCGGTGTAGAGCACGGGGCCAAGCCGCTTCATCGCCCGTTCGACGAGTGTCGGCGCCGCCGGCGCTGCGGCGTAGACGACGCTGCGAAGACTGCCGAGTCTGGCCGCCCCGATCGCCGGCTCGTCGAGCAGCATGCGAAGCGCCGTCGGCACGGTCAGCATAAAGGTCACGCCATGGGCGCCGATCGCGTCGAGGATGGCTCCAGGCTCCGCCGAGGGGAGAATGACCAGCGCCGCGCCGCCGATCCAGGCGCTGTCCATGGCGCGGCCGCAAAAATGGCTGAGCGGCAATTGCCCGAGCAGGCGATCTTTCGGCGAATGCCGGAACGTCGCCGCCCAGAAATTCATGGCGGCTGAAATGCTTGCGTAAGAGTGCGTGACGCCTTTCGGGCGGCCGGTCGTCCCTGAGGTATAGAGGATTTGCGCGAGCTCCGTCGGCGGACGGTCGACGAGGGTGGGTTTCGCCCCAAACTCCGACGGTGCCGACAAATCGCTATCGCCGGCGAAAGCGCCGAAGCCGAGCGCGTCGCCCGGCGCGGGGGCGACTGCCCGCGCGCGCTCGAAGTGCGTGGGCGTCAGCGCGATAACGAAGCGGGCTTCGGCGTCGGCGACGATGAAGGCGTGCTCCGACTCGGTCAGCGCGCCGAGCATCGGCGCGAGAACGCCGCCGGCGCGGGCGGCGCCGATGACGGCGACGACATATTCGATGCAATTGTGCTGAATGACGGCGACGCGCTCTCCGGGCTTAAAGCCGCGAACGACGAGCGCGCTCGCGAATGCGCTCGCGCGTTGGTTCAATTCCGCATAAGTCAGCGACCTGTCGCCGTCGATCAAGGCGATATTGTCTGGCCAGTGCCGCGCCGCGCGGGCCGGGTAATATGAATACGGATGAATCATTTCGGCTTAGCTCGCTCCGGTATATGACGCTCTTCCGGTCCTGCATAATGGGCGCCGAGCGCATCGGGAATGATGCGCAACGGAACGCCCTCGCGGATTTCTTCGGTGATATGAGCAAGCAGCGCCATGCCGTAAGTCAGCGCGCCAATCCCGCCGATGGTTATTGGATCGAATTCGAGATCGGCGAGGACGGCGCCGAGCGCGCCGGCGAGATTGATCGGAATGACGCGGCCCTTTGTTTCGCCAAGATGCGCCTCGACCGCGTCGAGCATGCGGCCATGCGCGCGCCATCCGTCGAGGTCGCGCGCGAGACGGCGAACGACGGTGGCGCGCGGTTCGGCGTCCTTGTGCATGGGATGACCGAGGCCGGGAATGCGCCCGCGCCGCTCGCTCCAGAGTTTGAGAACACGCGCGCAGGCTTCGGCTTCGGGAAGCTTCCAGCCGACCGCTTCGATCAGCATTTCGGCGGGCTCCTGCGGCGAGCCGGTAACCGAGCCGCTCGCCAGCATGCCGCTGGCGAGGGCGGGGACAGGCGAGTCGGGGAACGCGGACGCCGTAAAGCGCGCCGCGCCGACGGCTGAGCTGATGAATTGTTGGTCCATGCCGCTCCTGAGGACGAGATCGAAGAGCGCGGTTTCGCGCGCGTCCGGCAGTTCTCCCTTCAGCAGCAGAAACGCCGCCTCCGTGTAGGAAAGGTTTTCGATGATCTCTTCGACCGGATAGCCGCGCACGTTGATGCGCCCTTTCCGGGCGCGGCTGATCCGAGTCGTCCAGTAATCGCTCCAGTCCCCCGATGTGACGTAATGGCCGATTGTCCTTCGGGACTTTCTGTCAGTCATGAATCGAATCCCTTGCATTCTGCGTTTTTGACGCTTCCGCCGGGGCGAAGAGCGGCAAGACGAATTCGCCGCGCGACTCGAACCGGACTTTCACCTTCATGCCGATCGCAACATCTTCGGGCGCGCAGCCGATAACGTTCGAAACGAGCCGCGGCCCTTCCTTCAGGGCAATGAGTGCGATGACATAAGGAGCCGGAAAATCCGGATGGTAAGACTGCCTGTAGACGGTGAAAGCAGCGATCTCTCCGTAACCCGACAGCGCTTGCGCGCCGAGCTCGTCCGACCAGCATTGCGGGCAGACCGGACCGGCCGGCAAGAAAAGATGGCCGCAGTCCTTGCATGAGGCCGCCTGAAGAACGCCGCGCCGGCATGCGTCCCAGAAGGGCTCGGTGAAGCGGCTTGGCTGCAAAAGCGGTGGGCTCCCGGTCTTCATGTCATCGCCCCAGAATCAGCGTTGCATGCGTGTTCATGGCGAGGCCGTGACCGGAGACAAGCGCGATTTCGGCGCCTTCCACCTGCCGGTCGCCGGCTTCGCCGCGCAATTGCCGGACCGCCTCAATGACGTGCAGCATGCCGCCGCCATAGCCTTCAGCCATCAGCCCGCCGCTTGTGTTCACCGGCAAGGCGCCGCCGGGGCCGATGCGGCCGCCTTCGACAAACGGGCCCGCTTCGCCTTTTCCGCAAAAGCCGTAATCTTCGAGCTGCATCAAGACGGCGATGGTGAAGCAGTCATAGAGCAGGGCGATATCGATGTCGTCGACGGCGAGCCCCGCGCGCGCCAGCGCCGCCGGCCCGCTGCGCGCCGCCGGCAGCGCGTCGAAATGGTCCGGAGAAGACCAGGTGCACAGGCTGTGCGCCTGCCCGAAGCCGAGAACATGCACGGGCACGCGCCGCAGGTCCGAAACGCGGTCTTCGGCGCAAACGACGACCGCCGCGGCGCCGTCGGAGATGAGGCAGCAGTCGGCGCGCCGCAACGGTTCGGCGATCATGCGCGAGGCGAGATAGCCGTCGAGGTCGAGCGGCTCGCGCAATTGGGCGTGCGGTGTGCGCGCGGCGTGCGCTCTTGCCGCTATTGCGACTTCGGCGAAATGTTCGGGCCGCGTGCCGTAAAGCGCCATATGACGCTGCGCAGCGAGCGCGTGCAGGCCGGCCGCGCCAAAGAATCCGAATACGGACTCCTCGCCGCGGCCATAGGCGAACGAGCCCGGCGACGACAGTGCGGCGTCGCCGTAAACGCAGACGCAGACCGTGCAAAGGCCGGCTTCGATCGCCATGACGGCGCGCTCGATGCTGGCGGCGCTCGAGGCGCCGCCGAGGATTTCAGAGCCGACGAAGTCCGGATTGAGACCGAGATGCTGGCCAAGCGTCAGATAATGCGGCGCAATGCCGTTGATGACGCCCTGCGCCGGTCCGGGATCCGTGATGAGCCCGTCGATGTCGGCCTTTTCGAATCCCGCATCGCCGACCGCCCGGCGAACCGCTTCGGCTTCGAGATCGAGCGGCGTGCGCTCGGGAAACCGGCCGAAGGCCGTGTGTCCGATTCCGGCGATGATAGCGTGACGTCTGGCCAAATTCGTTCCCCGAATCGATCGACGCGCAGGCGCTGTGCAATGCGCGCTAAAAGGATATTGACGAATGCACAGTTATTGAGTGATACTCAAAACTTCTCAGGACCGCAAGCCTGCCGCACGCCTCAAGGATGACAAGATGCAACGGGAATGGACCGAAGAACAGGAATTGCTGCGCCATTCGGTCAGCGAATTCGTGCAGCGCGAAATCACGCCGCATGTGCTCGAATGGGAGCGCGCGGGCGAAGTTCCACGGGAGGTTTTCCGCAAGCTCGGTGAACTTGGCGTGCTCGGCGTGCGGCTGTCGCCCGAATATGGCGGCGGCGGTCAGGACTTCTGGTTCACCACCATTCTGCTGCAGGAATTGATGCGGTGCGGGTCGATCGGCGTGCCGGTGACGGTGATGGCGCACGCCGAATTCGCCACGATGCTGATTGACCGCTGGGGCTCGCCGGCGCTCAAAGAGAAATATGTGCGCGCCGCGACCGAAGGACGAATGATCGGCGCGCTCGGCGTTTCCGAGCCCGACGCCGGCAGCGACGTCGCGGCGCTCAGAACGCGCGCCGTGCGCGACGGCAACGATTATGTGATTAACGGCTCCAAGCTCTACATCACCAATGGAACGATCGCCGATTACATTACGACCGCCGTGCGCACTGGCGGTCCGGGGCATCGCGGTGTTTCCGTGATCGTCGTGCCGGGCGACAGCAAGGGGCTGAAGCGCCGCCGCATTCATAAGCTCGGCACGCACGCCTCCGACACCGCGGAGCTGTTTTTCGAAGATTGCCGCGTACCGGCGGAAAATCTCATCGGAACGGAAAATGATGGCTTCCGCCTTGTCATGTCCGGATTCGAGGGCGAGCGGCTGGTGCTCGCCGTGATCGCCTGCGCGCATGCGCGCGCCATGTTCGACGAGGCGCGCAAATGGGGCCACGAACGCAAGGCGTTCGGTCAGCCCTTGCTCGGCTTTCAGGTATGGCAGCATCGCCTCTCCGACGCCTTGACGCGCATCGAGGCGGCCGAAGCGCTGACCTGGCGCGGCGTCGATCTCTATGTGAAGGGCTGCCCCGCGCAGTCGGAAATTTCCATGGCGAAGCTCTTTGCGACAGAGACGGCCCTCGATGTCGCGCGCGAATGCGCGCAGTTCCAGGGCGGACTCGGCTATATGGAGGAATGTCTGATGGCGCGGCTCCATCGCGATGCGCTGGCGCTGACCATCGGCGCCGGCACAAGCGAAATGATGCGCGGCATCATCGCCCGCTCCAACAATCTGACGGCGGGCGCGGCATGACGCTTCGCACCGAGACGAAAGACTCCCTGCTGATCGTGACGCTCGACCGGCCCGAGGCGAGAAATGCGCTTAACGCCGAAATGCGCGAGGGCCTCATCGAAACCTGGCGCCGGTACCGCGACGACGACGCGCTCCGGGTCGCCGTGCTGACCGGGACCGGCGATGCAGCGTTCTGCGCCGGCGCCGACCTTAAAGAGGTCGGCGACTATTACCGGTCGATGACGCCGATCGAGCGGCGCGAACATGGCGAGCGCGAGCCGGGACTTGGCGGCCTGACGCGAAATCTCGATCCGCGCAAGCCGGTCATCGCCGCTATCAACGGCGCCTGTCTCGCCGGCGGCCTCGAAATCGCGCTCGCCTGCGACATCAGGCTCGCCGCCGACCATGCAACGTTTGGATTGCCCGAGGTCCGTCGCGGCATCCTGCCGGGGGCCGGGGGAACCCAGCGCCTGCCGCGGACTTTGCCCTTCGGCGTCGCCATGGAGATGATCCTGACCGGCGCGCCGATCGACGCCGAGGCGGCGCTCCGATGGGGCCTCGTCAGCAGGCTCGCGCCTGCCGCCGAGCTGATGAACCGCGCGATCGAAATCGCCGGGCGGATCGCCGCCAACGGTCCGCTTGCGGTCCGCGCGGCCCGCGACGCCGTCTATCAGGGCGCGCCGCTTCCTCTCGCCGACGCGCTCCGGCTCGAGCAGTTCCATGCAGAGCCTCTGCGCCAGAGCGAGGACGCGCAGGAAGGCGTTCGCGCCTTCATCGAAAAGCGCGCGCCGCGATTTTCAGGAAAATAGGAAACGAACGGAGAAGACCAATTATGGGACGTGAACGGATCGCGATCGACGCATGGGCGACTTATGTTTCGCCGGAAGGGGCGACGAAATGGCCGCCGGAATTCTTGCACATCTTCAGGAAATACCGCTCGCCGAAATCGATCACCGAAGGCCAGAGCGTCGAAGCGATGCTTAAGGAGATGGACGAGGCCGGCGTCGACCGCATCGTTCTGTCGGCCTTCTACTACGAAGGCCAATGGGTGCTGACCAATGAGGAGGTCGCCGACCTCGTCCGCCGATATCCCGACCGTTTCATCGGCGCCGGCACGGTCAGCGTCATGCAGAAGCCCATGGATGTCGCGCGCGAGGCCGATCGACTCGTCAAGGAGCTCGGTCTGCGCTGCATCCGGCTCGAGCCCTATATGTACGGAGACGGCATGACCGGCCTGCCGCCGAACGACAAGCATTACTGGCCGGTCTACATGAAATGTTCGGAGCTTGGCGTCGCGGTCGCCATCCAGGTCGGCCATACCGGTCCGCTGCTTCCCTCCGAATGCGGACGGCCGATCTATCTTGATGAAGTTGCGCTTTCCTTTCCGGATCTCGTCATTCTCGGCTGCCATGTCGGCCAGCCTTGGCACGAAGAGATGATGACGCTCGCCTGGAAACATCCGAACGTCTATCTCGAAACATCGGCGCGCGGGCCCCGGCAATGGCCGCAATCGCTTGTCGATTACGCAAAAGGCTGGGGGCAGGACAAGGTGATCTGGGCGACCGATTATCCGCTCCTCGGTTTCGACCGCACACTGAGCGAGCTTGAGGCGCTTAGCGTCAGCGATGAAATCTACAGAAAGCTTGTCCGCGACAATCTCGTGCGCGCGCTGAGGCTGGAACTTTGAACGCCGCAACGCAAAAACTCCTCGACTCGATCGCCTATGTCGCCTGGCATGGTTGCAAGGTGATTGAACAAGGCGCGGGCTGCGTGAAGATTGCGCAGCCGGCGCGCGAGAATCTCCTCAACTATGTCGGCGCGACCCACGCCGGCGCGATGTATACGCTCGCCGAGACAGCCGCGGGCGTCGCCGCCGACAATGTCGCGCGCCCGCTCGGCGGTTTTATCCTTCTTCGCGGCGCAGAGGTGAACTATACCCGCCGCGCGGCGGGCGCGCTCGTCGCCCGCGCTCACGCCGATGAATCCGCCCGGCGCGAAACCGAAAAGCGCTTCGCAGACAATGGCCGGGCCGATCTTTCCGTCGCCGTGGATATTTTCGATTCAGATGAGCGACCCGTCTTCGAGGGCGCATTTCACTACGCTTTGCGGCTGAGGACATCATGACTGATACATTGCTCAAGCAACAAAAGGGCGGCGTTCTGCGCCTCACCCTCAACCGGCCGGACAAGCTGAACGCGATCGACTTGCCCTTGCTCGATGCGCTGACCGAAACGCTCGAAGCGGCGGAAAGGGACCGGGAGGTGCGCGCAATCGTGCTGGCCGGGGCGGGGCGGTCGTTCTGCGCCGGCGCCGATATCGGTCAGATGATCGACCGCACGCCCGCCGACTGGGAGCGCATCGTCGATCATTATCTCGACCCCGTTCGCGTCATCTCGCGGATGGGCAAGCCGGTCGTCGCGCGCTGCCATGGCAATGTGTTCGGTGGCGGGCTCGGGCTCGCCATGGCTTGCGATTTCCGTATCGCCGCCGACAATGCGCGGTTCTGCACGCCGTTCGTGAAACTGGCGCTCGCCGGCTGCGACATGTCGGCCGGCTATTTCCTGCCGCGCCTCATAGGGCTCGGGCGCGCGACGGATATGATGATGACGGCGCGCGTCGTCGACGCCGACGAGGCGCTGTCGATCGGCCTCGTGACGCAGACGGCGCCCGAGCAAGGCCTCGACGCGGCGGTTGACGAACTCGCCGGGCGCCTTGCCGGGTTCGCGCCGAAGACGACGGCGTTCACGAAAAGCGCGATCCGCAAATCGGTCGACCGGGATATGGAAGCCGAATTCGATTACGAGATCTTCGCGCAGGTGCAATGCCTGCAAAGCGACGATCACCGCGAAGGCGTCGCCGCGTTTCGCGAAAACAGGAAACCTGTCTTCAAAGGATGATGGGGCGATGACAGAGTTCAGGCGGGCATGATGCTTCGTAATGTGCAACGCGGAAAGATCAGACGCGATCCGTTTACCGAGCGGCTCGGGATTCAAAACGAGATCGATGAAGACGGCGCCTGCATCACGACCCATCGATGCAGCGAAGACGAATGCAATATATACGGCGTCGTTCACGGCGCGCTTCTCTTCGCCATGGCCGATGTCGGCATGGGCATGGCGCTCGCCGCAGCGCTCCCCGGGGAGCCGCGTCTCGGCAGCATCTCGGTCACGGCGAATTTCATGAATGCGGGAAAGCCGGGGCTGATCACGGCGAAATCCCGGGTCTTGAGACGCGGAAAGGCGGTCGCCTTTCTGGAGACGGAGATTTTCGACGGCGAGGGCGCGCCATGCGCGCGCTTTTCCGGCGTCTTTCATATTTACAGCGACGAAGGCGGGAGAACGCCATGACGGATTCCTCATTGTCTGGCGAGGAGCTGCAATTTCGCGAGGCTGTCCGGGCGTTTGCGGAGAAGGAAATAACCCCCAACGCCGCGCGCTGGGACATGGAGGAACGCTATCCGCGCGCGCTGTTCGCGAAGCTCGGCGAACTCGGCTGGCTCGGCGCTTCGTTTCCGGAAGAGGTCGGCGGCAGCGGCGGCGGGTCCGCCCTCTACGCGCTCATGTGCGCCGAGCTTGCGCGCGGTTCGGCGGCGATCGCGCTCGGCATCTATGTGCACACGGCGCTTGCGAGCGCGGCGATCTATCATCTCGGCGATGCGGCGCAGAAATCCCGGTATCTGCCGGACGCGCTGGCGGGACGGAGAATAGGCTGCTGGGGCTATGCGGAGGCCGGCGCCGGCGCCGACATATCGTGCGTTGCGACGCGCGCCGTGAGGGACGGCGACGACTACGTCCTCAATGGCGCCAAGCTCTATATCACCAATTCGCCGTTCGCCGATTTCATGGTGATCGTCGCCTCGACGGCGCCGGACCGGGGCCTCAAAGGCGTGTCGCTCTTCATCGTCGACCGCGAAACGAAAGGCGTTAGCGTCAGCGCGCCCTTCAAGAAACTTGGCATGGGCGCTTCGGAAATGGCGGAGATCGTTTTCGACGACGCCCGCGTGCCGGCGATGAATATGTTGGGAGCAGAGCATTTCGGTTTCCTGCAGGCATTGAAGGTCCTGACGCTCGGACGCATTGCGAGCGCGGCTTTCGGCGTCGGTTTGGGGCGCGCGGCGCTCGAGGAAGCCATCGGATATACGAATACGCGGATGCAGGCCGGCAAGCCGGTTTCGCGTCACCAGTTCGTCCGGTTCACCATTGCGGACATGGCGACGAAACTGGAAGCGGCATGGCGGCTGACGCTCCATGCAGCCCGCGTCGCGGATGAAGGCCTTGATCATGATTGCGAGGCGTCGATGGCGAAATTGTTTGCGACCGAAACCTGCACCTATGTTTGCGAGCGCGCTCTGCATCTTTGCGGCGCCCAAGGCTATATGCGCGAGAGCGCCGCGCAGCGGTTCTATCGCGACTGCAAGGTGCTTGAGCTCGGCGAGGGAACCAGCGAAATTCAGAGAGAGACGATTTTTCGGCATATAGGGAACTGACGGATGGGCGTTGCGGAAAGACGACAGCGCGAGCGGCTGGCGCGAAAAGAGACCGTGTTGCAGGCGGCGCGCGCCGTTCTGCTTGAAAAGGGCGTGCGCGGAACGACAACGAAAGAAATCGCCGATCGTTGCGAATTGTCGGAGGCGACCCTGTTCTTCTATTTCAAGAACAAGGACGAAATCCTCCTGTCGCTGATATTCGAAAGCATCGAATTCTGGGCGAAGGGTCTGGAAGCGCTCGGAAAACGCAAGCTGGCTCCGCAGCAGATGCTTGACGAGATCTGGAAATATCATGAACGCGTCTTCAAGGATCACCCGGACTATTACGTCATATCGGCCTATCTCGCGCAGCCGCATGTGCTCGAAAGCGTTTCCGGCGAGGTGAAGGAGGAGATCGCCCGCCGATCCGGCGAAAACTTCCGGCGCCTCGCGAAGCTTCTCGAAGGGACGTCGGACGCCGCATCCGGCCGCGTCCTTGCGGACGCGATCTGGTCCGCATTTCTCGGGCTGACCATTATGGGCGCGGCGCGGAAGAATCTCGGGCTTGCCGAAGCCGGCCTCGCGCGAGCCGACCGCGCGAAGGTGTTCGACGTGCTGAAAGCGGGGATTCTGAAGGAAAGCGGGCGATGAGCGCGACTGAAATGAGCGCCGCGCGGCTCTATAAGGCCGGCGAGCCGTTGATCGTCGAGACCGTGCCGGCGTCCGCGCCTGAGCCCGACGAAATTCTCGTCGAGGTCGCCGCCTGCGGTCTGTGCGGCACCGACATTCACCTCGCTGTTGACGGCGACATTCCCGTGTCGAGAACGCCGATCACGCTCGGCCATGAGGCGGCGGGTGTAATCGCGGCGCTTGGCGACTCGGTAACGGAATTTGCACTCGGCCAGCGCGTCGCGCTCTTTCCTTCCGCGATTTGCGGCGAATGCCGGTTTTGCCGCGCGGGACGGGAATCGCTTTGCGAGGCGTCGCAAGTCTACGGCATGTCGAGGGACGGCGCGCTCGCCCGCTATGTGACGGCGCCGGCGTTCGGCGCCATTCCGATTCCGGATGAAGTTCCGTTTGCGCAAGCAGCCATCATCACCGACGGCGTCGCAACGCCGTTCCACGCGCTGCGTACGCGCGGCGCGCTGAAAGCGGGCGAGGCGGTCGCCGTCGTCGGCTGCGGCGGCCTCGGCGCGCATGCGGTTCTTTTGGCGCGAATGATGGGCGCGGGCTTCATCGCCGCCGTCGACATGCAGCCGGAAGCAAGGGCGCGGGCGATCGAGTTCGGCGCCGACATCGCGATCGATCCGGCGGCCGAACCGAACGCCGGTAAATTCATCCGGCGGCGATTGGGGCGCGGCGTCGATCTCGCGCTTGAATTCGTCGGACGGGCGGAGACGGTTGAGGCTGCGATAAGGACGCTCGACACCGGCGGGCGCGCCGTCATCGTCGGCGTCGGCCCGGCGCGACCCTCGCTGCCGCCGCTCGTCAGTTTCGTCGGCCGGGAATATTCGGTGATCGGATCGTTCGGCATGGACAAGCGCGATATCGAGGACCTGATGGCGCTGGTCGCGCGCGGCCGCCTCGATCTCAGCCGGTCGGTCACGCAAACCTATCCGCTGAAGGATATCAATGAAGCGCTCGCGAGATTGGCAAGCAAGGAAGCCGGCGTCGTGCGACTTGTCGTCGAACCCGGACGATGAAGTCCAAACAGGAGGCGCAGCGAGCTGGAGGCGAACATGGCGGAAGATAACGAAAGCATCGTTCGGCGCTTCATCGCCGATTGGTCGAGCCTCGATGCGGACCGGCTCGTCGCCTATTTCACGGAAGACGGCGTCTATCACAACATGCCGATCGCGCCTGTCGCAGGCCAAGCGGCGCTGCGTAAGTTCATCGCAGCCTTCATCGCGAATTGGGACAGCACGGACTGGGAAATCCTCAATCTCGCCGTCGACGGAGAGCGCGTTTACGTCGAGCGCATCGACCGGACGATCGTCGTCGGCACGCCGGTGAACCTTCCCTGTTTCGGCGTATTCGAGATGCGCGGCGGCAAGATCGCCGAGTGGCGCGATTATTTCGACATGGCGACCTATACGAAAGCGGTCGCAGCGGCGCCGGCCGACTGACGCCGACCGTCGAAAAAACGAATACGGATGAATAGATTGCGCTTGGGCGTCGGCTCGAACGGCAAGGGACGATCGATCATGCCGGACTGGAAGACCATCGAAACCTTAGCGGAAATCCCGCAATTTCATGCGCATCGCGCGCCGGAGCGAACGGCGCTCGTTTTCGGCGGCCGGCGCACCACGTTCGCCGAACTCGAAAGGCGCTGCGCCGACGCCGCAGCGGCTCTTTCGGCGGAGGGCGTGCGGCCAGGCGACCGCGTCGCCTGGCTCGATCTCAATTCCGACCGCACCTACGAGATGCTGTTCGCCTGCGCGAGGTCGGGCGCCGTCTTCTGTCCGCTCAACTGGCGCCTGTCCGTTTCCGAAATCAGTGCAATCCTCGAGGATGCGGATGCGCAAATTCTGTTTGTCGGCGAAAGGTTCTACGACATTGCGGCCAAGCTAGCGCTGCCCGACCTACGCAAAATTGTGGCTATAGACGGCGTAAGTAGAGGCTGGGAGCCCTATTCCGACTGGCGCGTCCGCCGCGGCGCCGACGCTGCAGCCTCCGCCGGCGCTCCGGGCGATCCTGCAATCCAGATCTATACGAGCGGAACGACCGGGCGGCCGAAGGGCGTCGTTCTTTCGAACAGCGCACTTCTCGCCACCGGCAAGGAAAGCAACGGCGAAATGGCGTGGAACGACTGGAGCGAGAACGACGTCAGCCTACTGACGATGCCGTGCTTCCATATCGCCGGGCTCAGATGGGGCGTGATGGGGCTGGCGCCGGGCGCGACGACAGTGATCATGCCGGAGTTCTCGCCGGAGGGCGTCGTCGATATGGTCGCCGCCCATCGGGTCACGCGGCTTTTCCTTGCGCCAACGGCGATCCGTCTCGTCCTTCAGGCGGCCGAAAAACGGGATGCCGACTTTTCTTCCTTAAAACTCATCTGGTACGGCGCTTCGCCGATATCGCCCGATCTTTTGAAGGAAGCGATGCGCGTGTTCGGCTGCCAATTCGTCCAGACCTATGGCATGACCGAGACCGGCGCGCAGGCGACGTTCCTGCCTCCCGCCGATCATGATCCTTGCGGCAATGAGCGCATGCGCTCGGCCGGGAAGGCTTTGCCGGGCGTGGAAATACAAATCGTCGACAAGAAGGGCGAGGCGCTTCCTGATGGCGTGGCTGGAGAAATCTGCATCAAGTCGCCGTCGAACATGCTCGGCTATTGGCGGCGGGAAGACGAAACGCGCGCGGTCCTGCGTGACGGGTGGATGCGCACCGGCGACGCCGGCTATATGGACGCCGACGGGTATGTCTTCATTCAGGACCGCATCAAGGACATGATCGTGACAGGCGGCGAAAACGTCTACTCGACGGAGGTGGAGAACGCTGTGGCCGCCCATCCCGCCGTCGTCGAAACCGCCGTCATCGGCGTCCCCGATGAAAAATGGGGCGAAGCCGTCAAGGCGATTGTAGTCCTGAGGCCGGGCGCCGAGGCGTCAGCCGACGAGATTATCGCCTATGTGAAGAGTCGGATCGCGTCATACAAGGCGCCGAAGTCCGTCGACTTTGTCGACGTTTTACCGAAAAACCCTGCGGGCAAGACGCAAAAAAACAAATTGCGGGAAAAATACTGGACCGGAAGAGACCGGACGATCGGCTGACGTTCCGGCGGGCAACCGATTTGCGATTCCCAAACCTTACTGGCGGCCCGATGTGTGTGGTTACCGATTATGCGGTGCGGCATGCCGGGTTGCCCGGACTTCGAACGGCCTGTAGAGGCCGTCGAATGACCGCCGGCTGCGGCCGCTCGCGTCGCCGTCGCTCGCGTCTCCGCCGACATAGAGCGCATTCCGAAAAGTGGGAATCGGTTTTCGGATAAAATGCGCGACAAAACAAAAAACTAGACCATGTTCTCCGACTCCGT
>JBHHVZ010000072.1:0-14235 GCA_046756245.1 Parvularculaceae bacterium
CTAGCCCAGCACGCAATTTGCTTAAGAAGCAATGTCAACACTTGCGCGCCGCCCTTCGGCGCGTGAGAATGAGCGCGGGTGGAAAAGCGCTGGGGGAGCCGGCGCAGAATCGGGCGTTGGCGCGGCGCTTCTGCACAGTGGGTGAAGTCTGTCGAGAGGGGCATGGGGCGTTATGTTGGCGAATATTACGACTGGAATCGACGCCGCGTCAGTGTTTGACGCGGCGGCGATTGAATTGAGCAGGGGCGCTATTGTCGGCGCATTTATCGTGGGCGCGTCGTTTTTGGCCGGGTTTGCGGTTTTCAGGCGCGGCGCGGTGTCGATATGCGCGCTCCTGATGGTGGCTGCGGCTGCGGCGCTTGAATTCACGTGGCTGGGCCTGTTCCGGGCCGTTCCGGATAATCTCGTCGTGCTGTTGCAAGGCGTATTCGCCGCCGCAACCGTCGTTTTCCTGTCTTCGGCGATCAGGGCGGCGCGCAACAATGCGCTTCTCGGCGGGATCATGTTCGCCGGCGCGCTGTCGCTCGTCGGCGTCGGCGTCATCAATTTTCTGGACCGGGTCGACGCCGGCGGTCTGATGACCTGGGCGCTTGGCGGCGTCGGCCTGTTCGCGCTGGCGCTTTCGGCGAGCCAGGCGGTGCGCGGCGACGCAGGGGCGCGGCTGATTCTGCCCGGCGCGCTGCTGGCCGTCGCTGCGGCGGTTCTGACCGCGTTCTTCGGCGGTTCACTCGGCGCCGGCCTGGCGCCGCACGTGCTGTTCACGCTGGGCGTTCTTTCCGCCAGCCTCGTCGCTTTTACTGAGGACGGCTGGCGCGGCGCGGCGGCGACGCCTCTTGCGGTCGAACCCGCGGCCGTGATGGCGGACGATAATTACGACCATGTCAACGACGCCGGCGCGTTGTCCGACAGCCAGCTTGCGCAGGTGCTCGATTATTCCGGCGTTGCAGTCTGGGACTGGAGCGCCGACGAGGCGTATCAAACGGACTCGCTGCCGAAGCTTTTCGGCGCTGAATCAGATTCGGTCTTCACGCCGGAAACCATGCGCGCGCTCGTTCACGCCAACGATCAGGCGCGTTTTGAAAATGAAGTGCTTGGCGCCGGCGCGCCGGGCGACGGCGGTTTCGACGTTACGCTCAAGCTTCATGACGGACGCTGTGCGCGGCTGCGCGGCGCGCGCGCCGTTGACAGCGGCGGCGCGCTAGAACGCATTGTCGCTTTTGCGGAAATAGCAGCCGGAGAAGGAGAAGCCCATCCTCTCGCCGACAAGATCGCCGCTGCGCTCGAAAATGGCGAAGTAGGCGTCGCGTTCCAGCCGATTGTTGCGCTCAACGGCGAAAAAATTGTCGGTTACGAAGCGCTCGCCCGCTGGCGGGGCGCGGATGAAACGGCGACGCGGCCCGAAGATATCGTCAAGGCGGCCGAGAGCGCCGGCAAGGGCGGCGCGCTCGCAAGCGCTATCCTCGATGCGTCGGCGGCTTTCGTCGCTGAAAAACTCGAGACGGAAAAACGCCGCGACATCTTCGTCGCGCTCAATGTCTCCTACGGCCAGGTGCGCGAAAAAGGTTTCGTCGCCGCCGTGCGCAAAGCCGTCGACGCGCATGATCTCCGGTCGGGCGCGCTCGTGCTGGAGCTGACGGAAGCCGAAGCCATTACCGATCCGGATGCGGCCAGCCAGATCTTCCGGCTACTGAAGAACGCCGGCGTCGGATTGGCGTTCGACGATTTCGGCGCCGGCTTCTCGTCGCTGAGCAATCTGCACAAATTCGATTTCGACTATCTCAAGATCGACCGGTCCTTTATCGGCGAGCTCGAAAGGGGCGGGGATGCGGTGAAGATCGCGCGCGCCATGACGGCGCTTGGCAAGGATCTTGGTCTCAAGGTGATCGCCGAGGGTGTCGAGACCAGGGAGACCGCGAAAGCCGCCCGCGACATCGGTTGCGCCTATGGGCAAGGGTTCGCATTCGGCGCGCCGGTGCAGAATGCCGCGGCGCCGGCGGCGGAGACCGCGACAGCGTTTGAGAACGCGCCGCCGTCAATGCGCGACATGCAGGATTCTGCGGCGGCCGACACGCCGGCGCGCGAAGAGGCTGCGGCTGAAATTCCGGAAGCCGAAACGTCGGCGACCGAACGCCCGACGACCGCGCGTGAAGAGTCAGTCTTTACGCCGGCGATAGATGCGAACCGCGAGCCGCCGCAAACGAACGGCGCTCCGGCTCCGGAGAATGCCGGCGAAAAGACCGCCGCCGATTTGGAAGGGGATCTCGAACTCGCCGAGGTGTCGATCATTCAGAACGGCGCAAACGAAAACGACGCCGCGGCTGAGGTCGGCGCTGTGGACGACGGCGTTCCCGAAGCCGCGATGCGCGACGCGAAGAAACCGCGCCGGCTGAAATTCCTCGGCGTGCCGCTGATCTAGGACCGCCCGCTGTCGCGCGCCAAACTCAGTTCAGCGGTGCGTCGTCATTGCGGATAGAAGCCCATTCCGGCGACAGCATCGCGCTGCTGGTGACGCCGATGCGCGACAGCGCCTTGCGCCAGGTCGCGTCCTTGTCGCCGTCGAACACGATCATTTCGTCGGCGTCGCAATGCGCCCAGGCGTTCATGGCGATTTCCTGCTCGAGCTGGCCTTCGCCCCAGCCGGCGTGGCCGATGGCGAGAAGATAGCGTTCCGGGCCGGCGCGGTTGGGCTCGCGGCCGCCGAGGTCGACCAGGATGTCCCGCGTCGCCGTCACGCCGATATTGGAGCCGACAGCTATTGTCGTCTCCATGCGATAATCCAGCGTGTGCAGCACCAGCCCGCGTTCGGTCTGCATCGGGCCGCCGAAATAGACCGGCTCGCCGCCGGCGCCTTCGCGCGGATCGATTTCGAGCTGTTCAAACAGTTCGCTCAACTCAACATCGCCGAGAGGCTTGTTGACGACGACGCCCATGGCGTGATCCGCGTCATGGGCGCAGACCAGCACCACGGCGCGCGTGAAGCGCGGATCGAGCATGTTGGGCATGGCGATGAGCAATTGGCCGGACAGAAAATCGCGGGCCGATCCGTCCGCGCCGTTCGATTCGTCTGACGGCGATGCGCTCATGGGCGAATGGTAGTGCAT
Organism: Parvularculaceae bacterium; assembly: GCA_046756245.1. Classification (GTDB taxonomy): domain Bacteria; phylum Pseudomonadota; class Alphaproteobacteria; order Caulobacterales; family Parvularculaceae. The sequence goes on from JBHHVZ010000072.1 coordinate 3,102, forward strand.
TTTGCCGCCAAGAGGAAACACGCCGCACGCGATCCGGGCGGACGGGCCTATCCGCAGCGTTTGCTTCGCCCGGGCATGGACGAAGCGGGCCCCGGCGTACTAAAAGCAAGTCGGCGGAAGAGGAGGAATTTCATGACAATATCGGTCGGCGACAAGGTTCCAAGCGTAACGGTGATGCTCGCCGGCGAGGGCGGTCCGCAACAGGCTGACAGCGCCGACGTGCTCGGCAAGGGCAAGGTGGCTCTGTTCTCTGTTCCCGGCGCGTTCACGCCGACCTGTTCGGCCAAGCACTTGCCGGGCTTCGTCGAACAAGCCGACGCCCTTAAAGCGAAGGGCGTCGACAAGATTGTCTGCGTGTCCGTTAATGACGCCTTCGTGATGAACGCTTGGGGCGCGGCGCAAAACGCCGGCGGCAAAATCGACATGCTGGCCGACGGCAACGGCGATCTGGCGCGCGCCATGGGCCTGACGATGGACGCCAAGGGCTTCGGCATGGGCGAACGCGCGCAGCGCTTTTCCGCCGTCATCGAAGACGGCGTGGTGAAGACGCTCAACGTCGAAGACCCCGGCGCGTTCGAGGTCTCGAGCGCCGAATATATGTTGAATCAGCTTTAGCGGCGCGCGACGTCGGCCATGCCTTCGCGGGCGAGCGCGTCGGCGCGTTCGTTTTCCGGATGTCCGGCATGGCCCTTCACCCAGCGCCAGTCGACGCGGCGCGCCGCGGCGAGAGCGTCGAGCGTCTCCCACAAATCCTGGTTCTTGACCGGCTTCCTGTCAGCCGTGCGCCAGCCGTTTTTCTTCCAGCGCTTCATCCACTGGGTGACGCCGTTCTTTACATATTGCGAGTCCGTGTGGAGGCGAACGGGCGCGCCCTTGGGCGCCGCGGCGAGCGCCCTGATGGCGGCCGTCAGCTCCATCCGGTTATTAGTGGTGGCCGACTCGCCGCCTTTTAATTCCGTCTCCGAGCCGTCAATGACGATAAGCGCTCCCCAGCCGCCGGGGCCGGGATTTCCGGAGCATGCGCCGTCGGTGTAAATCTCGATCATCCTATAATCCGTACAAGGCGGGATCGCCATTTTCTTTATGGAAGAGCAGTTTGTCGCGGTATTCAAGCGGATCCTTGACATTGACGAGCGCGCCTTCAACCCGGTTCAGCCAGTCATAAAGGCGCGTCAACAGAAAGCGCAGCGCCGCGCCGCGCAGGAAAATGTTCATCGCCTCTCTCTCGCCGTCCTCGAGAGGACGCACGGACGCGTAAGCGCCGGTCATTGCTGCGGCTTTTTCCTGCGACATTTTTCCATCCGCATCGAAGCACCAGGCGTTGAGGCAGACGGCGAGGTCATAGGCGAAAAAATCCGTGCAGGCGAAGTAGAAATCTATGAGGCCTGAAATCAAGCCGTCGCGAAACAGCACATTGTCGGGAAAAAGATCTGCGTGAATGACGCCGCGCGGCAGGTTCTTCGGCCACGCCTTTTGAAGCGCCGTCAATTCGTCGGCGATAAGCCGCGCCAGTCCCGGCGCACAGGAACCAGCGTCCGCCTCGCAATGCTCGGTCAACGTCTTCCAGCCGGCGATCGAAAGATTGTTCTCGCGCGCCGGCCTGAAATCGGCGACCGCCAAATGCATGCGCGCCAGCATCCGGCCAAGCGCGGCGCAGTCTTGCGCGTCCGGCCTCTCATGCCAGACGCCCGGCAGGAAGTGTATGAGCGCTGCGGGCCGCCCGCACAGACGGCGCAAACTTTCGCCGTCGCGGCCGGCGACCGGCGCGGCCGCCGGCAGTCCCTTCGCCGCCAGATGACGCATCAGCGAGAGAAAGAACGGCAGGTCTTTTTCATCGACGCGCTTTTCGTAGAGCGTCAGAATGAACCGGCCTTTTTCGGCGTCGAGAAGATAGTTGGTGTTTTCAACGCCTTCGGTGACGCCCTTGAAAGCCACAGCTGCGCCGAAGTCATACTCTTTCAGGAATGCGGCCAGATCGCGGTCGTCGACATGGGTGTAAACGGCCATCAGCGTCAACTCGCGAGCGGCAGCGGGGTCTTGAAGACGACGTCTTCGCGAGCGGTGGAGACTGTCCTGATTTCAATTGGGCGCCGGCGCGCAAGCTCAGCTAGAAAATCTTCGACAAGGACCTCCGGCGCCGACGCGCCGGCGGTTACGCCGATAGCGCGCGCCTCGCCGATCGCGTTCCAGTCGAAATCTTCGGCGCATTCCACGAGATGCGCTGCGCCCGCGCCGGCGGCGCGCGCCACTTCCACAAGGCGCTGCGAGTTAGACGATGCAGGCGAGCCGATCACGACAATGAGATCTGATTTCGGCGCGATCGCCTTGACCGCATCCTGTCGATTTGACGTGGCGTAGCAAATATCGTCCTTGCGCGGACCGATAATTCCGGGAAAACGACGGTTCAGGACCTCGACAATATTGCGCGTATCGTCGACCGACAGCGTTGTCTGCGTCACATAGGCGAGAGCGGTCGCGCCGACGGGGGGAAAGACGCATTCCGCGTCTTCCCGCGTTTCGACCAACGTCGCCGCGCCGTTTGGGATCTGGCCCATCGTTCCGGTCACTTCGGGATGGCCGGCGTGGCCGATCAGAAAAACATGGCGCCCGGCTTCGGCGTGGCGGCGCGCTTCAGCGTGGACTTTGAGGACCAGCGGGCAAGTGGCGTCAATCGCCGTCAGCCGGCGGCGCGCCGCCTCCTCATGAACGATGCGGGGAGCGCCGTGCGCCGAGAAGATAACGGGGCGGTCGCCGGGCGCCTGCTCGAGCTCGTCGACAAATATGGCGCCCATCGCCTTGAGACGCGCCACCACATGGGCGTTGTGGACGATTTCATGCCGGACATAGACCGGCGACCCGTGCCGGGCGAGCGATTCCTCGACAGTGCGGATGGCGCGCTCGACGCCGGCGCAAAAGCCTCGCGGTTGCGCCAGAAAAACGATTAGCGCCGGATATGCGCCGGTCTCGGTCATAGCTGCTCCGTTTTCGCCGTTTCGCATCGGCGGCGATAACGCGCCCGTTGCGCCCGCCGCTCCAAGCCGCTACGAGGTTGGGCCGGCTCGATGGCGCGGGCTGGGCCGCTTCCGGGCCACGTCGCGGCGATTCTGTGTTGAGATATAGGGGTTTGACAAAATGAGAAAAGTCGTTGCGGGAGTCTTTATCGCCGCAGCCTTGACGACGGCGGGATGTAGCGGGTTCAGCCGCGAGGCGAAAAAACGCAATCCTGCGCCATGTCCCAATATCCTCGTTCTCTCTGACGCCGCTCGGGCCGTTGAGTTCGATGGCGAACAGACGCTTGAAGACGTCGCCTATACCGCCGAAATCACCGACGTCACGCTCGCCTGCCGCTATTTCGCGGACAAACCGATCGCCGCCGAGGTCAGCGTCGACCTGGCTTTCGGGCGCGGGCCGCGCGCCGGGTCGCGCGAGCATGAATATAAATATTTCGTCGCTGTGACGCGTCGCGACTCGGAAGTTATCGTCAAAGAAGAATACACGATCCCCGTGAAATTCGACCGCGATCGGGATACGGCGCGCGTCCGCGAGAAGATCGACAAAATCATTATCCCGCGCGCCAGCGAAAAGACCTCCGGCACCAATTTCGAGATCATTGTCGGTCTGTCATTGACGGCCGATCAGGTGATTTTCAATCGTTCCGGAAAGAGTCTGAAATTCCCCGGCCTTCAATGACGCTGACAGAAGAGCTATCGGCGATCGTCGGCGATGCTTTCGCCGCCGAGGGCTTTGAATCCGCCTATGGCGCGGTCCGGGCGTCGGACCGTCCCGACCTCGCGCAGTTTCAGTGCAACGGCGCGCTGGCCGCTGGCAAGGCGGCCAAACAGAACCCGCGCGCGCTGGGGGAGACGGTGGCGGCGCGGCTCAAAGACAATCCGGCGTTCGCCGCGGTCAGCGTGGCCGGGCCCGGCTTTATTAATCTCGATCTGGCGGACGACTTGCTCGACGCGCGCCTCGATGCGCTCGCCGCAGACGACCGCCTCGGCGGCTGGAAAACCGCGTCGCCGGAACGCATCATACTCGATTACGGCGGGCCGAACGTCGCCAAGCCGCTGCATGTGGGGCATTTGCGCGCCGCCATCATCGGGGAAAGCCTGAAGCGGCTGTTCAGATTCGCCGGAGACGACGTGGTCGCCGACGTGCATTTCGGCGACTGGGGTCTGCCGATGGGCCAATTGATCGCCGAGCTGAAGCGCGAGCGGCCCGATCTCGTCTATTTCGACGCCGATTTCAAAGGGCCCTATCCGGATGCGCCGGCGGTTTCTCTGGTCGATCTTGAAAGGCTTTACCCAAAAGCCGCAGCGGCCTGCAAGACCGATCCGGCGCGCGCGGAGGAGGCCCGGCTCGCCACCGCCGAGCTGCAGGACGGCCGGCCCGGCTACCTTGCGTTATGGCGAGGGTTCGTGGCTGTCTCCCGCGCCGCCATCGAGCGCGAGTACGCCGATCTCGGCGTTTCATTCGATCTGTGGAAAGGCGAATCCGACGCCGCGCCGCTGATCGACGAGATGGCCGGCGACCTGCGCGCGCGCGGAATCTCTGAAGAAAGCGACGGCGCTGTCGTCGTGTGCGTCGCGCGCGACAGCGACAAGAAGGAGATCCCGCCGCTCATCCTTTTCAAGCGCGACGGCAGCGTTCTTTACGGCACGACGGATCTTGCAACCATCGTCGACCGCGTACGGACGAATGCGCCGGACCGGATCATTTATGTCGTCGACCAGCGTCAGGCGCTGCATTTCGAACAGGTGTTCCGCGCAGCGGACCGGGCGGGAATCTTCGCCGCCGACCGGCTCGAACATATCGGCTTCGGCACCATGAACGGCAAAGACGGCAAGCCCTTCAAGACCCGCGAAGGCGGGGCGCTCAAATTGCGTGACCTGATCGATATGGCCGATGCGCGCGCCCGCGAGCGCCTGGCTGAAAGCGGTCTGGCGCAAGGCTACGGACCGGAAGAAACGGCCGATGTGGCCCGCAAGGTGGGCGTCGCCGCGCTTAAATTCGCCGACCTTTCGAATCTGCGCACCACGGACTATGTGTTCGATCTCGACCGTTTTACGGCGTTTGAAGGCAGAACCGGCCCGTACTTGCTTTATGCTTGCGTGCGGGCGCGATCGGTTCTCAACAAGGCGCGCGAGGCGGGCGCGGGCGAGCCCGGCCCGGTGAAGATAGGCGTTGAAGAGGAACGCAATCTGGCGCTCGTCCTTCTCGGTTTCGGAGAGGCGGTCAGGGAGGCGCACGGACGCCGGCAGCCGCATATCGTCTGCGAGCACGCTTTTGCGCTCGCCCAGACATTCTCGAAATTCTACGCCGTCCGGCGGATCGCGGACGCGCCGGATCCGGCGACGCGGGCCTCGCGTCTGAGCCTCACCGCCGCCGTAGCCGGACAGCTCGAGCTGGCGCTGGATTTACTGGGGATAGAGACTCCGGCCCGGATGTAGCCTGCAAGGGGAAGGGCGGCCGCCTGGAGTGAGGCGGATTTGCCACAGCATGCCTTTTTTTCTGTTTGTTCAAAAAACAGGCTGCCGCGCAGTGCCCCGCGATATTGTCGCCCGCATTGAATCCTTATAAAAAGGTTAATTGTCATTGCCGTGTAACAGTTGGGCCGTAATGGCCGAGGCATGCCGCGCGCCGGTTTCGGAGGGGCGCCGGTCAACGTTCAAAGCTCTGGGGATATTCACCATGAAATTGATGAAAACGCTTAAAATCGGCGCCGCCGCCATTGCGCTGAGCGCAGGATACGCTGTCGTCGCGCCGGCGCCGGTCATGGCGCAGCAGACGACTTCGGAAATCCGCGGCCGCGTAACGCTGGAGGACGGTTCGGCCGTTCCGGGCGCGTTGGTCACCGTTACCGATACACGCACTGGCGCAAGTCGTGTCACGACATCGGATTCAAACGGGAACTTCTCGGCGCGCGGCCTTACCATCGGCGGGCCCTACACGCTGACGACCTCGCTTGAAGGGTTCCAGTCGCAGCGCATCGAAGGCTTGCGCGCCGGTCTCAGCTCAGCGACGAGCGTCAATGTCACGCTGAGCACGGCGGTGACGGCGGACGAAATCGTCGTCGTGGCGTCGCGCGATAATGTTTCGGAGCTTGCAATCGGTCCAAGCGCTTCGTTCGATCTTGAAACGCTCGAAGCGTTGCCGTCGATCGACCGCGATATCCGCGACGTTATTCGCCTCGACCCGCGCGTGACGATTGATGAGAACAATAACGACTCGATTCAGTGTCTTGGCGGCAATTTCCGTTCGAACTCATTTACGATCGACGGCATTCGCAACGCCGACGGCTTCGGACTGAACTCTTCCGGTTTTCCAAACAGAAACAACCTGCCGATCCCCTTCGATGCGGTGCGCGAAACATCAGTGGAATTTGCGCCGTTCGATGTCGAATACGGTCAGTTCTCCGGCTGTAACATCAACGTCGTCACCAAGTCCGGCTCGAACGAGTTTCACGGTTCTGCTTTCGCCGTGTTCAATAACGGCGACTTGACCGGCACCAAAGTCGACGGCCGGCAGGCGCGCAGCGGCGATTTTCGGGACTGGAACTGGGGCGCGACGATCGGCGGCCCGGTCATCAAGGACAAGCTCTGGATCTTTGCGGCTTATGAAGAAGTTCAGGACGGCGGCGTCACGGTCGATCAAGGCCCCTTGGGCGCCGGGTTCGCCAATGAACTTGAGTTTCTGACGCAGGCCCAGGCCGACTCGATTGCGCAAACCTTCCAGACAGTTTATGGCCGCGACGTATTAGGGCTTGCGCGCAACCTGCCGGATGACAGCCGACGCATTCTCACCCGCGCCGACTGGCAGATCAATGACAGCCATCGCCTGGAGCTGACTTATTCGCGTCTGCGCGAATTGCGCCAGGACCCGGACGATTTCGGCTTTGAAGGATTTTCGTTCCTCGACAATTTCGAGAATGAAGGCACGAATTCAGAAAACTATTCGGCCCGTCTTTATTCGCAATGGACGGATAATTTCTCGACTGAAGTTCGCGTGTCGCGGCTTGACGTGCAGGATATTCAAGGCCCGGTCGGCGGCGGCGAAGCGCAGGATCCCAACCCGATTGTCCGCATCATCATCAATGACATCGAGAATGATGCGAACGGCGACGGAATAATTTCAGGAAATGAACGCGACAGCCTTGTCAGCGGTCCGGGCTTCTTCCGCACTGCCAACGATCTTAGAACGCAGCTCGATCAGTTTAAGGCGAAGGCGACATACACGAGCGGCCGCCATACCTTCACCGGCGGTTTCGAAGCCGATCAATTCGAAGTTTTCAACCTGTTCATTTTTAATGCGACCGGAACGATCGAATTCGATTCTGTGGCCGATTTTGAAGCCGGCGCGGCCTCCGTCATCACCGGCAACGGATCGTTTACAGGCGATCCGAGCGATGCGGCGGCTGAATTTACGCGCACGATCTATACCGGTTACCTTCAGGATGAATTCCAGGCGACCGAAGATCTGACGATCACGCTCGGTCTGCGTTATGACTGGTATGCGTCGGACGACCGGCCGATGTTGAACCCGAATTTCGTCGCCAAATACGGATTCGACAACACGCAAGCCTTTAACGGGCTCGACATCGTGCAGCCGCGTTTCGGCTTTACCTGGGACGCCGGCGAAACCTGGGGCGGCGAAACCCAGTTCCGCGGCGGCATCGGCGTCTTTTCCGGCGGCGATCCGACCGTGTGGTTCGCCAACAACTTCCAGAATTTCGGCGGCGCGATCGGCTTCGGCGCGTCATTTATTCCGCCCTGTACGTCGGCGGATTTGCAGGTCGTGTCGGGCGGTCAATTCACCGGACTGCCAAGCTGTATTACGGCTGGCCAGATTGCGAACGCGACTCAGAATGAAGGCTCTGTCAACGCGGTCGATCCGAACTTCAAGATCCCGTCGATATTGCGGTTCAATATCGGCTTTTCGCACTACACCGACTTCACCGGCGGCGGCGGTTTCTTCGACGACTGGAACGTCCAGGTCGATTACATCCGCAGCCAGATGCAGAACCCGACCGACTGGGTCAATCTGCAGTTGACCCCGACCGGCGAGTTTGCGCCGGACGGGCGGCCGATCATCAACAATGTCAATCCGCTGTTGCCGGGCTGCGACGCCGTGTTCCAGGGCATCCGTCAGGGCTTCACCGGCTCTGATCTGACCGATGGCGGGCCTTGCGACTCCGGCAGCGTTGACGAGGACATCCTTCTGACCAACGCGGTCGGCAAGGAAGGATTCTCGCAAACGGCGTCGGTCGCGTTTTCGAAAGACTTCGATTACAACCTCGCCGGCAGCCCGGGTAATTTCAACTTCATGTTCGGATACGCCTATTCGGAAAGCGAGGTCGTCAATCCGAGCAACAGCTCGACCGCAGGCTCGAGCTTCGAAGAAGTCGCTGTCGTTACGCCGAACCAGGCGTTTGCTGCGCCTTCGCAATTCGTGAACAATCACAACGTCACGGTTGCGGCGCGGTTCAGCCAGGAATTCATCCGCAATTATCCGACGCGCTTGAACCTCTTCTTCAACGCCCGGTCGGGCCGCCGGTTCAGCTATGTCTGGGATGAGGACGTCGACGATTTCCTCGGCGACAGCGACGACGAAGCGCGGCGGCTGCTCTATGTGCCGACCGGGCCGACCGATCCGCTGATCGATACGTCGAATATGAGCGCGCAGGAAGTGACTGATTTCTTCGCGTTCCTCGACTCGAGCGGACTCAGCAAATTCGCCGGCGGCTTTGCGCCGCGCAACGCCTTCAAGGATCCGTGGTTTAAAGATTTAGACGTGCGCTTTTCGCAGGATCTGCCGGGCTTCTTCGGCAGCGATCGCTTCCAGGCGTTTGTCGATATCGAGAATTTCCTCAATCTCATCGACAACAGCGCGAACGTATTTCGGCGCCGTCCTTTCAGTAATGTTCGGGAAGGCGTAGAAGTGATCGATCTCGCGTTCCCCGGGATTGCGAACGGCCAGTTCCTGCTGAGGGATTTCAAAGATCCGAGCAACCTGTCGCTTACCAATCCGTCGATCTGGCGCGTTCAGTTCGGTATCCGCTACGACTTCTAGGCGGCGGGCCAATCACAAAATCGAAAGGGGCGGCCCGACGGGCCGCCCTTTTTGTATGGATAAGATGCGGACGAAAGATCGCCGCGCCGGAGCCGATTCGCAAAAGGTTAGGCCAGTTCCGTCATCCCGTGCGCGCTGCAACGATTTATCGTTGCGGCGCAGACACGGGATCGCTCACAACACACTCCGCACAACTATCGACAGCGATCCCGTGTTAGCAGCGCATCGCTTCGCGCTGCGCAGCACACGGGAAGACGCAAAATGCTCTACCCTTCCCGCCCGATGAGCCGGAAGAAGCGCGCCTCGAGCCTTTCGTCGTCCTTGAACGCGCCGGTCATGGCGCGGGTGACGCAGGAAACGTCGGCCTTCCTGACGCCCCGCGTCGAGATGCAGTGATGCTCGGCGTCGATCAGCACCGCGACGCCGCGGGGGCGAAGCGCCGTTTCGATCGCGCCGGCGATCTGGTTGGTGAGGATTTCCTGGCTCTGCAGGCGCCGCGCAAACGCATCGACCACGCGCGCGAGCTTCGACAGGCCGACGACGCGTCCGGCCGGCAGATAGGCCACATGCGCGACGCCGATGATCGGCTGGATGTGATGCTCGCAATGGCTTTCGATGCGGATATCTTTCAAGAGCACGATGTCGTCATAGCCTTCGACTTCCTCAAAGGTGCGTGAAAGAAACGCCTGCGGGTCTTCCCCGTAACCTGACAGGAACTCTTCATAGGCGTCGACAAAGCGCTTCGGCGTGTCGATCAGGCCCTCGCGCGCCGGATCCTCGCCGAAATAGGCGAGAAGCGTGCGCACCGCTTCCTCCGCGTCGGCGCGGGCCGGACGCGCGACAGGCTGCGCGGGCGTTTTCAGGGGGATGGTTTCAGCGGTCATTTACGCCTCCTCGCTTGTTCCGGACGCCGATCCGGAAATGGCGCGGGTGAGATTGACGAGTTCGATGGCGGCGAGCGCTGCTTCCGCGCCCTTGTTGCCGGCCTTGGTTCCGGCCCGTTCAATGGCCTGCTCGATGGTGTCGACGGTCAGAATTCCAAACGCCACGGGAACGCCCGTCTTCTGCGCGGCCGCGGCGACGCCCTTGGCGGCTTCGCCGGCCACGTAATCGAAATGCGGCGTCGCGCCGCGAATGACGCAGCCGAGCGCGACGATGGCGTCATAGCGCCCGGTCGCCGCCAGTTTCCCGGCGATGAAGGAGACTTCAAATGCTCCCGGCGCAACCGCTGTGTCGATATCGCTCTTGGCGACGCCGTGACGGCGCAACGCATCCTTGGCGCCGGCGACGAGCCGGTCGACGATAAAGTCGTTCCAGCGCGTCGAAACGATGGCGAGCTTGAGCCCCGCGCCGCTCATCGCCCCTTCGAACGTTTTACCCATACTCTTGCTCCAACCTTTTATCTTCACTCCGCCGCATAAAGCGCGCCGGCCTGGCGCTCATGCGCGCGCCGATAATCCTGCAGCGCCTTCACCGAAACGATCTTCAGCCCGTGGCGGGCGGCGAAAATTTCGAGGTCGGGCATCCGCGCCATCGTTCCGTCGTCGTTCATCACTTCGCAAAGCATCGCCGCCGGCGTAAGCCCGGCGAGCCTCGCGAGATCGACGCAAGCCTCGGTCTGGCCGTCGCGCTCGAGCACGCCGCCGTCGTGCGCGCGCAAGGGGAAGGTGTGGCCCGGCGTGACGATGTCGGCGCGCGTCGCTTTCGGATCGGTCAAGGTGCGGATCGTGCGGGCCCGGTCGAAAGCCGATATTCCGGTGGTGACGCCTTCGGCCGCCTCGACCGAGACGGTGAAGCGCGTCCCGAATCCGGAGCGGTTATCTTCGTCAGGCACCATCAGCGGCAGGTCGAACCTGTCGATCAGATGCCCGGCCATCGCGCAGCAGACAAGGCCGCGGCCTTCCCTGGCGAAAAAGTTCACCGCTTCCGGCGTCACGAAATCGGCCGCAATCGTCAGGTCGCCTTCATTCTCCCGGCGTTCGTCATCGACGATGATGACGGTCCGGCCGGTCCTGTAAGCGGCGATCGCTTCTGGGACGGATGCAATCGGCATCAATGCGCTCCT
>JBHHVZ010000073.1:0-14013 GCA_046756245.1 Parvularculaceae bacterium
ATGCATTTCGCCGCGCGGCGGCGAACGGGGCAGACGATCCTGAGTCGCGCCGCCAACTGGCGCGCGCCCTCGAAGCGGCGGACGCGGACGCCGCGGCGATTATCGACGCCTGGCGCGACGTTCTGGCGGGGAATTCCGATGATGCTGAAGCGCATGAGCGTCTCTCCGTTCAGCTATATGCATGCGGACAATGGGCCGACGTCATTCCCCATTTGCAGAAAATTGCAGCAAATAGGCCTGATGACCGGGAGAGTCGGATTGCATTGGCGCGCGCGCTCGATGCAGCCGGCGATGCGCGCGAGCAGATCGAAGCCTGGCGCGAGGTTTTGTCGCTCGACGAAAATGATCCATTCGCCCACCGTCGACTGGCCGACTTGCTCGAGAAAACCGACCCGGGCGCGGCGTTAGCCCATCTTGAATTTCTAATTACGCAGGCGCCCGACGGTCTCATTCTCTGGCGCCGTATCGCCACCGCGGCTGGCGCCGCCGGAGAGAAAGAGTGCGAAATGCGCGCATGGCTCCGGATTGTCGAGCTGCATGCGCGGGATATGGAAGCGCATCGGCGTCTGGCTGAAATCTATTACGCGGCCGGAAAGCTGGTTGAGACCGCCCGTCATCTCAACGCCTGGATCGGAGAGCGCGACAGGGATCAGGACGCCTGGATACGACTGGCGCAAGTCAGGGAGCGGCTCGAGGATACGGACGGCGCGCTCGATGCATGGCGCCGCGCCGCCGCGCTCGGCTCGTTGGACGCAGAAACAAATGTGAAAGTCGGCGCACTGTTCCGGTCGGCCGGGCGTTTGGAAGAAGCGGTCAGCTTTCTTGAAGCAGCGCTTGAAGCGGACGGCGACAACGGTCCTGTCCTGCGCAAGCTGGCGCGAACATGCCGGGCCGCCGGCATGGAGCGGGCCGAGATCGACGCCTGGCGCCGGCTGTTGGCGGTCGAGCCGGACGACGCGATCGCACATCGCCGTCTCGGCGATCTGTTCTCAGGCCTCAAGGAAAACGACAAAGCCGCGCCGCATCTGAAACATGCATCCGATGCGGCGCCGGGAAATCTCCGGTTGGCCCGCCGCCTCGCGCATTCAGGCGCGGCGACCGGCAATGTCGATAATGAAATTGTCGGCTGGCGACGCGTGCTCGATCAGAAGCCGGATGACGAAGAAGCGCCCGCCCGCCTCGCACGGCTTTTGTATGATCAAAAGAAACTCGCCGAAGCTGCGCCGCATTTGAAACGCGCGTCAGACGCCGACCCGTCCAATAAAGAACTGGCGAGCCGTCTCGCCAGGGCGTGCCGGAAAGTCTCCGACCCGGCTGGAGAAATCCTTGCTCTTGAGCGCATCGTCGCCTGCGCGCCCGGCGACATAACGGCGCGCCGGCGGCTGAGCGCGCTATACGACGCCGCAGGCGATACCGATTGCGCTATCGAACATCTCGAATCTGTCATCGCTGAAAAACCCGGCCAGCCAAGTTTATGGCGTAAAATGGCGGCGTTGCGACGCGTCCGCAATGACGTCGACGGCGAGATCGCGGCGCTTAGCGCATTGCTGGCGCTCGAACCGGATAACGCGCGCGGGCATGCGCGCTGCGGACTGCTTTTGTTCAAACGCCGCGCCGATGCGGAAGCGGCCGAGCATCTGCAGGCGGCGGCGCGCGCGACGCCTGACGACCTGTCGCTGTGGCGCAAACTGGCCCGCTGTTTCAGAAATATCGGGAATACGGAACGCGAAGCGGAAACGCTGGAGGAGATTCTTCAGCGCAGCGACGGCGACCTTGACGCCCGCCGGCGTCTGACGGCGATTCTGCCGAGGCTTGAGCGCGCGCAAGATGCGCTTGATCATCTGCGCGTCTGCGTTCGGCTTGCGCCGGAAAGCGTCGCCGATCAGCGCGCGTTCGCCGAAGCGCTGTCGGCTACGCCTGATTCGCAGGAGGAAGCCGTCGCCGCCTGGACGCGCCTGCTCGAACTGACGCCGGGCGACCGGCAGGCGCAGTTGCGCCTCGCTGACCTCTATCTACAGGCGGAACGGGGCGAAGCCGCCGAGGCGATTTACGATACGCTTACAACATCGTTTCCCGAAGATGCAGCGCTTTGGAAAAAACGCGCACAGGCCGCGCGCATGCTGCATGGACCGCAGGCCGAAGTCGATATACTTCGCTCGGCGGCCGCCGTCCTTTCCGAGCCCGGCCCGCTGCTTTATGCGCTGGCTGAGCTTCAGATCGAGCGAGGCGATGACGCCGCCGCCGAAACGGCGCGCGCGGCGTGGGATGCGCATCCCGATCCGGCGCGCTACGGCGGGATCTGTAACAAACTGGTGCGGGCCCATCGCACATGCGCGGCGGCTTCCGGATACGCCATGCTGGTCCGCGAGACGCCGGAATCTCCCGCCGGCTGGTCAGGACTTGGCGACATCATGCTGCGAACGGAGCGCTACAGGCGCGCGTCGGCTTATTTTGCAAAGGCGTACGAAATCACCGGAAACTATGCGGATTGCAAACGCTGGATCGGCAGTCTTGTTCGGGGTGAACAATTCGAAACGGTCGATGTAAATCGCATCATTCTGGAGGACCCGCGCAACAACAGGAATATGCTGGCGCAGTATGCGCAGGCGCTTGCGGGTCTTGGCCGTTATGAGGAGGCGCTGGAAATGGCGGAAGCCCATTACCGGCCCGCCGAAGAGATTCTTCGAGACGGCTTCCTGCATTATCTGAAAGTCCGGTTACGCGCACTGAACGACGGAGACGGAGAAACGGCGGAGTCATCCGACGAAAAAATCTTCCTCAAAGCCGAAGAATTGCAGGCAAGCGGCGATCTTCGGGCGGCGGCGCGGCTCTACGCCAAGAGCGGCGCGCGGCTTCACCGATATTTCGCGCACCGTACGGACGGCGGCGTTGATGTTAAAGGCCCGGATTTCCTGATTATCGACGCGCCGCGCAGCGGATCGTCGTGGCTGAAAAACTGTCTCAAACGTCACCCGCAATTACGCGTGGCGAACGGCGAACCCAGCTATTTCACCGCCTATGTGCGGTACAGCCCGGTGATCTATGCGAAGTGGTTCGCAACGATCAAACACGCACGCCCCAATGACGAAGACGGCGTTGACCGCTCGGCGCCGCTATTCGGGGAAAAAACGCGTGAATATCTGACGATGAGCGATGAGACGATCGCGCTATGTGCGGCGCTCTATCCGAATGTGCGGCTCATCTGCGTCGCGCGCGATCCGGTCGAGCGCGCCTGGTCGCATTTGAAGCACCGCAGGCTCGCAGCGCGCGATCCGGGCTTTTACAGGGATGACGACGGCGCGCTTCCCGAATGGTTATTGAAAATTCTGGAATACGGCCGGTATGAGCGGAATTTGAAAAGGTGGGCGAAGCATTTTCCGCCGGAACATTTTTTTATAGCGGACTTCAATCGTATTCGCACCGATCCGCTCGAACTTTTAAGCGAGGTCCAGACATTCCTGAGCGTCAGACAGATAAATTTTTCGGACCTGTCGTTCAACGAGAAAAATTTCACCGGGGCGACGACGGCGGGCGGCCCGTCGCCGGAAGTCGAACAATTGCTGGCGGATTTTTATAGCGAGGAGCCTTTCAACGTGAACGAACTGCGGCGCGCCATTGGCGCGGCGCCGCAAGCGCGCCCCAAATCGTCCAAAGCCGCCTGAAAAGAGGTTGAATGTATGACCGTGCCGGATATTGATGATCTGCTGCGTGAGTCGCCGATCATTGCGCAAAATAACGAGACTGACCCGTCCGGTAAAAAGCGCGTTCTGATCGCCACCAGCATGGGCGGCTTCAATCAGGGCGCAGTGACGGAAAAAGCGCTGGCGATCGCGCTGACGCTGCGCGGCGCTGTGGTCGACATTTTTCTTTGCGACGGCGCGCCCGGCTGCCAACTGACGAAAATCGGCTCCGAACCGCCCGAACGCGTCGTTAAAACCGATGCGCGGGCGCGGTGTCCGAAATGCTTCAGGCAGGGACGCGAGACATTCGAGCCGCTCGGCGTCGATATTCTCACGCTTGGCGATCATCTTACGCTGGAGGAGCGCGAGGAGGCCGAGCGCGTCGCGGCCAGGTGCTATATCGAGACGTTGCAGGAATTCACGCTTGACGGCTGGCGCATCGGCGATCACGCGATGGCCGGCGCGCTACGCTATTTCGCGCGCGGCGACCTGTCGGCCGAACCGCTCGCCGACCCGGTGGCGCGGAAATTCGTCAAGGCGTCTGTGATAACGGCGCGGGCGATGGCGCGCATTCTTTCGGCGCGCAATTATGACGTCATCGCCTTCAATCACGGCATCTACACGCCGCAGGGCGTCATCGGCGAAGTCGCGCGCTCTCGCGGCGTACGCGTCGTCAACTGGAATCCCGCGTACCGCCGTCACTGTTTCATCTTCAGCCACGACGAATCCTACCATCATACAATGATCACCGAAGACGTCGCCGCGTGGGAGGATTTGACGCTGACGCCTGACCGGCGCGCCGCGATTGTCGGTTACCTTCGCGACCGGCGACAGGCGAAAGGCGACTGGATATGGTTCAATGATGCGCCCGACATGTCGTCTCGGGAACTCGCCGATGCGCTCGGGCTCGACGAGCGGCCGGTCGTCGCCGCGCTCACGAGCGTCGTCTGGGACGCGTGTCTCCACTATGAATCGAATGCGTTCGAAAATCTGAAAGACTGGATGATTCAAACCATCGCCTGGTTTGCTGAGCGCGCGGACCTGCAGCTTGTCATACGCGTGCATCCGGCTGAGGTTACGGGCTTCGTGAAATCGCGCGATAAAATGGCCGACGCCATCGCTGATTATTTCCCTGAGCTCCCCGAAAACGTCAAAGTCGTCCCGCCCGAAAGCCCGCTCAGCACCTATTCGCTGATTGACTGCGCCAACGCCGTGCTGGTCTACAGCACCAAGACCGGCATCGAAGCGTCGGCCGCCGGCGCCCGCGTCATCGTGGCGGGCGAGGCGTGGATCCGCGGCAAGGGATTTACGATGGATGCGTCGTCGCCCCGATCATACCGGGAAATGCTCGCTCTGCTGCCGTTTCGAGACCGGCTTCCCGAAGACTTGCAGGAGCGCGCGCTGCGTTACGCCTATCACTTCTTTTTCAGGCGGATGATTGATTTACCGTTTATCGAACCTGTCGAAGCCGCCAAGTTTGCGATCAATGTCGAACGGTTGGAAGATCTCCGCCCGGGAAACTATTCCGGCCTCGACTGCATCTGCGACGGGATTCTGGAAGGAACACCGTTCGTCCACGATTGGCCGGCGGAGCCTGTCGCTCAGGCGCCGGCTGCGACGCGCGCCTGATCCGGAGGCCGCTCCAGCAAATGCAACACGCGTTCGCCGATCTGATCCGGCTGAAAACCGACAGCCTGCAGCACTTCGTCATTGGCGCCGCAGGGCGGCGTATTCGTCAATCCGATGCGGTCGAGCGCGACGCCTTGGCCGCCGGCCCGCGCCCATGCGCTGAATAAAATGTCGGCGAGGCCGAGGCGTTCGTAATGATTTTCGATGACGAGCGCGGCGCGCACAGGCGAAAATGTTTCCGCCAGCCAAGCGTCGTCGACATTATTGAGCCAGGGCATGTTGGCGACGCCGACAGAGACGCCCTTGCGGCGCAATCGTTCGGCGGCGTCATACGCCTGGGCGAGGCAGACGAGGCCCGATGCGATAATGACCGCGTCCTCGCCGTCGCGCACAGCCCAGCCGCGCCCGGCTTTTAAGGATTCAGGCGTTTGCGGTTCATAAGGCGCCGAATAGGGGATTGACGCGAGCCTTACATAGCTCGGCCCGTCATGAACGTTTACGCACCAGTCGAGTAGCGGCGCCACGTCGCTGGGATGCGCCGGCTCCACCATCGCCATGCCGGGAACGGACCCCAGCGCAGAAACATCGCGTACGGACTGATGAGAATGGCCGGGCCCCGCCGGCAAGAGTCCTGCGAGCCCGCCGACATAAACGATTTTCGTGCCTTCCGTTGCATTGTTGTAAATCTGCTCGTTCGGCCGGGTCGACAGGAAACAGGCGAAGGAATGAACGACGGGCAAAAATCCCTTTAAGGCCATGCCGCCGGCCTGGCTCGCCATGTCCATCTCGGCGATTCCGCATTCGACGAAGCGCTCCGGGAATTTTTCGCGGAACGGTTCGAGACCCATGTCGACCACGAGGTCGGCGTCGAGCGCGATAATCCTTTCATTCTTTTTCGCTTGCGTGAGAAGCGCTTCCGTATAGGCCGGTATGAGTCGGACGACGTCCGTTTCCGGCGTGGCGGGCGGGCGGCGGACCGTTTCGTATCGAACCTGGGGCAGCCCCGTTTTTTTGGAGCGCTCATTGATGCGCGAAACAAGCTCCTCGACCGCATGGGCGTAATCGTCGCCATTCGGCGCGCCTGAATGGAAACGGAACCGTTCGACGTCCGAATCGATGCGCGCGCCCTCCATGAAGGAAACGCCTTTGCCCTTCACGGTGTGCGCGATGATGACGCTGGGCCTGCCGGTCGTCTCATTCGCTGCTATAAGCGCGCGGGCGACGCCGGCGAAGTCGTGCCCGTCGATTTCCTGTGTATGCCAGCCGAAGGCGGCGAATTTCGCCGCAAGATCGCCGAGGTCGGAAGTGCGTGCGACCGCGTAATCCGACTGAAACTTGTTGTGGTCGACGATGACGGTGATTTCTCCGAGCTCGTCATTGGCGGCGGAGACAAGCGATTCCCAGATCTGGCCTTCCTGCAGCTCGCCGTCGCCCGTCATGACGTAAATTCGTTTATCCTCGCCGCGCAGGCGATGCGCGAACGCCATGCCTTTGGCTTTGGAGATTCCCATGCCAAGCGAGCCGGTATTCGCTTCCATGCCGTCGACATGAATGTCGGGATGGCCGGGCAGGCCGTCGATCCGGCGCAGTCTGTGGATGGCGTCGAACGGCAAATGTCCGAGAGCGGAAAGAACCGCATAAAGCCCCGGCGCGTCATGGCCCTTGGACGAGAAATAGATATCGCCGTCACGCATATGCTCGAGATAAAGCCAGGCGACGATATCCATACTCGAAAAGCTCGACCCGATATGGCCCGATCCGGCGCCCGCGATCATGGTAAGCGCATTGAGGCGCGCGAGATCGGCGAATAACGCCGCCCTGTCGGGAGCCGGCGCGTCGGCGGCGCCGACCCTGTCGAAGACGTCTTTATCGGCGTAGTACAACGTTCCGCTGACGGCCTGGGTGACGAGATCGCCCACGATTGAGTCTCCATCGTTTATTCGGCTGCGATTCTGGTGAACGCCGGACGGTCGATTTCGGGCAGCCTTGCCGTCCCGTCCGCCAGCATCAATTCAAGAAGCCGCCAGTCGGCCGGCCTGTTGAGGTCGACGCCTTCATCGTCGCGCGTCAGAAACGGCGCCACGGCGTCGCCGGCGATGGTTCCGCCTTCGGTCGCCACGCGCGTCCAGGCGATTTCAAGACTGGCGTTCTGTACGTGAACGCGCGGCAGCGCCGCGTATTGGGTCGAGTGATAGGGCGTTGCGCCGTCCGCCCCCGATCCGGTCGGAGGCATCGGCAGAAGCGGATGCATGCGGCGCCCGCGGACGATCCACATTTTCCCCGGATGCTGCGCGCAAAGCTCCACCGCGCGCAATGAGTCAGCGCCAGGGTCTGCGAGAAACTGCTTCCAGGCGCGCGCGATCGTTTCCGGCTTCCGGCATGGGCTCGTCGGGCGCAGGATTGAAAAGCATTCATAGGCGCGCCCGCGCCGCTCGAGCCAGTCGAGCGCATGGCGGATCCATTCGATGTCCGCCGACTTGTCGCCGGCGAGGACGGCCGGGCGCAGGAACGGGACTTCCGCGCCGTAATGCCGGGCGATTTCGGCGTAGTCCGCAGAGTCGGTCGACACGATGACAGAATCGCACACGCCTGACGCGCGTGCGGCGCAGATCGTGTAGGCGATTAACGGATGGCCCGCGAGCGGCGCAATGTTCTTGTCACGGATGCGCTTCGAGCCGGCGCGGGCCGGGATAAGCGCGACGAGGCGAGGGGTCTTCGATCGCTTTCCCGTCATAGCGCTTCCGCATCGGCGAGGAGATAGACGTCTTTAAGCTCGGTGTAGACATCGAGCGCCTCGGCGCCGGGCTCGCGCGTTCCGTTTCCCGACGCGCGCAAGCCGCCGAACGGCATGTGCGGTTCGGAGCCGAACGTGCCGCCGTTGACGACGGCGACGCCGACGCTTGCTTCGCGGGTAAATGTCCACGCCCGGTTCCAGTTCGTCGTGTGTACGCACGCCGTCAGCCCGTAAGGCGAGGCGTTGGTTATCGCCAGCGCATGCTTGAACGACAAGGCGCGATAAAGAACGGCGATCGGACCGAACAGCTCGGTGCGTGAAATCTCCGCGTTCGGGTCGACATCATCGATCACGGTCGGCGTCAAGTAGAACCCGCGCGCCAGACCCTGAGCATCGGCGCGCTTGCCGCCGGTGAGGACCCGCGCGCCTTCTGCTTCGGCCCGCGAAACGGCGGCGAGCATTTGATCGAGCTGGCGCGCATTGATGACAGGTCCAAGATCGCAATTTTCGGAAACGCCAAGACGCAACGACGACGCCCGCTCGACGAATTTCTCCGCGAACGCGTCATAGACCGCGTCCATGACGATTATGCGGCTTGCAGAGGCGCAGCGCTGGCCGGCGTTTGAAAATGCCGAGACGCTCGCCCACTCGACGGCCTTGTCGAGATCGGCGTCGTCGCACACGACGAAGGCGTTCTTGCCGCCGAGCTCAAGCGAAACTTTTTTTAGATCGCGTCCGGCCTGCTCAGCGATCATTCGCCCGACCCGGGTCGAACCGGTGAACGAAATCACGTCAACGGAAGGATGTGCGGTAAGCAACGGGCCGATATCGGCGCCAAGTCCCTGCACGACATTGAGCGCGCCGGCGGGCACGCCGGCCTCAATCAAAATGCGCGCCATAAAGTCGGCCGAAAGCGGCGTGTCTTCGGCCGGCTTCAAAACGACGGCGTCGCCGCAGATAAGCGCCGGGAACACCTTCCAGGCGAAATTCGGCGCCGGCGTGTTGGCGGCGGTGATAAGCGCAGCGACGCCGCAGGGCTGGCGCACGGTCATGGCTGACTTGCCGCGCGCGCCCGTCGGCATGGTGCGGCCGAAAAGGCGCTGACCTTCGCCGGCGAAAAACCGGGCGCAAAGAATCGCCGCCGCCGTTTCACCCCGCGCATCGCGCATCAGCTTGCCGGCTTCCACGGCGACGATTTCCGAAAGCGCCTCGGCGCGCTCTTCGAGGATGTTCGCCGCCTTGTGCAGGATCGCGCCGCGTTCGACCGCCGGCGTCGCGGCCCAGTCAGCCTGCGCGTCGCGCGCGGCTTCGACGGCGCGGTCCACTTCCTCGCCGCCGGCGAGTCGCATTTCAGCGATCTCGCGGGCGTTGTGCGGATTGAGAACTGGCGCCGGCGCGCCCACTCGCCAATATTCGCCTGCGATCAACGACGCCGCGGTGAGCAGGGATCCGCTGCCGGTCATGCGGGCGAGCGCGTGGTCTTCGTGAAAGGCGGCGTCGCTCATAAAGCCAAAAATCCTCCGTCTACGCGCAGGTCCGCGCCGGTCATGTAACCGGCGGCGTCCGACAGCAGGTAGGCGACTGGGCCGACAGCATCCGACGGGTCGGCCATGCCGCCGCGCGCGCCTTCGCTTGCGTCTTTTCGAAGCGGGATCTTCGCGCCGTAGCGTTCAAGAAACGCAGGGTCCTGATGGTTAAATATGCCGGCGAAGGTGACCGTGTTGGCGCGCACATTCTTCGGACCCCAGTAAACGGCGATATAGCGGGTCAGGTTGTAAAGCGCCGATTTCGACGCGGCGTAGGCGACAGGCTTGTAAAATTCGTCGCTGCGCGCGCGGCGGTATTCATAAAGACTCTGGTCGGGCGAGACCGCGCCGTAGACCGAGCCTACATTGACGATGGCGCCGCGCCGTTCTTTCGCCATGACCGCGCCGAACGCCTGACAGGCCAGGAACACCCCCTTGACGTTCACGTCCATCACCCGGTCCCAGGAGCTTTCGGGATAAAACTCGAACGGGCCGGTTTCTTCCGGCGGGCTGTCGGGCGGACTGTCGAGGGCGGCGTTGTTGACGAGTCCGTGCGGCGGGCCGAAGCGTTCAATAAGGGCGGCGCAGGCGCCGGCGAGCGCGGTTCGGTCGGTTACGTCCGCCTGGAATGCGGCAAGCCGGGAAGACGAGGCGAGAGCGCCGAAACAGCGCTCCGTCTGATCGGCGTCGGCGTCCGGTTCGATCACGGCGACCTTGGCGCCGGCGTCCACGAACGCCGCCGTCAGCGCCCGGCCGATCTGTCCGTAGCCGCCGGTGACGACGATGGTGCGTCCTTCGAGTGAAAAGAGGCTTTCGAGCGGTTCCGTCATGCGGTTCTCCTGACGGGCGCGCGGGACGCCTCTTCAAGCGCGGCGGCGATGGCGTCGCAGGCTTCGCGCACGGCGCCGGCGCCGCCGGGCCGGCGGGTGCGGAACAGGTCGAGCGCGACAAGGCAGTCATGCGCGTCGCTGACGGCGAGCGGCAGACCGACACGTTTTAAAATCTCCAGATCGTTGACGTCATTGCCGATAAACGCCGCCGCGTCCCAATCAAGACGGCGGGAGCCAAGCAGACGCGCCATCGCCTTGACCTTGTCGTCGACATTCTGAACGCAATCGACGCCGAGCTTTTTCGCCCGCGCGGCGACGACACGGTTTTTTTCAGTCGAAACGATTACCGGATGCGCGCCGGCGCGCTTCAGGCGCGCAAGACCGTAACCATCAAGACGCGAACAGCGCACTGCTTCGCGGCCGTCTTCGAACACATAGACGCCGTTGTCGGTCATCACGCCGTCGAAATCGATGCCGAACAGACGGATGCGCCGGGCCTTTTCGGCGAACTGGGGGTCAGCCATAGCGCGCATCGGGAGTGCTCCATCGGCTGTCGTCTGGCGCCGCCGCGTCGAGTTCAAACGGCACCCCTGAAAATATCGCCTTGCAGATCGCATCGAGCCCGGGATCCATGCCCGGGCGCGCCCGCGCGCCGGCGCTTTCCACGAGCGCGCACAGCGGCCAGCCTTTCTCGGCGTTGATGCAGTCGACCGGGATGCAGCGGCGAAAGAAGAAATGATAGGCGTAGCGCCGGGCCAGCGCGCGCCGGTGTTCGTTGAGCGGTTTGAGGCGCGCGGTCTGGGCCAGCAGCGCGAAATATTCGTTCCTGTCGGCGGCGTCGAAACTGAACCCCTTGCCGCGAATCCAGGCGTCGCCGGCGACGATCACCGGCATGCCCCGCGCGGCGAGCTCGACTCCCATCTTGGTGTTGTAGATGATGGCGCGCCCGCACGCCTCGGCGATGGCGTAGGTGTTAAGCGCGCTTTCCGGCGGAGCGATGACGATGTTGCGCGGCGATCGTCCGAGCGCGTTGACGACGGACTCGTCGAGCCGGTCAGTCGCGCGCGGGCTGCTCAGCACTTCGCCGGGATGGCAGCGGATGATAAGTTGCTGGTTGGGGCGGGCCGCGAACCATTTCGCCGTCTCGATCGCCCATTCGATCATGTTGCAATATGCCGAACCCGGATAGTGCAGAAGCGCATCCCAGGCGACGCTGCCGATGAGAACGGTTGTCGGCTTGTCGAAGCGAAGTCCGAGCGCGTTTTCTATCTCTTCGATGGGTTGTGGGCCATCGCGCTGGAATGTGATCCAGTCGAGCGCGCCGGTCGCGCGCGATGCGAGATAATCATCGAGCGCGGTTTCCTGGCGCGCCGACAGGGGCCGCGCGGCCCAGCGCGATGCAGGCTCTTTGATCATGGCGCGGTGGTAGGTGTCGCCATGCTCGAATATGAGCCGCCCGCGCCGGTACGATGCGTGCCAGGTGACGAGCCGTGCGCCGGCGCGCCGGGCGGCGTCCGCCGTCGGTCCCTGCGGAACATAAATGCCGTGATGGGCGATGACGATGTCGTACTTTTCCTGTGCGAGAAGACGCCGGGCGGCGCGGTCGGCGAGATCGGCGGCGGTCAGATACCGCGCTAGAACCCGGCGCACGACTTTCGTGTCGGCAAGGCTTGCGCGTCCGAAGAACCGCAGCGCGCCCGAAAAAGCGTGTTCTTCAGCGGCGTCGCCGGCAACCGGTTCAAGCGGCCCTTCCGCGCGCAAGGCCGCCCGCGCCGCCGCCTGATCCCGGTCTTCATCCGACAAAAATGACGACAGATCGTGCGTCTTGAGGCCGAGCGGTTCGTAGACGCGTTTTCCCGCGCCGTGACAGATCGTGCAAAAATCGGGTTGCGGTCCGCTTTTTGCGTAGCGTTCGACGCTCGGGGCGAGACCATGGTCGATCATCTGGCAAGCCGGCAGAACGCCGTCGCAAAAGGCGATGTCGACTCGCGCGCTGCGCCATGTAAGCGCGACCGCAAGCAGGCTGTCGACGGTGTTGGCGGCGAAATGCAGGCCGAGATGGGTTGCGATCAGAATCCGCGGCCCATGGTTCATCAACAACGTCTGTCGCCACGAGACTTCTACGCCGCTCATCAGCGCGCGCCAGTCGGGATAAACGTCCGGCCGGCGGGTGAGTGCGGCGAGCCGGGCGCGGCGCACCGGCGCGTAGACCGGAGAGCTCCGAATGAATTTGCGCAGATGCGACGCCAACGACGCTGCGCGGTCCCCATGCGTCCCCGCCATATCGGCCCTCACGCCGCAGCGACGTCGGTTCGCTTCGGCGCGTCCGCGCGTTCCCTTGCATCGGCTTCTGTCGCGCCGATCATTTCAAACGTAATCGGATCGTCCGGTCCGATCGGGTTCTGCATCGTCTTGCCCACAAAGAAATCCAGATAATAGGGCGCAACGCCTTCGCCCGGCGACTTGTACGCAATATCGGATTCGCTGAGCGTTTCGCCCGCACTGATTTCGCGCGTTGCGACCAGCATCTTGCCCATCTTTCTGAGCGGCGCCTGTTCGGACGGGTAGCTTCGCTTGACGCCGTCGCCGAGCGCGGTGCGGGCGCGTTTGAGATCGCGCACCAGCCGGCGCATGCCCGGCGGTTCGAGCGAAAACGCCTGGTCGGTGCCTTTCCACGACCGGTTCAGGGTGAAATGTTTCTCGACGGCGCGCGCGCCAAGCATATAGCCGACCATCGCCATGGCGATGCCGTTGTCGTGAGACGAAAAGCCGATGACCGCGTCCGGAAAGGCGCGCCTGAACGTGTCGATAACATTGATGTTGAGCTCTTCGAAGCTTGGCGGATAGCCGGACGTGCACTGCATGATGCAGATCCGGTCGTTGATCGGCGCGACGGCTTCGTACATCCGCTTGACGTCGGCCATCGCGCCGCCGCCCGTAGAGATGAACATCGGTTTGCCGAAGCGTGCGATATGCTTGATGAGCGGGATCGTGCGCAGGTCGCCCGAGGCGATCTTGAACGCCGGCATGCCGATATCATTGAGCAGGTCCGCGCTGGGAATGTCCCAGGCGGTCGAAAACATCGTGATCCCGATTTCCCGGGCGTAATTAAACAGCTCGACGAACTGGCCGCGGCTGAATTCGAGATATTCCCGGTGCCGGCCGTAGCTCGGCGCATAGGCGTTTTCGGAGTTGTAGGGCTCCTCATACATGTCGCGGGTGTAAAGAGCCCGGTTGTCGCGCTTTTGCAGTTTGACGGCGGATGCGCCGCACTGCTTGGCGGCGTCGAAGAGCGCCTTGCACTTGTCGAGGTCGCCTTCATGGTTCTGGCCGATTTCGGCGATCACATAGCAGTCGGAGCCATCGCCGATCGTCACCCCGTCCACGACCATTTCCCGCGCCTTCATGTTCACTCTCCGTGGCTGGCTATCCCCTGGAAGCCATGGGTAGCGCCGTTTGAAGAGATATGCAACTTAAACGTGTATATTAAATAAACAGCACGTTTTAGTTATATCGACCCGAATCTGATCCGCCTGCAGGCGGCCGGCGGGTCGCCTCGCGCGCGTGCGGGCGGGGCGGCGCTCCGGGGGACGGCCGGACGGGCAATGACTAGA
>JBHHVZ010000074.1:0-13998 GCA_046756245.1 Parvularculaceae bacterium
TAGAATGCGGCGCCGTTTCAGAGCTTGACCATGCTATTCAAGGAAATCATCCGCAGGAAAAGAGATGGCGGCGCTCTCTCAGCAGACGAAATAGAGCGCTTTGTTCAGGGGCTCGCCGACGGCGGCCTTCCCGCCGAGCAGGTCTCGGCGCTGGCGATGGCGATCTTCCTCAACTCAATGACGGCGGAAGAAACCGGCGCGCTGACGTCGGCGATGGCGGCGTCCGGTACGATTATCGACTGGCGCGCCGAGGATATTGGCGGGCCGGTGGTCGACAAGCATTCAACCGGCGGCGTCGGCGACAAGGTAAGCTTTCCGCTGGCGCCGATCGCAGCCGCCTGCGGGTGTTTCGTGCCGATGATCTCGGGCCGCGGCCTCGGCCATACGGGCGGAACCCTCGACAAGATCGAAAGCATCCCCGGATATGACTCAACGCCGGGACTCGACGCGCTAAAGAAGACCGTGAAGTCCGTCGGCTGCGCCATTATCGGACAGACCGATGATATCGCGCCGGCCGACCGGCGCTTTTACGCCATTCGCGATGTGACAGGGACCGTCGAATCGATTCCGCTGATTACGGCTTCGATCCTTTCCAAGAAAGCAGCGGCCGGCAACGAAGCGCTGGTGATGGACGTCAAGACGGGCTCGGGCGCGTTCATGGCGACGGTCGATGACGCGCGCACGCTCGCTCAAAGCATCATCAGCACCGCAGCGACAATCGGGCTGAAAACGCGCGCGCTTATTACGGATATGTCGCAAGTCTTGGGCCGCACGGCGGGCAATGCAGTGGAGATCAAAGAATCCGTCGACTATCTTAAAAATCTCAAACGCGACAAGCGGCTCGATGAAGTCGTGCAGTCGCTGTGCGCCGAGATGCTGGTGCTTACAGGTATTGAAGATGATCGCGCCGCCGCGCGCGCGCGGACCGAGGCCGCAATTGTTTCTGGAAAGGCCGCCGAAATTTTCGGCCGCATGATTACGACGCTCGGCGGGCCGTCGGACTTTCTGGAGCGTTCCGATCACTATCTGCCGACCGCCAAAGTCATTGGGCCTGCGTATGCGGACGAAGAAGGCTATCTGGCGGCGGTTGATGCGCGCGCCGTCGGCAATGCGATCATCAGCCTCGGCGGCGGCCGCCGCCGCGCCGGAGATGCGCTGGACCTGTCGGTTGGATTTACGGATATCGCATCGGTCGGGGAGCACGTCGGCCAGGATCGTCCGCTTGCGGTCATTCACGCAGCGTCGCCAGACGCTCTTGAACAAGCGACGCGTGAACTGAAGGCGGCCTGTAAGCTCGCCGCTGAGCGACCTGAGGCTGCGCCTGTCATACGCGAACGGGTTGAGTAGAGCGCAACCTGATTTGAGGAATCGCAATTCGGACATGGACGGACGACGGGTCGGCCGTTAAGCTCCCGCCGCCAGTCAGCGGGAACATTTCAGCCATAACGACGACGCGACTGCGTAAAAATTTGTAGAAACTTGAAAGGGGCGGGGTTGGGGCATGGGTGAATCCATATTTGAGACAATCGGCGATCGCGCGATCGGTCTTTTGGGGGTTGTCGCGATCCTTGCGATTGCGATCCTGTTTTCCAGAAACAGGCGCTCCATCAATTTGCGGATTGTAGGGAGCGCGTTCGCCCTTCAGTTCGGCGTCGCCCTGTTCGTTCTCTACACGTCGGTTGGAAAAAACGTAATCTCGACCATGGCGAACGGCGTTACAGCGATTCTGGGGTTCGCGAACGCCGGCATCGCCATGGTTTTCGGCCAGCTCTCCGGCGATCAGTTCGGCACTGTCTTCGCCATTCACGTTTTGCCGATCATCATCTTTTTCTCGGCCCTGATGTCGGTGATGTATTATCTGCGCATCATGCAGGCGATCGTCGCCGGCGTCGGCGGCTTTCTTCAGATCGTTATCGGCACGCGGCCCGTCGAGTCGCTGAACGCTGCAGCCAACATATTCGTCGGCCAGACCGAAGCGCCGCTCGCCATCAAACCCTATCTCGATCGCCTCACCGGTCCGCAGCTTTTTGCGATCATGGTATCCGGTCTTGCTTCGGTAGCGGGCACTGTGCTCGCCGCCTATGCGAAAATCGGCGTTCAGCTTGAGTATCTGCTCGCCGCGAGCTTCATGGCCGCACCCGGGGGGCTCTTGATGGCGAAGCTCATCATGCCCGACGGCCGCGCGAAGGAAAAAGACAAGCTTACAGTAATGGCGATCACCAAGGAACGTTCGCCCCACGCCAATGTCATTATGGCCGCCGCCGTCGGCGCGCAGGACGGTCTGAAACTCGCCCTGACCATCGGCGCCATGCTGATCGCCTTTGTCGGCCTTATCGCATTCGTCAACGGTCTGCTGGGCGTTATCGGCGGGTGGGTCGGCGTTGAAGACCTTTCCGCGCAGATGATTCTCGGCTGGATCTTTTCGCCGCTTATGTTCCTCTTGAGCGTGCCCTGGGAAGAGGCGGGGACGGCCGGCGCGATCTTCGGCGAAAAACTTATCCTCAATGAGTTCGTCGCCTATTTCAGTCTGATCGCCGAGCAGGACGGCTTGAGTCCGAAAACCGTCGCAATCGTCACGTTCGCACTTTGCGGTTTTGCGAATTTCTCCTCGATCGCAATTTTGCTGGGCGGGCTCGGCAGCCTCATTCCCGACCGGATGAGCGAGATAGCGCGCTATGGTCTGTATGCGGTGCTGGCGGGCTCGCTTTCCAATTTGATGAGCGCCGCGATGGCGGGTTTAATTCTCAGTTGATCGGCGGAGAGGATGCCGCGCACGTCCATAATTATCGACTGCGATCCGGGCCAGGACGACGCCGTCAACCTGCTTCTGGCTTTCGCCTCGCGCGAGGAATTTGACATACGCGGCGTAACGGCGGTCGCCGGCAATGCGCCGCTCGATATGACGCAGAGAAATGGGCGCATCATCGCGGATATTGCGGGCGTTGATGATGTCAAGGTGTTCGCCGGGTGCGCCCGCCCGATGGCGCGCGATCTCGTCACCGCACATGAGGTGCACGGCGCAACCGGCATCGACGGCGTTGAAATCTTTGAGCCGAAAACGCCTTTGCAGCCGGATCACGCCGTCGATTTCATCGTCGATGCGCTCGACGCCGCCGAAGAGGATTCGATTACGCTCGTTCCAACCGGGCCGCTCACCAATATCGCCATGGCGCTCGACAAGGCGCCCTCCATCGCGTCGAAAATCCACGAGGTCGTGCTGATGGGCGGCGCCATGAAGGAAGGCGGCAATTTCTCTCCGTCGGCGGAATTCAATATTTTCGTCGATCCGCACGCTGCGCAGATCGTCCTGGCCTGCGGGCGGCCGATCACGATGTTCGGCCTCGATGTCACGCATCAGGTTCTGTGCACGCCGGCGCGCCTTGAGACAATCAGGATTCTGGACAACGCCGTCGCCGAAGCAGTCTACGGAATGCTGACCTATTTCAACCGGCATGACACGGAAAAATATGAGTCTAATGGCGCGCCGCTGCACGATCCGTGCACGATAGCCTATCTGCTCCGCCCAAGCCTTTTTGAAACGAAGCGCTGCAATGTCGAAGTTGAGACTTCTTCTGCGCTGACGATAGGTCATACAGCGGTGGATTTCTGGCATGTGACGGATCGTCCGAAGAACGTAAACTGGGCGCATTCCGTCGACGCCGACGGGTTTTTCGAATTGTTGACGGAGCGGCTGGCTCGCTATGGCCGATAAGACGCTCAAACTGAAAAACGCGAAACGCCGTTATAAGGCGTTCGAAATTTCGGCGCGGGGCTATCGCATATGAAAGCTTTTCGATTGGCGTACGGCCTTTCCGAGTGCTCGGCCTGTTCCCCTCTCCCTTGAGGGAGAGGGGTTAGGGGTGAGGGTGGGGGGGGGGGGGCCCCCCCCCCCCCCCCCCGCGGCGCCTACCAATCGTAAAGAGTTCGTTTAGTTTGTAAGACCGGTCCCCCTCACCCCCGGCCCCTCTCCCCCAAGGGGGAGAGGGGAGAAGTCCGAGCGGCAATTCGGCATGCTAGCTCAAGCCAAAAGCCATATGCGATCGTTCTGGGGATGAGCGGAGGCGGAGTAGGTGATAATGTCGGTGTACGATTAAATGGCTGATATTCCAGACATCGAAAAGTCAATGACGAACAAAACGGATGAGAGAAAAGAAACCCGGCGGGCGCATCAGGTTTCGATCGCCGTTGTCGGCTCGGTCAATCTCGATCTCGTCGCGGCTGCGCCGAAGCTCCCTGCGCCGGGCGAAACGGTGACGGGCGCAGTGCTGTCCCGCTATCCGGGCGGGAAGGGGGCCAATCAGGCGCTGGCCGCGCGCAGGCTCGGCGCTTCAGTCGCGCTTTGCGCAATGGTCGGGCGCGATGATGCAGCCGACGAGGCGCTGGCGTTGTTGCGCGCCGAGGGCGTCGAGCTTTCGGGTTGCATCGAAGACCCGGAAGCGGCGACGGGCGTTGCGTTCATAACAGTGGCGCCGGACGGCGAGAACCAGATTGTCGTCGCGCCCGGCGCCAACGCCGCCTTCACGCCCGATAAATTGCCGCCGTTCGACGCCGACGCGGTGATTTGCCAACTCGAAATTCCGATGGAAACCGTTGCGGCGGCGGCGAAGCGCGCGCGCTACTTCTGCCTAAACGCGGCGCCGGCGCGTCCGCTGCCGCCAGCCTTAATTCAGCAGGCTGATCTTGTCGTCGTCAATGAAACGGAAGCCGCGTTTTACGGCGACGCGCTGGCGGCGTGTTCCGGCCTTGTCGCCGTAACCCTGGGGCGCGCCGGCGCGCGGCTAATCCGCAGAGGCGTTGAAGTCGCGAGCGCGGCCCCGCCGCAAGTCGACGCCGTCGATGCAACCGGGGCGGGAGATGCGTTTACGGCCGCGCTTGCGGTTTCCCTCGTCAAGGGATTCGAGCCGGAAGCTTCGCTGCGCCGCGCCTGCGCCGCCGGCGCGCTCGCCGCCACCCGGCCGGGCGCGCAGCCGTCTTTTCCGTTTTTAAATGAGCTTGAAGCGCTTTTCAGCGCTTCTTAGCGCCGCTGACGGGCTCAGGGCCCGATATATGCGCAGGCGTCGTCAGCCCGTGGTTGCGCATGGCGCGGCGCGCCGAAATTCATGCGGATTAGCGTCCACTTACTGAAAATTCAGGCGCGCAGCGCCACAAAATTTTTGACTTCATGGTCAAAATTAGCCAATTTGTCCCACGTGCATCAATTAGGCCTGTTTCGCACTACGAGGGGTACAAAAAATGAAAACTGCTTTTAGAAGACGCGCCCGCGCAGAATTGCTGGCGATGCTGCTGGGTTCGTCCGCCATGTTGACCGGACTTGGCGCAACGGCGCCGGTTCTCGCCCAGGACGGCGCGAGGACCGACGATACGATCGTCGTCACGGCGCGCAAACGGGAAGAAAATCTGCTCGAGACGCCGGCGGCGGTTTCGGCGATTTCGCCGCAGACGCTCGCCGAACGCAACATCTCCAATCTGGACGATGTCGGAAAACACATTCCGAACCTCAACATTTCCCGCTTCGGCGTCGGCAACACGTCGCAGGCGGCGATCTTCATCCGCGGCATTGGCCTGCAGGATCATATCATCACCACCGACCCTGGCGTCGGCGTCTATCTTGACGGCGTTTATCTCGGGCGTCAGATGGGCTCGAATCTTTCGCTCGTGAATATCGAACGCATCGAAGTGCTGCGCGGTCCGCAGGGAACGCTTTACGGCCGCAACACCATCGGCGGCGCTATCAACATCGTCACGACCAAGCCGGGTGAAACTGAAGGCATGGTTGTCAACGCGAAAGGCGGCTCACGCGGCCGCGCCGCAATTGAAAGCTATGGCCAGTTCTCTCTGACGGAGAATTTCGCCGTCGGCGTGTCGAGCTATTTCAAACGCCGCGAAGGCGTCGGCGAATTTCTGCTTCTCGCCAATCCGGAAAAGGAAGTCGGCGAAGAAAAGGAATATGGCGGCCGCATCACCGCCAATTGGGACGTCAACGACCGGTTCTCGCTGCTCTTTTCCATCGACGGCATGGAAGCCGAAAACGGCCAGTCGCCCTATCAGATTGAGATCACCGGGCTTGACCCGTCGACCTTCTTCACGCCGGGCGATCCGATTGATTTCAGCGGCGCGCGGCCGGATCCATTCATCGGCGACTTTCCGGCCCTGCAGCCGGACTTTCCGACCGATCTTGCGCCGTTCGGCTTTCCGCAGTTGATTGCGACCGATCCCGACGACAGCCTTTCCACCGTCGCCGGTCTCGAGTCGACGTCGAATGCGACCTGGGGCGCCTCGGTGACGGCGAACGCCGATCTGACATCGAATATTTCCGCCAAGCTGATCGGCAGCTACCGGTTTTCAGAATATACCGGCGGCCTCGACGACGACGAATCGCCGCTTCACCTTTCCGAATTCCCTGAAGACGGCGAAGCCGAACAATTCTCGGTCGAGCTGCAGCTTTCGGGTCAGTTCGGCGGCTTCGATTTTGTGGGCGGTCTTTATTACTTCAACGAAGACGGTGAAACCAACTCCGGACCGTGGGTGTTCAGCCCGTTCAACAATCCGGGCGGAATCGACAATTTCGGCGTTCCTGTCGATCTCGGATTCCCGACAGGATTTGGCTTCTTCGACCTCAATCAGGAAACCAATTCCTACGCCATTTACGGCAACGCCAAATACGAGCTGACGGACCGCCTCACGGTCGGCGGCGGCCTGCGCTATTCCTGGGACGACAAGGAAGCCAATGCGCTCTTCCCGTCCTTCGGCGGCGTGCGCGCTTTCCGCGAGGCCGATTTCGAAGAGCTGACCTGGGACGTCAACGCGACGCTTGCGCTGACTGGCAGCGTCAACGCTTACGCCCAGGTCCAGAAAGGCTATCAGACCGGCGGTTTCCCGCCGCGTCCTTTTGGGGGTGCGGCGCAATTCGTCAGCTTCGACGAGCAGACCGCCATCAACTACGAAGTCGGCCTCAAAGGCCAGGCCGCAGACATGCTGACCTTCATGCTGTCGGCGTTCTGGACCGAGTATGACGATCTCGCCCTGCCGTTTTCGGATACGCAGGCCGGCGGCGGTTTTGTGACCATCGTCGAAAACGCCGGCGAATCGCGCTCGCGCGGTTTCGAGCTTGAAAGCGATCTGGAGCTTACCGA
The DNA here is from genome assembly GCA_046756245.1 of Parvularculaceae bacterium. Lineage (GTDB taxonomy): Bacteria > Pseudomonadota > Alphaproteobacteria > Caulobacterales > Parvularculaceae. Next base: position 7,134 of record JBHHVZ010000074.1, read on the forward strand.
AGGCTTCCATATCCGCACGGCGGTCGGCTATCTCGATGCGGAAATTCGCTCGGTCGAGCCGGGCACGATCGGCATCGGCGTCGGCGACTCGCCGGCTCTGACGCCGAAATGGACCTTGTCCATCGCACCGAGCTATCGGGCGCCGCTTCCCAATGGCGGCGCGTTGCAGTTCAACGCCGATTATTCCTATCGCGGCAAGATGTTCGGCCAGTCCATCAACAACCCGAACGAACTGATGGATTCGCGCGACCTTCTCGGCTTCTCGATTGATTATGAAGCGCCTGACGGCTCATGGACATTCGGCGTCTATGGCGAAAACGTCACCAACGAAGTCTATGATGTGGGCCGTCTGCAGCAGACCGGATTCGTTGGCGTCGTTCGATCGAATGACCGCAGCGAATTCGGCGCGCGCTTCTCAAAGCATTTCGGCGGGCTGTAATTCCAGACGTTCAGGGCGGCCGGGATACATCAGCCCGGCCGCATCCGGACGGCCCAAGAGTTCAAGAGCGCGCGTTGGCGATCAAGCGTCCTCCTCCCGGACGCCGCCAGCGCGCGCTCTTGGTTTTTTGCGGGATGAGAGCGCTGGCGCGCTTCTGGATATGTTGAAGTTAAAATTTTCTCTGTCATTCCGGGGCGAGCGAAGCTCGAACCCGGAATCCAGTCCTGAGCACTGCAGCTTACGCCTACCGTGCCGCTGATCGCGGAGACAGGCTCAGGCATGGATTCCGGATCGCGGTTTGCGCCGCGTCCGGAAAGGAGCTTGAATTTCAACAAACCCTAAAGCGCCGTGACGCACTCTTCGAGGATCGCCGCGCCGCGGTCGATTTCCTCCGCCGTCACCGACAGCGGCGGCGCCATGCGAATGACGTTGCCGTAAAAGCCGCCGATTCCGACCAGAAGACCGCGCGCTTTTGTTTCCTCAAGAACGTGCTTGGCCTTGTCGCGGGCGGGCGTTTTCCCGTCAGCCTCGACGAACTCAAGGCCCATCATCAGGCCCTTGCCGCGCACATCGCCGAGCGCCGAGCATTTGTCCTGAAGCGCGGTCATGCGCGTCCGGAACCGTTTTCCCTGTTCGAGCGCATTCGCTTGCAGGTTATGGTTGAAAAGATAGGCGAGATTGGCGAGCGCGCCGCTGGTCGCGAGCGGGTTGCCGCCGAAGGTCGAAATCGAATTGGCGGTGAAGCAGTCGATGATGTCGGCGCGTCCGACGACGCCGCCGATCGCCAGCCCGTTGCCGAGGCCTTTGGCGAAGGTCATGAGATCGGGCGTTACGCCATGCGCCTGATAGCCCCAGAAATTCTCGCCCGTGCGTCCCCAGCCGGTCTGCACTTCGTCTGAAATGAACAGGATTCCGGTTTTGTCGAGCACCTCCTTGAAGCGCCCGAAAAGCCCGTCCGGCGGCGTCGCGAATCCGCCGACGCCGAGAATCGATTCGGCGATAAGACAGGCGACGTCGCCGCTGGCGGAAACGTCGAGAATGTTCTGCAGGTCGTCCGCACAGGCTTCGATGTAATCGGCGTCCGACAGGTCTTTGAACGGACTGCGATAGCGGTAGCTTCCATGCACGTAGCTGACATTGAACGGCGAAAGCGGCGAGGGCGACCAGGCGGCGATGCCGGTCACCGGCACGGTCGAGAACGACCGGCCATGATAGCTGTGGCGCATCGCCAGCACATGGTTCGAACGCCGGTAGGCAGTCGCCAGCATCAAGGCGGCGTCGTTGGCCTCGCTGCCGGAATTGGTGAAAAACACCTTGGCGTTCGGAATGCCGGAAAGCTCGGCGATTTTTTCCGCAAGCTCGATTTGCGATTCAATCAAATAAAGCGTCGAGGTGTGGAGCATTTTCGACGCCTGGTCCTGAATGGCGTCGACCACTTCCTTGACGCCGTAGCCCGTCATGGTCGTCAGGATGCCGCCGAAGAAATCGAGATATTCGCGGCCGTCGCCGTCCCAGACGGTGCGGCCGTCGCCGCGGACGATCGAAATCGGTTCGTCGTAATAAAGCGCCATCCAGTTCGGCAGGACGCTGCGATGGCGGTCGAGCAGGGAGATGTTCTGCATGGCGATCGATCCTAATTGGCGCGCTAACGGAGCTTTGCCGCTCCAATTCTCTCGCGCGGCGTATGCGGACTAAAACCGCAATCGTTCAAGTGTCGAGTATTCTGATCGCGTTTAGCGGTTCAACTGTTTTCTGCTTCGCTTTAACGGCTTGAAAACACGGGGGAAGCCGTGCAGATTGTTCAATATATTTAACATCAAGAACGAAAGCGGAAAAATGAACGACCTCGGCGGCAAATTGCGGCGGTTGCGCGAAGCGCACGGGCTTTCCCAAAGGGAGCTCGCCAAACGCGTCGGCGTCAGCAATGGCGCGATCTCGCAGATCGAAAACGGCGGGACCGACCCGACGGTCGGATTGTTGAAGAAGATACTCGGAGGTCTGTCGGTTTCGGTCTCGGAGTTTTTTACGCGCGATTTCGCCGCCGTCAGCCCGTTCTTTTTCTCGAAAAACGAACTCGTGGAGATCGGCGCCGGGCTCGTCTCCTATCGGGAGGTCGCCTCCAGCCTCAAGCGCCGCAAATTGCAAATCCTGCACGAGCGTTACAAACCCGGCGCCGATACGGGGCCGTCCAAACTTTCGCACCGCGGCGAGGAGGGCGGGCTCGTTCTCGAAGGCCGGCTTGAAGTGCAGGTCGGCGATCATTCGCGCGTTCTGGGGCCGGGCGACGCCTATCAGTTTCAGAGCGTCAATCCGCACCGTTTCCGCAACGCCGGCGATGTCGACTGCGTGTTGGTCACCGCGTGCACGCCGCCGACATTTTAGAAACGGTTCGGTTCAATATTTGATTATCCTGAGACAATCAGGATTGCCGCGCGACAGCTTACGGCTCCGCAACGTCATCATTTGCAATTGGCCGCAGAACCGCTTCGCGCCGCACAATCTTGATCGGCGACCAGGCGAGCGACTTCATCAAATCGCTGATGCGAACTCGGCGGTCTTGTTGGAGCGCGCGTCTTTTATTGCGGAGCGCGCCCAGCCCTCCGTAGCCGTCCTTTAAAGCGCGCCAATATGCAGGGCCTATGCCCGCGCCCCATGAACGCGCGAGAAGATAGCAATTAACGGCGAATTGCACTGGCAGGAGCGGCCAGTACACAACGCCAGGCATGTTTTTGTAGGCGGTCCAGATTCGATTTCTGTTTCCGTAATAGACGGCGAATTCGCTGTTGCGACCGGCGACGGCCGATCCTTCATGATAAACGATCGCGTCCGCCGTCTGGACCGCTCGCCCGCCGGCGAGGCGTAACCGAAAGCCGAGATCGACATCCTCGCCGTAACAGAAAAAGTCTTCGTCGAAGCCGCCGAGCGCCTCGAACGTCTGGCGTCGGTAAAGCGCCGCTGCGGCGCAGGGCGAAAAGCATTCGCCCTCCGGCGGCAGTTTGTCGGCCGGCCAGCCGTAATGGCCCCGGTATGGAACGCCGAATATGTGAAAGACGTCGCCGGCGCCGTCAATACGCGCAGCATCGCCGGCTTGAAGCTGGGTGGAGCCGATGGCGTCGGCCCAGGGATGGCGTTTCGTCGCCGCCATAAGCTGCTCAAGCCAGTCGGGCGCCGCGTACGCGTCCGGATTGAGAAAGGCGAGCCATGCTCCCGTTGCTTTTTGCGCGGCGCGATTATTGGCGGCGGCGAATCCAAGATTCTCGCCGGCGTTGATAATATGAGCTGCCGGGCCATTCGTCCGTGCGCGTTCGAGCGATCCATCGCTCGATGCGTTGTCGATGACGATGGTTTCAAAGTCCTGGAACGTTTGGGCCTTCAGACAGTCAAGACATCGCCCGAGACGGTCGCCCGAGTTATAATTGACGATAATTACCGAAACGTCGGGCATTCGAGCTTCTGCTCCGAATTGAACGGCCTTTGAACCGCGTTCTGTCTCTTTAAGGAATATTTAGCCGTTAGGCCCGCCGAATGAAACGATCAAAGCTTCGCAATGGGGGGCGCAATCGGTTAGCGTGTCGTTTCGTTGGCGCGCCGTTAAAAGGATACGGTGAATGCCCCTGACGGGCGTTGAAAAAATCATCTGGCGCGTGCGCGATCTCGTATTTGCGCCGCCCGTCCGAGGCCGGCTCGTCGAGGGCCCGGTCGTTGTCGCAGGACTCTTCCGGGCCGCCAGCGGGATCGGCCGAGCGGCGCGGGGATGCGCCGAGGCGCTCGAAAAGGCTGGCGGCAACATTACGCGCGTCGATCTGAGCGGGGTTTTCGGTCAGGAGGATCTTCCCGCCGATCCACGCCTGACGACAATGCCAACTAAAGAAACCGGAACATTGATTCTGCATTGCAATGCGCCCGAGGCCGATCGCGCGCTTCTGGCGCTGCGCCATTTTCGCGGCAAGCGTTGGCGAATCGTTGGTTGCTGGGTCTGGGAGACGTCTGTCGCGCCGGAGAGCTGGCGGCGAGCGAGCCGCCGTCTTTCGGAAATCTGGACGCCGAGCCGGTTCGCCGCCGACGCCATCGCCGCGGTCTCGGCCGTTCCGGTGCGCGCTGTCCCGCATTTCGTGGCGGCGCCGGACGGCCTGGCTGCAGACCGCAAGCGCTTCAATCTCGAGGATGAGCAGTTTGTGTGTCTGGCTATGGCGGATGGAAGGTCGTCGTTCTTCAGGAAGAATCCAATCGGCGCAATTCGCGCGTTCAGGCGAGGGCTCGGAGAGCGACCGGAGGCGCGCCTTGTCGTCAAAGCAAGAAATCTTGGCGAGCAGCCTGCGTTTAAAGAGCTGCTGTCAGACGCCGCCGAAGGCGATCGTCGAATTATTATTCTGGAAGAAGATTTCACAGAGGACGATCAATGGCGGTTGCTTGCGTGCGCGGATGTTTTCATCTCACTCCACCGGTCGGAAGGCTTCGGTCTCCCGGTTGCTGAAGCCATGGCGCTCGGCAAAGCGGTCATAGCCACGGGGTGGTCCGGAACGGCTGAATTTTTGGATCCCGACGCTGCAATCGCCGCGCCCTGGAAACTGGAGCCGGTTGACGATCCATCGCTTCGCTATAAGCCCGCAGACGGCGCGGTCTGGGCGGAGCCGGACGAGGATGCGGCGGCGCGCGCGCTTCACCGTCTTGCAGGCGACCCCGCGCTTCGCCGAACTTTGGGCGAGACTGCGCGTGCGGCGATTGCGCGCCATTGCGGCGCCGGCGCCTATGCCGACGCCCTGCAAACCCTGCCCGGCGCCAATGCTTAAGCGCGGCCGGCTTTCATTTCGGCGTCATACGCATCAAGCAGCGCCTCGACCTCGCCCATGGCGCGGATTTCGCCGCCATCCAGCCAGAGCGCCCGGTTGCAGTTCTGCAACAGCATTTGACGATTGTGCGAAGCGAGCACAAGCACGCCCGCCTTGCCGACGAAATTTTTCATGCGCTCGCCTGCTTTGGCCCTGAAGGATGCGTCGCCGGCGCTGATCCACTCGTCAAGAATCAAAATCTCCGGCTCAAAAGCAGTCGCGATGGCGAAATTCAGCCGCATGCGCATGCCGGCCGAATAGGTCACGATCGGCATGTCGAGAAATTCGCCGAGCTCGGAAAATTCGACGATATCGGCCCGGCGCGCCTCGATCGCCTCGCGCGAATGCCCGGAGGCGAGCCCGCGCAAGGTGATGTTCTTGTGGCCGGTCGCCTCCATCTGCATGCCGAGATTGATGTTGATGAGATTGGTCGAGCGTCCGTCGACGATAACGCGTCCTGCATCCGGCGGGATGATGCCGGCGAGCGCCTGCAACAGCGTCGTCTTGCCGGCGCCGTTGCGCCCGATGATGGCGAGACGGTCGCCGCTGGTGAGTTCGAAGGAGATGTCGTGCAGCGCCTTGACGCCGAGGATCCTGCCGCGTGGCGACATGATGATGCGGTCGTCATGGAGCGCGCCGGCGTCGAGCCCTTGCGTTTCCGCCGGCGAGGCGGCGCCCCCGTATAACGGGAAGGTCAGCGAGACGTTTTCGACGGAAATGCGGGCCATCGCCTCAAACCCAGAACGGCAGGCGGCGGCGCATGACTGATGCGACGAGAATTGTCGCCGTCCATCCGGCCATGGTGACGCCCAGCACCGCCGGCCAGCTTTGGGGAAGCATCGGATCGCCGAGCAAAGGCGCGCGGAAGATTTCAAGAAAATGTGTGAGCGGATTAAACCCGGCGACGGTCTTTCGAAGCCCCGTCTGTTCGGCGTAAACCCACAGGATCGGCGTTGCGAAAAACAGGACGCGCGTGATCGCCGCCACCAGATGGCTGAAATCGCGCCAACGGGTTGCGAACAGGCCGAAAAAGAATTGCACCCATACCGCGTTGACGAGATAAACCGCGAGCGCCGGCAAGGCGTAAAGCGCGCCCCATGTGGGGCGCCAGCCGAGGACGGCCATGACAGAGAAGCCGACGGCGAGTTGAATCAGGAACGGAAAAACCGACCGGGCGATGCTTTTGTAAACATAGACGGAGTAAGGCAAAGGCGTCGATTTGATCCAGGTTCCCGCGGCGCGAAACACCTGGCACCCGTCGGTGACGTTGCCGATGAGAAACGTAAATCCGGCAAAACCAAGCGCCACGTAGAAAATGAAATGCCGCGCGCTCAGCGTTGCGAAGCCGCTGAAGAACAAAGAGATGGCGGCGACGAAAATAAGGTAGGAAATTCCAATCCAGGCGACGCCCAGCACGCTGCGCCGATAACGCTGTTGAATTTCGTCCCAGGCGAAGGCGCGCCAGACGGGGCCCATCGCAAACCCGTCGCGCAAATCGCGCAGCATGGCGAGGGGCCCGGAATTGGCGTGGGCCGAATATGTCGTCGCCACTTCTGGCGTGGAAGGTTGATCCATTACTTCCATGTTAACGAAAACC
>JBHHVZ010000075.1:0-13783 GCA_046756245.1 Parvularculaceae bacterium
GGTGCGCGAGATTTACGGCGCCGAAATGATCGAAGAGCGTCACCGTCACCGCTTCGAGGTCGACATGCGCTGGGCCAAGCGTCTCGCAGACAAGGGCGTCGTCTTTTCAGGCGTGTCGCCGGACGGCGCACTGCCCGAGATCGTGGAGATCTCCGATCACCCCTGGTTCATCGGCGTGCAGTATCATCCCGAGCTGAAGTCGCGCCCGTTCGACCCGCACCCGCTTTTCGCTTCCTTCATCGAAGCCGCGGTCAAGCATTCGCGGCTGGTGTGAGGGCCCATGAAACCGTCCGGCGCGCTGGTGAAAATCGCTACGGAAAGCGCTTATCGCCAGGCGCTCAAAAGCTTCGAGGAAGGCGGCGTGCCGGTCGGCGCGGCGCTGACTTGCGGCGGGGCGGTCGTAGCGCAAGGCCATAATCGGCGCGTCCAGAAAGGCTCGAATATCCTGCACGGCGAGATGGACTGTCTTGAAAACGCCGGCCACGCCCACGATTTCACGCAATGCGTCATGTTTACGACATTGTCGCCCTGCCGCATGTGCGCCAATGCGATTATTCTTTTTCGGATTCCGTTCGTATATATTCTCGATAATGTGAATACGGATGATTTCGAAACGAATGAAGACTTGCTGGCGGCGAGCGGCGTTTCGGTCATTGTCGCGCCGCACGAACCGTCGATGGCGCTGAACAGAAAATTCCAGACTGACCCGAAGACGCGGCCGATCTGGACCGGCGACGTCGGCGAGTAGCCGACGCCCCGCATCTCAAACGACTGGACGAATTCATCATGCACAAACCCGTACTCATCACCGGCGCAGGAAGCGGCATCGGCGAAGCGACCGCCGTTCACCTCGCGCATAAGGGCTTCAAGATTTTCGCCTCGGCCCGCCGGAAGGAGGAAGTCGACGCGATCTCGGGTCTCGGCGAGGGGCGCATCGCGCCGCTTACGCTCGATGTGACCGATGAGAACTCGATCGCCGCCGCGTTTGAAGAGATCAAAGCCGCCGGCGCGACGCTCTATGGCGTGGTCAACAACGCCGGCATTTCAGTCACCGGACCGATCGAAGAGGTCCCGCTTGAGGATTGGCGCCGGCAATACGAGACCAATGTCTTCGGCGTCGCCAATGTGATCCGCGCGGCGTTGCCGCAAATGCGCAAAGCGGGAACCGGGCGCATCGTCAATATCGGTTCCGTCGCCGGGCGCATCGCCTCGCCTTTTATGGGCGTTTATGCGTCGTCAAAGCACGCGGTTGAAGGACTCTCGGATGCGCTGCGCCGCGAGCTGCGCCCGCACGGGATCAAGGTGAGCGTCATCCGCCCGGGCTTCATCAACACCGGCTTCGGCGAGCAGGAGCAGGAAGGCTTCAAGCGCTATAGGGATGAAGGCGGGCCTTACGCCGACCGGGTGAGGGCGTTTGCGCATTGGCACGCACGCGGGCATCCGGCCGCGCCGGGGCCCTCCTGCGTCGCCGAGGCCGTCTATGCGGCGCTGACGGCGGATCATCCGCGTGCCCGCTACGCTGCGCCGGCGCGCAATTGGGCGACGCTCGCCATGCGGACCCTGGCGCCGGCGGGCGTGTTCGACCGATTGTTCGAGCGCGCCACCGGATTGAGCGGTTACAACAAAGAACGTCGAACATAATTCTCATGGCGCGTCGTTCAGAGAGCGGACGTAAAAACAATTCGCAATGGGGACATGCCTGGATTGCGTTGACGGCGGCCCTCGCCATGCATGTCGCCGATGAAGCATTGACAGGTTTTCTGCCGGTCTGGAATTCGCTCGTGCTGCGCGTCCGCGAGATTGTCCCGTGGTCGCCGCTGCCGGCTTTTTCATTTCCCGTCTGGCTCACAGGGCTTGCGCTCGCGATACTAGCGCTTGCTTTCCTGACGAAATTCGCGCTGCGCGGCGCACGCTGGCTCAGGCCGTTCGCTTACTTTTACGGGATTCTCATGGTTCTCAACGGTCTTGGACATTTCGCGCTCACGGTTTACCTCGATCGCCTGGCGCCTGGCGTTTATACGGCGCCGCTCCTTTTGGCGGCGTCTGCCTGGCTATTGGCCGGCCTTTCGCGATCCCGCCGGGGAGATTAAGATGGCGTACGGTTCTTAGGAGTGAGAAACCAGCGACAGGGGGAACATCGTGCCGCGACCGACGCATTTCGAAATTCACGCCGACGATCCCGAACGGGCGATCAAATTCTACACGGACGTTTTCGGCTGGACGTTCGATCCCTTTGGCGCGGGCGAGCAGCCCTATTGGCTTGCGGTCACCGGCCCGGACGACGCGCGCGGGATCAATGGCGGCCTGATGAAACGCATGGGTTCGCCGCCCGGAGAACAGCAACCCGTTTCGGCCTATGTATGCTCGATGGATGTCGACGATCTCGACGCTTATTCATCCAAAGTGAAGGATGCGGGCGGTAACCAAGCGGTCGACAAAATGGCGATCCCGGGCGTCGGCTGGCTCGCTTATTTCAAGGACACCGAAGGAAATATTTTCGGCTTGATGCAGCCCGATCCGGAAGCAAAATAGATTTGGTTAGTCAGAAATCCTTGGCGCTTTGAACCCGTCATGGGGCTCTGGAACCGTTGGGCGCCGCCCGCGGAACCGGATAAACTTCAGGTGAAAGGCTCTTGTTTGCGTACAGCTTTTCCGGTTAGGAAAGCGCTCCCGCCCGCCGCCGAAAACCTGAGAAACATCGATGCCGACGCCCGTTCTCATGCCTGCGCTGTCTCCGACCATGGAAGAAGGCGTCCTCGCCCGCTGGACCGTCAAGGAGGGCGATACAGTCTCATCCGGCGACGTCATTGCGGAAATCGAGACCGATAAGGCGACGATGGAGGTTGAGGCGGTCGACGAGGGCGTCATCGGCAAGCTGCTGGTGGCCGAGGGAACCGAGGGGATCAAGGTCAATGATCCCATCGCGGTCATCCTCAGCGACGGCGAAAGCGCCGACGACATCGACCTTTCCGCCCTGAATGGCGGAAGCGGCCCATCCTTCGAGGCCGCGCCCAAGGGCACGGCGCCTCAGGATGAGGGTGAGGCAAGCGGCAAATCAGCGGATCAACAAATCCAGCCTCATCCTGAGGTGCGAGCGGAGCGAGCCTCGAAGGATGAGCCGAGCGCGCAGGCGCTTACCGATCCCGAAATTCCCGAAGGCGTCGAGATGGTTGCGACCACGGTGCGCGATGCGCTTCGCGACGCCATGGCCGAAGAAATGCGCCGCGATGAGGCGGTCTTCCTTATAGGCGAGGAGGTCGCTGAATATCAGGGCGCGTACAAAGTCAGCCGCGACCTCCTGGAGGAATTCGGCGCGCGCCGCGTCGTCGACACCCCGATCACCGAATACGGCTTTGCCGGCCTCGGGGTCGGGGCGGCGTTTACGGGTCTCAAGCCCATTGTCGAATTCATGACCTGGAATTTCGCCATGCAGGCGATCGACCACATCATCAATTCCGCCGCCAAGACGCATTACATGTCCGGCGGCCAGATGAGCGCAGCCGTAGTCTTCCGCGGACCGAATGCAGCGGCTGCGCGGGTCGGCGCCCAGCACAGCCAGGATTACGCCGCCTGGTACGCCAATGTGCCGGGCCTCATCGTCATTGCGCCTTACGGGTCGAGTGACGCCAAGGGGCTCTTGAAAGCGGCGATCCGCGATCCGAACCCGGTGGTCTTTCTCGAACATGAGCTTTTATACGGCGAAACGTTCGACGTGCCGGCGGTTGAGGACTGGGTGCTGCCGATCGGCAAGGCGCGCGTCGCGCGGGAAGGAACGGATGTCACCATCGTTTCCTATTCCCGCGGCGTTAAATTTTCCCTAGAAGCGGCGAACGCGCTCAAAGAAGAAGGGATTTTCGCTGAAGTGGTCGACCTGCGCACGTTGCGGCCCATGGACGCCGAAACGATCCTTCAATCGGTGCGCAAAACCAACCGCGTCGTCACCGTAGAAGAAGGTTGGGCGCCCTGCGGCGTCGGCGCCGAAGTCGGCTGGCAAGTCACCCAGCACGCTTTCGATTATCTCGACGCCCCGCCGGCGCGCGTCACGCAGGAAGACACGCCGCTTCCTTATGCGGCGAATCTCGAAGCTCTGAGCCTTCCGAATGCGGATAAAATCGTGAAGGCGGTGAAGGCGGTGATGTATCGTGAATGATCATGGATGCCGCGACGAAAGAGGACGAGTCAACCTAATTGTCATCGCCGGGCTTGTCCCGGCAATCCATCTGAGGAGCGATCCCGCAGGGCGCTCATGGATGCCCGGAACAAGTCCGGGCATGACAATGCGGAGAAAGGTGAAATTTGCATGCTTCACACCGGCCAATGCCATTGCGGGAAAGTGAAAGCGTCTTTTGAAACGCAAAAGACGCCGGCCGCGCTTGGCGTGCGCGCCTGTCAGTGCGCGTTCTGCCGGCGCCACGGCGCGCGCAATATTTCCGACCCGGACGGGGAGACCGTCATCGACGCCGCGCCGGAAGACCTCATCCGCTATCGCTTCGCCCTCAGGACTTCCGATTTTCTGATCTGCCGGCATTGCGGCGTTTACATCGCGGCGGTGATGGGCGAAGGCGATAAAATCGTCTCCACCCTCAATGTCGCCGGCGCGCGGATGGAGGACTTTCTCGCGCTTGACGACGCGCCGATGGAATACGGCGCCGAAACCACCGAACAACGCATCGAACGGCGTTACCAAAAATGGACGCCGACGCGGTTTACGGACACGCAACTCGCCGCTGCGATTTTCGGGCCGCATTATACCAACTTGCGCGGTTTATGACTTAATACTGCGCTCGCGAAATCTACCTCTCCCCATCGGGGAGAGGAAACAGTCCGTGCACGTTATAGGTTCTGTACCGTGCAATATGGCTTTAGAGCCTGTTGAGAATCACCGTTTTCGTTGTCGTTCCGGATCGCAGCTGCGCCGGGTCCGGAATGACAGTGTAAAGGCATGCGTCAATACGTGGCGCAGAGCTGCGCGCGCCGCACGCCGGGCGCGACGTCAAAGCTCACCGCCCAGTGCGTGTCGCTTTCATTGACCGTCGCGATCGCCACGTCGCGTCCGGATTTGGCGAGCAATTGCGTGGCTTGTTCCGCCCCGAGCAAGACTTTCGGCACGCCGAGGCTGACATAACCTGCATGATCGCGCGCCAGCGTCAGATTGAGACAGCGGCCCCGCGATACGATCCGCCGCAGGCCCATATTCTCAGGATAAAAGATGTCGAATTCGCGCCGCACGTTGCGGGGCCGCGCCTCCACCTGCGCAACCTCGATGCGGTGATGCTCGCCGCCCTCATCGCCGGCCACATTCCAGACAGGGCAGAATTTCTGCGCGGCGACGGCGTGTTCAGGGTCCGACTGCGCGATGAAGGCGTTGTCGTAAGCGACGATCTCCTCGGACGGATAACCGGCGGGCAATTCATCGTCGGGCGGATCGTCGGCGAACATTGGCCGTTCGTCGATCAGTACGATGTCGTTGCGGTAGCTTTCGAATGATTGCTCTTCGGCGATAGCGGCGGCCGCGCCGGTCGGGTCATCGGCAAACGCAACTTCAAGACCGGCTTCGGCCGTTGTCAATCCGCGGGGCGGCGCGTCTGTCGTCGGCGCCCGGGCTATGGTTGTTTCTTCGCGGCCGGTCACCGTCTCCTTTGCTTTCTTTCCCGCGCCCTTGCGCTTGGTGTTGATGCGAATTCTGTTTTTGCGCACCCAGTCATAATAGACGTGGAAATCCTTGCTGCTGTTGAAATTATGGAAATAGGCGCCGCGCAGCTTGCCTTTGACCGTGATTTTGGTTCCGCCGTTTTTCAGCTTTCCCTGCGTAAATTTTTTCTTGTCGGTCTTGCGCACGACGACGTCGTTAATGCCGTAATCCAGTTCGCACTCGGCGAAATATTTCTTCTTTCCGTTGGGGAAACTTATTCGGTACAGCCAGTAAACCGATGCGAAACCGCTCCAGCACCAGACCTCGAAATCGTTGCCGGCGGAATCGACGATGCGCAATGTTAACTTCTGGCCGTTCGGCTGTTTCTTTATGCCTTTCAGCGCGCCCGAAAAGCCGCAAGCCGCGCCCTGATATTTGCTGGCCTTGATGCGCGTCGGGTCGGGTTTCTTGCCTTGCGCCCACGCCGACTGGATCGCCCCAAAGCACATGACGATGACGACGAAAATCCGAAAATACTTCTTCATGGCGCGCCTCCCCGGATGAAGTTCCAAAAATCGACTTCTGCGACGCCGGCCCGGGCTTGCGGGCGGCGATCGCCGCGCACGCATACAAGCCTTGATGCGTCATGTTAGGGCGAGGGGGGAGGGATGCGCAAGGGAATCCAGCGCCATGCATTGACCCCGTTGGAAGGCGCGTTATGACTTATCGCGCCCCGGAACGCGCATTACCAGGGCGCGAATTTCCCAGCTTTGCCGCACAAAGGCCGCACGATGCCCACACCGATCCTGATGCCCGCCCTGTCGCCGACCATGGAGGAAGGCGTCCTCGCCAAATGGCTTGTAAAAGAGGGCGATACGGTTTCTTCCGGCGACGTTATCGCGGAAATCGAGACCGACAAGGCGACGATGGAGGTCGAGGCGGTTGACGAAGGCGTCGTCGGCAAGCTCCTGGTTTCGGAAGGCGCGGAAGGCGTCAAGGTGAACGCGCCGATCGCGGTGCTGCTGGAGGAAGGCGAGAGCGCCGGTGATATCGACTTGTCGAAGCTCGGCGGAAACGGCGCAAGCGGCGGCAATCAATCAGTTTCGCAACAAACTCGGCCTAATCGTGAGGTGCGAGCGGCGCAGCCGCAAGCCTCGAAGGATGAGCCAAAAGCGCAGGCGCCTGCCGCCAATGGCCGCGTGTTAGCCTCGCCGCTCGCCAAACGTCTGGCCGCGAATGAAGGGCTCGATCTTTCGGCTCTCGCCGGCACGGGCCCGCGCGGGCGCATCGTCAAGCGCGACATCGAAAAGGCGCTGAAGGAGGGAGCCGGAAAGGCGCCGGCCGCCTTTACGCCGTCGCCGGCGGCGGTCGACCCGAGGCTTTATCCGCCGGAAAGCTACACCGCGGTGAAGCTCGACGGCATGCGCAAGGTGATCGCCAAACGCCTGACGCAAAGCTTTAATCAGGAAGTCCCGCACTTTCCGCTCAATATCGACGTCGCGCTCGACAATCTGCTGGCGGCGCGAGCGCGCATCAATGCGGCTTCGCCGAAGGAAGGCGACGAGGCGTTCAAGCTTTCCGTCAACGATTTCATCATCAAGGCGGCGGCGATGGCGCTAAAGAAAGTCCCGGCCGCCAACGCGACCTATACGGATGAAGCCATTCTCCTCCACAAGCACGCAGACATCGGCGTCGCGGTGGCCATCGACGGCGGCCTCATTACCCCGATTGTCTGGAAGGCGGAGGAAAAGGGCCTTAAACAGATTTCCGCCGAAGTGAAAGATATGGCGGCCCGCGCCAAGGCGCGCAAATTAAAGCCCGAGGAATATCAGGGCGGCACCTTTTCGGTGTCCAATCTCGGCATGTTCGGGATCAAATCCTTCGCGTCGATCGTCAATCAACCCCACGGCGCCATCCTGTCGGTCGGCGTCGGGGAAGAGCGCCCCGTGGTCAGGGACGGCGAGCTCGAAATCGCCACGGTGATGACGGTGACGCTGACCTGCGATCATCGCGTCGTCGACGGCGCGGTCGGGGCGGCGTTTCTCGCCGCCTTTAAACAGTTCATCGAAGAACCGGCGGCGATGTTGCTCTAGCTTATGCGGGCGCTCGGCGCAGCGCGCCGGATTTGAGAGTTTTCAGCATCGCCCGGTCGACCCAGTAATTGACAGGATCGCGGCGCGGCTCAAGCGCGGCCAACCGGTCTTCCGTATAAATATCGTAGATATTTTCCGGCATGGCTGCGGTGCCGCGCGATTTCAGCACCCGATAGAGTATCTGTTTTTGGTAATGCCGTTCCGAATAGCGTTTAAGGCGCCGATAGTAAATTTTCAGGTCGCGCGCATTCAGTCCGAGCGAGTCAAAATAAAACAGCGCGCCGGGCGCGACGGCGATGCGGTCCTTATGGCCGTCGTCATAGCCGCCTTTCAGGTTGGTGTGCATCAGATAGCTTAGAATGCCGTCTTCGCCCTTCGCGCCGAAAGGCAGCCGAATGTCGCGCTCCCTGACGGCGTCAAATCCTTTTCGGCTTAGGGCGTAAAGATTGCCGCTCAGATATTGTCTCGCCAGAAGCCGGCGCGACCAGGCGCGGCGATTGCGTCCCGAACCGGGCAGGGCGGCGGCGGCGTAAGCGAGCGGATTGGCTTCAAAGGCGGCCGCGAGCGCCGGAATCGAACCCGGCGCGGGCGTAATGTCGGCGTCAATGAAAACATGCATGTCGGCGTCGCCCGCGAACCGGTAAAGATAA
This sequence comes from Parvularculaceae bacterium, assembly GCA_046756245.1. GTDB lineage: Bacteria > Pseudomonadota > Alphaproteobacteria > Caulobacterales > Parvularculaceae. The sequence goes on from JBHHVZ010000075.1 coordinate 8,376, forward strand.
TCGTTCCAGGCGCCGGCCTTGTCGCCGACCGGCGTCTCGTGAACATGAACCCGGCGATCCACGGCGGCGAATGCGTTTGCAGCTTTCGCCGTTCCGTCGGTCGCGCCGTTGACCATGATATGGGTTTGAAGGCGCAGACCGCAGGCGGCGTCCTCAAGCGCGGCGAGGCAGCGCGGCAGCAGCCTTTCCTCGTTATGCGCAAAGATGCAGACAGACCAGTACATGGTTAATGCGATCGCTCCCCCGTTGCCGGGTCTGCGCGATGCAAGCGCCGTGCTAGAGCATGTTCTCCGAAATGCGAGTCGGAGAACATGCTCTAGGTTTTTGTTTTGTCGCGCATTTTATCCGAAACCCGGTTCCCACTTTTCGGAATGCGCTCTAGAGGCGGAAACGCTAGGCGCCGTTCTGCGTTTCGTCGCTGTCTTTCGCGGGCGGATCGGATTCGCGTAAAGGTCGGGAGATCGCCTCGGGCAACGCATTCTGCGCGCGGTCGAGTTGCCGGTCGAACCACGGCCAGATACGCCGCAATCCGCGCAACACAGGCCGCGCGAACGGCGCGACAACAGTCAGGATGACAAGGCCCAGAATGACAAAGACGAAGCCGAACGGCGTCGGCGCAATCATCATCGCCAGCCCGAACAGGATCAAGGCGACGGCGAAGATGGCCACCAGAAGATTGAAAATGAACATGGTTCTAAATTAATCCTCCGTCCGGTGTTTTTCATTCGCCAATTTTTCCGACCCGGCGCCGGGCTCCGGCTCGGTTTCGCGCAATGGGTCCCGGTAGCGCTCCGGCGCGCGTTCGGCGACGGCCCTGACCAATGAGTCGAACCAGCGCCAGCGCTTTCGAAGCGCCTTTAAAAGAGGCCGCGCCCGCGGGTTGGCCAGCGCGATTGCGGTCAGTCCGAGAACGATGGCGAGCACGCCTACCGGCAACGGCGTCAACGCCGCAATGACGCCGTAGAGTATGACGACGAGGGCGGCGACAGTGACGATGATGCGAACAAGCATGGCGCGCTCAATCGCCTTTCGCCAGCGGTATGATTTCGACATCGACAAGCGCGTTGCCGCTCGCCGGATCGAGCCAGATCTTGTTGTAGGCTTTGCGAACGATCGCTTCGCCGACCTGCAGTTCCTGCGTCACGCCGTCGAACTGCACCTTGACTTCGTTCGCGCGTTTGCCTTCGGGCGGCTCGTCGAACAGAAACTTGACGGAAAAGATGACGCCGCCGCCTTTCTTGCTTTCGAACATCGGCCAGCGGCGGTCGACAAAAAGGCTTTTCAGCTCGAATTTCGCAACGGTCATGTTTTCCCTCTGGATTCCGACAGCGCATAGGAACAAAGCCTAACACGAATGGGAGCAAAAACGAGGCGTCAATGCGGATTATCAATTCGTCGGCGCGGCGCAGCAGGCCGTCTGGCGCAGGAATTATTGACGATGTTTTGGGCCTCCCCGAAGTCAGCAATCCGCGCCCGCCGCGCAGGCGCCGCCGCCGGGCATGCGCGTGTCAGTGTAGCCGTAGGTCCAGCCGTCCTTATAGAGAACGGTTTGCGGGCGGGCGTACCAGTCCAGCGGCGTCAATTCGTGTCCTTTTGCTTCGAGCAGGCGCTTTGCGTCTTCGCTCAATCCCGGCTCGTAATACAGCGTATCAGGAAGCCACTGATGATGAATGCGCGGGTGATCGGTCGCATCGGCGATGTTCATGCCGCGGTCGACGACATTGACGATAACCTGCAGCACCGTTGTGATAATGCGCGCGCCGCCGGCCGCACCGGTCGCCATGAAAGGTTCGCCGTCCTTGAAGACGAGTGTCGGCGCCATCGAGCTCAAGGGCCGCTTGCCCGCAGCGATAGAATTTTTCTCGCCGCCCACAAGTCCGTAGGCGTTCGGCTGGCCCGGCGCGGCGGAAAAGTCGTCCATTTCGTTGTTGAGAAGAACGCCCGTTCCTGGAACGACAATGCCGGAACCAAAGCTCAAATTAAGCGTGTAGGTGTTGGCGACCATATTGCCGTCGCGGTCGACGACGGAGATTTGCGTCGTATCGGGACTTTCATAGGGGGTCGGGTCGCCTTCGCGCAGTTCGGAGGATGGCGTCGCCTTCTTAGGGTCGATGTCGGCGACACGCCGTATCGCGTAGGCTTTCGAAATGAGGCCTTCGATCGGGACATCAACGAAATCCGGGTCGCCGAGCAGAACCGCGCGGTCGGCGTAGGCGCGGCGCATCGCCTCGGCCATGAAATGCAGCGCCTCGGCGCTGTCGCCGTCGGAAGCGTAAGCGGGACGTGTCTCAAGCATGTTGAGAATCTGGATGATGTGGACGCCGCCCGAGCTTGGCGGCGGCATCGAATGAATCTCGTAGCCGCGATAATGGCCGGTCACCGGCGCGCGCTCGACGACCGTATAGGCGGCGAGGTCTTCGCGCGTAACAAGGCCGCCATTAGCCGCCATGTCGTCGGCGATGGCGTCGGCGACCCAGCCCTTGTAGAAGCCGGCGCGGCCGTTTTTTGCAATCGCTTTCAAAACGCGCGCGAGGTCCTTGCGGCGCATGATATCGCCCGGCAGATAACCCGACCCGTCGGGCTTGAAAAATTCCGCGAACGCCGTCGGGTCGCGGCTTAAGAGGTCGCGCTCGGCCTCCAGCATCGCGGCGGCGAAATAGGACAGGGGATAGCCCTTGTCCGCCAGCCGGATGGCCGGGGCGAGCACGGCTTTACGCGGCAGCCGGCCGTATTTTTCATGCGCGTAAAGAAGCCCAGCGACGGTTCCGGGCGTGCCGGCGGCTTTGTGCGTATGCCGAATGCTTTCCGTATCGACTGCGCCGTCCTCGCCGATAAACATGTCGCGGGCCGCGGCGGCCGGCGCCGTTTCGCGATAATCGATGGTGACGGTCTTTCCCTCCGCGCGCATGTGCACGAGCATGAATCCGCCGCCGCCGAGATTGCCGGCGCGCGGATAGGTGACGGCGAGCGCAAATGCGGTCGCGACCGCAGCGTCGACCGCATTGCCGCCTGCGGCCAGAATGTCGGCGCCGACTTGCGCCGCGATACGTTCTTCCGCCGCGACCATGCCGTCCTGACCGGCGTTCGGGTGGTGAACGGCGTCAGGAAGCGGCGGAGTCTGTGCAAGCGTCTGGCTCGCCGCGAAGACGAACGCCGCCATGAGGGCGATGAGAATTTGAAGCGGGCCGACAGTTCCGAAAGAATGGCGCATCTGCATTTTCTTTGATGACGCCGTGCGCTCAGGCGAGGCCGAATTTTTCGAGCGCGGCGCGGGCGATTCCCTCGCCCCATTCCTGCACGAAATGGCCGGCGGCTGCGACCTCCATCGGCTCGGGGCAGTTGCGGATAAACTTGCGCAGATGCGCCATCGCCGGGGGCCCGAGCACCGGGTCCTGAATGCCTACGCCCATGAAAGTCTCGCCGCGCCAGTCTTCCGACCAGAACTTGCGCGCCGCAAGCGATGTTTCGACGCCTTCGCTTGCGATGTCGGTGAGCGCTTCGCCTTCGGCGCCCTTCAGCATCACGAGTTCGGGAAAGCGCCGTACGCCGCCCTTGTACGAGCCATCCGGGAACGGCGCGGCGTAGGCGGCTGCCTCTTCGTCAGAAAGAATCGGCGTTGCGCGCTTCATCAACGACGCGATGTCGAGGTCCGGGTTGGCTTTGCAATAGGCCCGCCACATGGCGAACCCTTCGCCGGCGTTCTCCCCGGCGGGAAGCCCGGTGTTCATGACCAGAAGCCGCGTATAGCGCGCCGGCGCTTCCATCGGCAGGGTGAGGCCCAGAACCCCGCCCCAGTCCTGGCAGACAAGGCAGATATTTTTGAGGTCGAGCTTTTCGACAAACGCCAGAAGCGCGTCGCGGTGGAAATGATAGGTGTAGGCCGCATCCTCGACCGGCTTGTCCGAACGCCCGAAGCCGAACATGTCGAGCGCGACGGCACGATGACCCCCTTTTTGAGAATTGGCGCGGGTGAAGACCGGGATCATTTTCCGGTAAAGATAGGCCCATGTCGGCTCGCCATGCAGGCACAGGAACGTGACGTCGGCGTCGGCCGGGCCCTCGTCCACATAATGCATGCGCAAGCCCTCATAGCCCGGCAGGTCGTCCACATAGCGCGGCGCGTAGGGCCAGCCGGGGAGGTTTTCGAAACGCTCGTCGGGGGTTCTCAAGGCCTTGATCGGCATCGGCGGGGTCTCCTTGTCGCGGGCGGTTTCAATCTCTTGCGGCGCCGCTATAGTCGCGCGGAATTCCGGCGCGGGGCAACGCCCGGCCGCAGTAACCAAGACTCCCTTCGCCGTCCCGGATCAAGTCCGGGACGCTGCTTCCCCCGCAAGCGGGGGAAGAATCACATTGCTGCAGCCGCGGTGCTATTCCTCCCCCGTTTACGGGGGAGGTGTCCGCGAAGCGGACGGAGGGGGTTGAACGAGAAGGAAAGAGACAAAACCATGGCCGAAAAGACCTGCGACGTAGCGGTGATCGGGGCGGGGCCCGGCGGCTATGTGACCGCGATAAGGGCGAGCCAGCTCGGCCTTAAGACCGTCATCGTCGAGCGCGAGCATCTCGGCGGTATCTGCCTCAACTGGGGCTGCATCCCGACGAAAGCGCTCCTCAGGACGTCCGAGGTCTATACGAACATGAAGCACGCCGGGGCGTTCGGATTGAAGGCCGACAATATCGGCTTTGACATCGAGGCGGTGGTGAAGCGCTCGCGCGCGGTCGCCGGGCAATTGTCGAAGGGCGTCGGCTTTCTCATGAAGAAGAACAAAATCGACGTCATGATGGGCGCGGCCCGCCTCGAAAAAGGCTCGCCCGCCCCGCTCGTCCGGGTGAAGACCGAGAAGAGCGAGGAGACGGTCAAGGCCAAGCACGTCATCCTCGCCACCGGCGCGCGGGCGCGCACCATCCCGGCGGCCGGCCTTGAGCCCGACGGCAAGCTCGTGTGGACCTATAAGGAGGCGATGGTCCCCGACCGTCTCCCGAAATCGCTGCTGGTCGTCGGCTCGGGCGCCATCGGTATCGAGTTCGCGAGCTTTTATCGCGCGCTCGGGGCCGAGGTGACGGTCGTCGAAATGCTCGACCGGATCCTGCCGGTCGAGGATGCGGAGATTTCGAAATTCGCCGAAAAGCAGTTCAGGAAACGGGGCATGAAGATCGTCACAAGTGCGACGGTCGAAAAGCTCGAAAAGGGAAAAACCGCCGCGAAGGCGACGGTCAAGCATAAGGACGGCAAGACGGAGATTGTCGAGGCCGAGCGCGTCATCGTCGCGGTCGGCATTACGGGCAATACGGAAAATCTCGGGCTCGAAGCGCTCGGGGCGAAGATCGACCGCGGCCATGTGGCGGTCGACGAGTGGCTTTCGACCGGCGTTCCCGACCTCTATGCGATCGGCGATCTCGTCGGCCCGCCC
>JBHHVZ010000076.1:0-13507 GCA_046756245.1 Parvularculaceae bacterium
CGGCCCCGGGATGACAGTGCGCGGTTGAGAGAAAAGTTCCCACGCCTGCATTTCACTGCCGCCCCGGAATGACGGTGAAGGTTAGAACTTCAATGGCGCCGGAATTCACAGGCCATCAACGCAGCCCGAAATACAAATCGTTCCAGTGCGGATTAACGGATTCGATCAACTCGATTTTCCATTGCCGTTTCCATTTCTTGAGGGTTTTTTCGCGGTCAATAGCGTCGACGATGCGGTCGAACGATTCATAATAGACAAGCCGCTTGATCTTGTATCGGCTCGCGAAGTCTGAACCGCGGCCCTCGCGGTGAGCGTAGGCGCGTTCGTTAAGATTGCCGGTGACGCCGATATAGAGCGTTCCGTTCTTCCGGCTGGCGAGGATATAGACGTAATAGGCCATGTGTTATCCTACATAACAGCCCCTTACTGTCATTCCGGAAATCGCGTGAGCGATTATCCGGAATCCATTCCTGAGCATTGCCTTTTGCGCCGGCCTCGCCATTGGTCGCGGGGACAGGCTCAGGAATGGATTCCGGGTCCCGCCCTTGGCGGTCCCGGAATGACAGGGAGGGGTTTGCTGTTGAGCGCCCCGGAATGACGAGGACGAAAGGGGCGGGTGAAGCTGCTTTATCAGGGACGCCAGCGGTTCTCCTCGCGCCACGCCTCGAACCCTTCCCGCCATTCGTGGTAAGCCTTTTCGGCGGCGGCGTAGTCGGCGGCGCATTGTTTCGCCGCATTCAATTCGCGCCAGTAAGGCGACTCTTCATTCGGGAAGAGTTCGCTGTTCGACGGCAGGGGGACGTCATACGGATGCAAGGGCGGTTCGGGATAGTCGTAAGGCCATTCGAAATCGATGGACTGTCTCTCCTCCAAAAGCCTGAAATGCGGCCCGTAAACCGTTTCAACGAACGCATCGTAAAAACTTTCCCGCGGAAACCCATAGGGCAGGAGCTGCGCCTTCTGCGCGCCGAATGTCAGCACAAGGCCGGCGATGAACGCGCCTTGCGCGACCGTCTCGACAAGATTTTTACGAAGCGACTGAAGTGCGAATGTCCGTATAACAAAGATAACGGCGATTAGCAGAATTGTGGATCCAAGAACTTGCAGCAAGGCGCGATTGTCAAACCAGCCTGACAACATGGCGTCGGCATAGGAACAGCCATTCGTCACTGTGATCGAAAACATTAGGAGCGTTACGTAGAAATAGCCGAAGCCGAGCAAAAGACTGAAAACGCCGACAGCGTCCACTGGCGCCGCTTTCGATTCGCCGCTCGCTTGCGTGAAAGCCTGAATAAAGTTTCTGCGCCCATCCGCTTTCCCTTTATTCAGGAAATGTAAGTAATTCCCGGGCGGGACGCTACAGATATTGCTCAATGTGTTTGTAGCAAGTGAGGCGCCCTACAGGGCTTAGTCGCACGGAAGAATTCCTCCCTCGCTTGCGGGGGAAGAATGGAACCAGCCGTCATCGCCGCCGCCGATCAAAACGCCCTTGCTTCTCGCGCGCGCGTGGCCATTTTGGGGGCATGGCTCACGACCGCGCCCGATTTGGTCCGCCCGGTCCCGACGTTGAGGCGGCGTCTGCGAAGCCCGCCGACGGGGGGCGGGGGTTTTTGCGCGCCGTCGGGCGCATGCTCGCGGTTCTGGCGCGCCCCGAACTGAAGCGCTGGCGATGGCGCATGGGCGCCGCGCTGGCGCTCACCGTCGCGGCCAAAGGCTTTGCGGTCTCGGCGCCGGTCTTCATGGGGCGCGGCATCAATGCGCTCGCGGCGCCGGGCGAGGCGGGCGGCGTTGCGTCGGCCGGGGCGGCGTTTGTCGGCTTCTTCATCCTGTTCGCGGCCGCGCGGTTTTTCTCGAACGCGCTGCCTTACGGGCGCGACGCGTTTTTTTCGCGGGTAACGCAGGACGCCAACCGCCTCGTCGCGGTCGAAGCCTTCCATCACGCCCAGCGCCAGTCGCTGCAGTTTCACCTGACGCGGCAGGCCGGCGCGCTCAATCGCATTATCGAGCGCGGCGCCGGCGCGATGGAGTTTCTCCTGCGTTTTCTCGCCTTCAATATCGGCCCGACCATTATCGAGCTCGTTCTCGCCGCGGTCGTGCTGGCGACGCTTTACGGCGCCGGGTTTTCGCTGATCGCGGTGGCGACGATCTTCGCCTATGCGGTGTTCACCATCCTCGTCACCGAATGGCGCAACCGCCAGCGGCGCGCCATGAACGAGGCCGACGCCGCCTTCCGCGCGCTCGCCATGGATACGTTCACAAACTTCGAGACAGTGAAGACATTCGGCGCCGAGGCGCGCGAGGCGGTGCGCTACGACCGCGCCGTCAAGCATTATAGCGACCGTTATGTGCGCATCATGCAGTCGCTCAGCATTTTGAATATCGGGCAGGAATTCTTCATGGCCGGCGGGCTGCTGGCGATCGCGCTGCTTGCGGGCTTCGGCGTGCGCGGCGGCGCCATGCAGGCGGGCGACGTGGCGACCGTCGTCCTGATGCTCGTCAATATCTACCGCCCGCTGAATATTCTCGGCTTCGCCTGGCGCGAGATCAAACAGGGCGCCGTCGACATCGAAAAGCTTTACGATCTGCTCGATATGAGGCCCGAAATCGAAGACGCGCCGGATGCGCGCGATTATGCGCCGAAGGAAGGCGCAATCCGCTTCGAGACCGTTTCGTTCACGCATAAGGGCCGGGCGGCCGGACTAGACGATGTGAGCTTCGACGTTCCCGGCGGCGCCTTTATCGGCATTGTCGGCCCGAGCGGCGCCGGCAAATCGACGCTTCTGAAGCTTCTGTTCCGGTTCTACGAACCCGACGCCGGGCGCATTCTGGTCGACGGGCAGGATTTGCGCGACCTCACGCAGAACTCCCTGCGCGCGCATCTCGGGCTGGTGCCGCAGGACGTGGCGCTCTTCAACGACAGCTTGCGCATGAATGTCGCCTACGCCAAACCCGACGCCGACGACGCCGAGATCATGGCGGCGGCGGAGCGCGCCCAGCTCGGCGCGTTTATCGACAGCTTGCCGCTGGGGCTCGATACCCCCGTCGGCGAGCGGGGCCTCAAACTTTCCGGCGGCGAACGTCAGCGGGTCGGCATTGCGCGCGCGATTTTGCGCGACCCGCCCATTCTCATTCTCGACGAGGCGACCTCCTCGCTCGACTCGGCGACGGAAGAGGAGGTGCAGGCCGCGCTCAAGGAAGCCGCGCGCGGGCGCACCACCATCGCCGTCGCCCACCGCCTGTCGACGGTCGCCGGGGCCGATCTCATCCTTGTGTTCGATGAAGGCCGCATTGTCGAGCGCGGCCGCAATGACGCGCTCATCGCTGCGAACGGTCTTTATGCAGCGCTTTGGCGCCGGCAGACCGGCGAGGAGGCCCCGGCCGAAGCGCGGGCCGCGGAATAAGCGAAAGGATTAGCCGAGCGCGGCGTCGTCTTCCGCGTGCTCGCTCCACAAAGCGAGCGCTTTTTCGAGCGCGTCCTGTTTGACCGGCTTCGGGAGATAATCGTCCATGCCGGCGTCGAGACAGCGCTGCCGGTCCTCGCGCATGGCGTGGGCTGTGACGCCGATGATCGGCACGCGACGGCCGGTCTCTTGCTGAATTTTGCGCAAAGCTTTGCAAGCCTCGATGCCGTCCATTTCGGGCATGGAAATATCCATCAGCACCATGTCGGGCGTATCGGCCTTGTATTTTTCGACCGCCTCTTTGCCGTCGGCGGTGAGCGTCACATTGCAAACCAGCTTTTCAAGCATCGCCTTGATGACCATCTGGTTCACCGTATTGTCCTCGGCGACCAGAACTTCCAGCGGCGCGCCATTGGGCGTAAACGCGCAATGCGCCGCTTCGGATTTTGATTCCCCGCCACCAGCCGCATTGGCGAGTTTCGCGCCGGCCTTTTTGAGCTTCTTGACCGATCGTTCTTCGAGGGCGGTGACCGTGGCGTCGAGCAGCATGGAGGCGCGAGCGGGCTTGACCAGGTAAGCGTCGAACAGCTCGCTCGCGATGCGGCCCGGATCGCCCTTGCGTCCGGCGGACGTCAATAGAATAAGCGGCGTGGCGGATAGAGTTTCTTCCGCCTTGATGCGTTTGGCGAGTTGAACGCCGTTCATCAGCGGCATCTGATAATCGACCACCGCGATCGAATAGGGATAACCGTTGCCCGTGCGCTTTTTCATCATCGCGAGCGCTTCCGACGCGCTTGACGCCGTGTCGGCGGCCAGCCCCCATGCTGATAACTGCTCAAGAAGAATTTTCCGATTGGTCTCGTTATCGTCGACAATCAATCCGCGGGCGTTGTCGAATATGTTGGGCGGCGGCGCTATGGCGTCGACAGCGTTTTCGTCGACGGCCAGCGGCATGTGAATAATAAAAGACGATCCCTTGCCGATCTCGCTTTCGACTTCAATGGTTCCGCCCATCGCTTCGATAATACGGCGGCTTATCGCCAGGCCCAGTCCGGCCCCGTCATGGCGGCGCGCAGCCGTGCCGTCCACCTGCTCGAACTTGTCGAAGATCGCATTGAGTTTCTCTTTTGGAATGCCGCTTCCCGTATCGCGCACGGCGATTGTTATGTCGGCGACTTCGCCCCGCCTGCGACCATCGATTTCGACAATAACGTTCCCTTCGTCGGTGAATTTCACGGCATTGCCGACCAGGTTCGTGACGATCTGACGTATACGTCCAGCGTCGCCAAGGAATTTATCTCCGAGCGCAGGCTTGTAGCGGACCATCATCTCAAGGCCCTTTTCCTGGACCCGAAGCGCCATGAGCGAGGCGACATCCTCGATCGCGGCGCGCAGATTGAAGGGTTCCGCCACAATCTTGAGCTTGCCGGCCTCGAGCCGGGAGAAGTCGAGTATATCATTGATAATCTTGAGCAAATTATCACCGGAACTGACGATGACCTGGGCCATTTCACGCTGCTTGACCGAAAGTTCGGTATCGAGCAGCAGCGACGCCATGCCAACGACTCCATTCATTGGCGTACGGATCTCGTGGCTCATATTCGCCAGAAACTCGGACTTTGCGCGATTGGCGGCCTCAGCGGTTTCTTTGGCGGCGAGAAGGTCATTGGAAAGTTGCTTGAGTTGCTCCTCGCGCTCCACCATCTCGGTGATGTCGCTGTAGGTGACGACGATCCCGCCATTCGGCCTCGACCGCGCGTCTTCCTGAATGATCTTGCCGTCGGTCTGGCGCCGCGTCGTGCGAACCGTTTTTCCTTCATCCAGGCGCTTCGTCATGCTTTGCATATATTCCTCGGTTGAGGAAACGTCATAGACGCCCGCCTTGACGCCAAGCTCAATCGCTGGCCGGATATCTGCGCCGACAGCCCAGAATTCTTCGGGAAGACCTGAAATTTTCCATGCTTTTTCGTTTCGTGCGACGATCTTCAGGTCGGAGTTCAGAACCAGCAGGCCCTCAGCCATGCACTCGAATACTTCGTTGAGAAGCTGGGTGCGCTTTTCAAGATCTTCGGTGCGTTGACGGACAGTCTCTTCGAGAGCCGCGTTCGTCTCTTCAAGCAGCTTGTTCGCGCGCTCGGCCTCTTCATGCGCTTCGACCTCCGCCGTCACGTCGCGGGCGACGCCGCGGTAGCCCTTGAACGTTCCCCTTTCATCGAAAATTGGCTTGGCGCTTCTGCTTACCCAGAGCGTCTTTCCCGTCGCATCCGTGTAGGTGGTGAAGAGGTCTCTGAACGGTTCGTGATTCTCTAGGTGTTTGACGAATTCATTCCATTCTTCCTGTGTTCGCGTCGTGCGCAATTTCGCCAGGTGCCGGCCGATAACGGCTTTATGATCGACTCCCGTGATCTCGCTGGCGCGGGTTGAAATGTAGGAATAACAAAGATTTTCGTCTGCTTCCCACGTCCAGTCGCTGGCGCTTTCGGTGAAGTCTCGGTAGCGCGTTTCGCTTTCGATGCGCGCCTGCTGGTCTGCAAGGCGGTCGGTAATGTCGGAGGTCCATCCGCGCATGCCGATAAAGTCGCCGCGCTCGTCAATATAAGGAGAAAAGGACGATTCCACGATGCGGGTTTCGCCGTCCGCATTCACCAACGAATAACGAATATCTCGGGCCGGCTGTCGTGTGCGTAATGCATCAATCAGCCGTCGGCGCCCGTCTTCATAGCCTTCGCCAAAATTCTGTGAGAGACGATCCAGCAAGTTAATGCCGACCGCCTCCTCGACAGTTCTCTTTATGTATTCGCTGAAATTCGGCGACACGTAGGTCAACCGTAAATCGGCGTCCGTCTCCCACGCCCAGTCGGACGCAAGCTCCATAAACGTGCGCAATGTGTCGGCGGAGTAGCGAGCCGCGTTCTCCTTTTCCGCTTCTTTGAGTGCGGCCTCGGAAATAAAAGCGCCGATGCGGGAAAATTGCAGAATCGCCGCCATGATGGAGGCGATAAGAAATACGGAAAGAATAACCAGCAGAGAGTCGCCTGTAATCGCCAGAATCAAACTGTAGGGCAGGATGCAGGCGGTTATGGCGATGGAGGCGATGCGCGGCGCGGGGGCGAGCGATATGCCTGCCCCGACGCCGCAAAACGCCGTCCAAAATGCGAGAAGGATATGATTGTCCAGGTTGCCGACGCTGCACAAATAAATCGCGATCAACGAGCACGTCGCGCCCAGTCCAAGCGCAAGACGCATGACGTCGTTGACGGTCGCGCGCTTTTCGTCGGCTGTGAGCGCGTCGATATTCAGATTGAGCCAGAATGGAATCCGCAAAAGGAGATAGGTCAAAAAAAGCGCATAGGCGGACGCCACGATCCAGAAGGCGGCCCCGAGAAACTGATAGCCGATGAACGCAGAGCACAGCGCAATGGCGACGAGCATCTGCGGCAATTGCCGTTTGAGTTCGCGCAATTGCCGGTCTACGACCGCGTCCGGCGTCGACGAATCGACAGCGCAGAAAATCCGGCGCAGGCGTTTCACTTCCTGAGGCATTGCGCAATAAAGCTCCCTCTTGGAGTAAGTGCGAGTATTGAAAATTAAGGTTAACGCTGCGTTCACAGTCATAACGGCCGGCGATACGGCTCGGATGGAGACGAAAATGACCAGGTTCGACAAATCGCGGTTGCCAAGCCGGCATGTGACGGAAGGCCCGGCCCGCGCCCCGCACCGCTCTTATTATTACGCCATGGGGCTTTCGACCGAGCAGATCGGCCGGCCGTTCGTCGGCGTTGCTTCCTGCTGGAACGAGGCCGCGCCCTGCAATATCGCGCTGATGCGCCAGGCGCAGGCGGTCAAGGGCGGGGTCGACGCGGCCGGCGGAACGCCCCGGGAATTCTGCACCATCACCGTCACCGACGGCATCGCCATGGGCCATGAGGGGATGAAGTCCTCGCTCGCATCGCGCGAGGTCATCGCGGATTCGGTCGAGCTCACCATGCGCGGCCATTGCTATGACGCGCTGGTCGGCGTCGCCGGCTGCGACAAGTCGCTGCCGGGGATGATGATGGCGATGGTCCGCCTCGATGTGCCGAGCGTGTTTCTTTATGGCGGATCCATTCTGCCCGGACGCTGGCGCGACCGCGACGTCACCGTGCTCGACGTGTTCGAAGCTGTCGGCGAGCATGCGTTCGGCAAAATGTCCGACGCCGATCTTCGCATGCTCGAACAGGTCGCGTGTCCGTCGGCGGGCGCCTGCGGCGGGCAGTTTACAGCGAACACCATGGCCTGCGTATCGGAAGCGATCGGGCTGGCGCTGCCGCTGTCTTCAGCCTTGCCCGCCCCTTACGAGGACCGCGACCAATACGCCCGCGCCTCGGGCGAGGCGGTGATGCGGCTCCTCGAAAAGAACATCCGGCCGCGCGACATCGTGACGGGAAAGGCGCTGGAAAACGCCGCCGCGGTCGTCGCGGCGACCGGCGGTTCGACCAACGGCGCGCTGCACCTGCCGGCGATCGCGCATGAGGCCGGGATCGAATTCGACCTCCACGACGTCGCGGAGATTTTCAAAAAGACACCCTATTTGGCCGACCTGAAACCGGCCGGGCGCTATGTCGCCAAGGACATGGGCGAGGCGGGCGGCATGCCGATGCTGCTCAAAACCCTGCTCGACGGCGGATTCATTCATGGCGAGTGCCTGACCGTCACCGGGCGAACGATAGCCGAAAATCTCGAAGGAGTCGTCTTTAACGACGGACAGGACATCATCCGCCCCGCGACGGCGCCGCTGTCGCCGACCGGCGGGGTTGTCGGGCTCAAAGGCTCGCTCGCGCCGGACGGGGCGATCGTGAAAGTCGCCGGCATGAAGGTTTTGCAGTTCCGCGGGCCGGCTCGCGTCTTCGACTGCGAAGAAGACGCTTTCGCCGCGGTCGATTCCCGTCAGTACAAGGAGGGCGAGGTCATCGTCATCCGTTACGAGGGGCCGAAGGGCGGGCCCGGCATGCGAGAAATGCTGTCGACGACCTCGGCGATTTACGGCCAGGGCATGGGCGACAAGGTCGCGCTCGTCACCGACGGGCGCTTCTCCGGCGCGACGCGCGGCTTCTGTGTCGGCCATGTCGGACCCGAGGCGGCCGTCGGCGGGCCGATCGGGCTCGTCAAGGACGGCGACATCGTCGCGCTCGACGCCGAAAAGGGAACGCTCGACCTCGAGCTTAGTGATGCCGAACTTACCCGGCGCCGCCAAGACTGGAAGCCGAAGGAAAACCTTTATGGGGCCGGCGCGCTGTGGAAATACGCAGAACAGGTCGGTCCCGCCTCGAAAGGGGCCGTCACCCAGCCGGGCGCCAAAGGCGAACGGCACGTCTATGCGGATATTTAAGGCTTTTTTCGAACTGTCTGAACCGTTCGCCTTCACCCCCCTTCGACCCGCGCCTAAGGGCGCGGGCCACTTCCCCCGCGAGCGGGGGAAGAATATCCATGCAGCGAGCACGGTCTATTCCTCCCCCGTTCACGGGGGAGGTGTCGAGCGGCGAAACCGCGAGACGGAGGGGGTGAACAAGGGCGCAGGCAACAGGGGTTCTGTCTCGATTCGATCGTAAATCACCCTAACGCACCACGGTCAGGCGCTCAGCGGCGCGGGTGACGGCCGTATAAAGCCAGCGCGCGCGATGTTCGCGGAAGGCGTAGCTTTCGTCGAACAACACGACGTTATCCCATTGCGAGCCCTGCGCCTTGTGGACGGTCAGCGCGTAGCCGTAATCGAATTCGTCGGCGTTGCGACGTATGGTCCAGGGCACGGTTTCAGGCCTATCGGTGAAAAACGCGCGCGGGATAGAGACATTCACTGTGCGCCCGCCTTCTTCCGGAACGATTGAATAACGCAACCGGTCGCGCCGCGGCGCCTTGCGTAGAGTCACAGCCCAGACGCCTCCGTTCAGCAATCCCTTTTTCTTGTTGTTCCGCAAGCAGACGAGCTTTTCTCCCGCCTCGGGGAGGAGATCGCCATGGCCTTTCAACTCTCGAATGCGCTCATTATAGCGCCGCCTTGTGCGATTCGTACCCACCAGCACCTGATCGGCGCCGAGCGTTTCCTCCGTCGTCAGATCATGCCGGCTTATAACCCGGCAGCGCTCGTCGCCGCCGACATAATCCTCGCCCTCGCGGATCGCCATGGAAAGCCGGATGATCGGATTGTCGGCGGCCTGCCGGTGAATTTCGGTCAGCATGAAATCCGGTTCGCCCTCGGTGAAAAAACCGCCGCCTTTGACGGGGGGAAGCTGCGCCGGATCGCCGAGCACCAGCACCGGCTTGCCGAAAGAGAGAAGATCGCGGCCGAGCTCTTCGTCGACCATCGAGCATTCGTCGATGACGATGAGATCGGCCTTCGAGGCCGGCGCGTCGCGGCGAAGCGCAAAGACAAGCTCGCCTTCCTCCTCGCCCTCATGCGCCGGGCGATAGATGAGGCTGTGGATCGTGCTCGCCCCGGCGCAGCCTTTCTGGCGCATCACATGCGCCGCCTTGCCGGTGAAGGCGGCGAAGGCGACGTCGCCGCTGGCGTTTTCGGCGATATGGCGAGCGAGCGTCGTCTTGCCCGCGCCGGCGTAGCCGAAGAGGCGAAAGACGGGGCTGTCGCCTTTCTTCAGCCAGTCGTCGACGGCCTTGAGGGCGGCGTCCTGTTCGGGAGACCAGCGCATCAGGAGGGCAATGGGGAATGGGCAATGGGCAATGGGGGCATTGGGCTTTAATGTTTTGCTTTGTTTTCAAGGGCCCTTATTAACGACCGGAGCATTTTCGAGATTCTGAGAGCCATTAGATTTATCGGTTTTGCTGAATCCGGCAGCAAATACACAAGTCTGACCGATAGTTCGAGCAAGGATTGCACTTCTCGCGTTGATCCTTGTGCAACGCGCAAAAATTGAATGTACGCGCCCGTCGTCTCTCGCCCGTATCCCTCTGCGATATTGGCCGATATCGATACCGTCGCTCGCCGAATTTGCGAAATCAGCCCATATGTTTCTTCTCGTGGAAATTTTGCGGTGATTGCATAGATTTCGACCGCCAGATCCATCGCCAGGCGCCAGACATCGAGGTCGCGATGATCTTGGATCGTTCCAGACCGATCGCCTTCTTCAAGACCAAAGGCGCCAACATCTATAGCTTCCTCATCCCATTCCCTATCATCCATTCTCTATTCCCCATTCACCATTGCCCATTCCCAATTCCCCTAACTTAACTCCACCCACACCGGCACATGATCCGAGGGCTTTTCCTTCCCCCGTTCGGCGCGGTCGACGCCGGCGTCCTTGAGGCGGTCGGCTGCGTGCGGCGACAAAAGCAGATGGTCGATGCGAAGCCCGTGGTCTTTCTGCCAGGCCCCGCGTTGATAATCCCAAAACGTATAACGCACGCCGACGGGGTCGATCTGGCGCAACGCGTCGAGCAGGCCGAGATTGAGAATTTCTCGAAACGCCGCGCGGCTTTCCGGCAGGAACAGCGCATCCTCCGCCCAGCCTTTGGGGTCGTAAACGTCTTCTTTCTGCGGGATGACGTTGAAATCGCCGGCGAGAACGAAGGCCTCTTCGAGCGTCAGCAGCTTTTCGGCGTGGCGCTTCAGCCGTTTCATCCATTTGAGCTTGTAGTCGTATTTCGGCCCCGGCGCCGGATTGCCGTTCGGCAGATAGATCGAGGCGACGCGAACCGGCGCACCGTCTTCGGGGCAGACAAGCGCCTCGATGAAGCGCGCCTGATCGTCGTCCTTGTCGCCGGGCAGGCCGCGCATCACATCTTCAAGCGGAAATTTCGACAACAGCGCGACGCCGTTATAGGTTTTCTGCCCGCAAACGGCGACGTTATAGCCGCGATCCTCGAATTCGAGCGCCGGAAATTTTTCGTCGGCGCATTTGATTTCCTGCAAACAGGCGATGTCGGGCCGGGCGGCGTCGAACCAGTCGAGAATGCGCGGAAGGCGCGCATTGATCGAGTTGACGTTCCAGGCAGCGATTTTCATCGGCCTCACCAGCAATGACCGAAACAGAGAATATGCCCGTCGGGATCCCTGACGGTGATCTCTTCGCAGTCATAGGGCGTCTTTTCCGGGCCGCAAATGTCCTCGACGCCATTGGCGATCAGCGCCTTCATGGTTTCCTCCATGCTTTTCACCCGGATATAGGCGTCCCACATATTGGGCAGGGCGGCGGCGTTGGCGCGCGGGCCGGCGTCGCTTTCCTTCAGCATGATGATAACGCCGCCGCGGCGCGCCATCGCAAAAGAGGGCGGATCGCCCCAGATTTTGTCGACGCTGAAGCCGGCTTTTTCCGTATACCACTGAACAGACCGGTGAATGTCGTCGACCAGCAGCACCGGTGCAACGCTGTCGACGGGAATGACGGCGGGTTCGCTCATGACGCGTCTTTCTCGACGATCTCGGCGGTCCGCGTCAGGGCCTTTCGCATATAGCCCGACCATAACAATTTGACGATCAGCCAGACAAACGGCCGCGCCAGCATGGATTTCGGCGTGAAGGCGTAGGTCCAGTCGATCTGCGTACGCCCTGTGGCGGTCTGCGTGAAATTCCACTCGCCGCGCGCCTCGCGAACAAGCGCGCTAAACACGCCCGTGAACCGGCTCACCGTGTAGGCGAAGTGATGATTGGCGGCGTAATCGATAATCTCTTCGAAGACGGAAGAGCCGTCGGTGAGATAGAGGCGCCGGTTCTGGCCGACCGCGTTCCACGGGCCGGTCTGGTTCTCGACGCGCGCAACGCCGGGCAAAAACCCGCGCGGCTTCATGACGGCTAAAACGTCGATCGGAACCGCGATCTCGAATGTTCTTGCAAGCGGGGCCTCGACGCTCGCCGTCACGACGGTTGAGATCGCGCTCATTCGTCAAACCCCAAAAAGGTCGCAAAATCGTCCACATCCGCGCGTTCGGAGCGCAGTTTGTTCACATTCGCTTCCGGATCGGCGTAGCCGAGCGCCATGCCGCAGTAAAGCCGCTGGTCTTCGGGAAGACCGAGAAAGTCGGACACGGTCTTTGCGCGCGTCATCCACGATTCCTGCATACAGGTGGCGAGACCCTTTTCCACCGAGACGAGCGTGATCGAAAACATCAGCATGCCGAGATGCGCCCACTGGTTTTCATTGAAGCCCCGGTCGAGCGAAAAGAAAAGCCCTACAGGCGCGCCGAAAAATTCGAAATTACGGGCGAGATGGGCAAGGCGAGCCGGCTTGTCCTCGCGGGGAATGCCGAGACGTTCATACATTGCTTCGCCGAGATCGTACCGGCGCGAGCGATAGGGCTCCCACAACTTTTCCGGATAGATCGGGATGTCCGCTTCATAGGCGAGGGGGTTTTCGACGACCGCCTCTTTGATCCGGGCGATGAGCCTTTCTCGGGCCGGCCCGGCTACGGCCCAGACCCGCCATGGCTGCACATTGCCGCCGGAAGGGGCGTAGCGCGCAATCTCGAGGATTTCCCGAACCTGCTCCTCAGCGACCGGCTTGTCGAGAAAAGCGCGGGTCGAAATGCGGGATTTGATGGCGGCGGTGGCTGAGGGAGTCATAGTCGCGTGTTTCTCATTGATGAGCTATTTTTCTACGAGCCTTACGGAATTCGGAGAAAATTCCAAATGTCGAAACGATAGAAAGAAATACAAATAAGAAAGCGGCAATCTGAACATTATCATCGGTCATTCCGACCGGCGATTGCGAAGTAAAGTAAAGAAAGGCTATAGCAAACAATCCCGAGAAAAAAACCGGAAAGAACAGAAACGCGAAATGACGAAGTCGTGACGAATTCGTTCCTGCATATCCCCAGCCGAGACCTCTCATGAATTCTACGGCAAATGAAACCGGGATGAATACGGCAAGGATGCCAGCGAAATATAAATACAACTCAAACCAGGTCAGGCCAGTTTCATCCAACTCGGGCGCCAAGTTCCATAACATGTTGAGAAAAAGAACCGCCAACGGAATCAGAAGAGCAAGTCCCAAGGCGATTAGCGCGCCGGCGAAACCATAAGAGACGGCGGTAGACAACGGCGAGGTAGATGATGAATTCTCCGTCACAACGAAAAACTCGTGCCGCAGCCGCAGGACGCCGTGGCGTTCGGGTTGTTG
>JBHHVZ010000077.1:0-13209 GCA_046756245.1 Parvularculaceae bacterium
TGGCGACGATCCACGGGCCCGAAGGCCGGCGCGAGCGTCATCGCGGCCGGCGGGGCCTTCACGTCCTGCACGCGTTGCGCCAGGCGATGATCATGCGCGCGTTCTCATTGGCGGCCAGTCTTCCCGCTTTTTCGGGACGCCATGACGTAACGCGCGCCGACCTGATCGACCTTGCGCTGCAACTGCGGTTCGACGAGCTCGCCGCTCTCATCCGAACAATCTTCCCCGCCACACTGCCGGAGGCCGAAGCGTTGCGCGCCATTGACGAAGCCGTCGACGATGAATGCCTGCACAATGGCGGCTATCCGGAAATTCACGAGCGTATTGCGCGCCCGCTTGAGGAAATCCACCGCTGCATTCGCGAAATCGGCGTCGGCGTCGCCCATTATTACGGGGCGTACGGATAAGCCTCTCAGTCGTTGCGCACGCGTTCGAAAAAGTGTTTGCGGCAGAGCGGCACATAACGGTCGTCGCCGCCGATCTCGATGCTTTCGCCTTCCCTGACGGCGCGACCGTCAGCGTCGACGCGAAGGTTCATGGTCGCCTTGCTTCCGCATTCGCAAATGGTCTTGAGCTCGCGAATTTCGTCGGCGAGCGCCAGAAGCCAACGGCTTCCCTCGAAAAGATCGGCGCGGAAATCCGTCCTCAGACCGTAGCAGATGACGGGGATCCCCAAATTGTCGACGACCTCGGCCAATTGAAAAACATGGTCTTTCGACATGAATTGCGCTTCGTCGATGAAGACGCAGGCGACCGGATCGTCGCGATGGGCCGCCTCGATTGCGGCGCGCAGGTCCGTATCCTCATCGAACATCATGGCGTCGCCTTCGAGCCCGATCCGCGAGGCGATGGTTCCGGTCTTCACCCGGTCGTCGATGGCGGCGGTGAACTGGACCGTCCGCATGCCGCGTTCACGATAGTTAAAGCTCGCCTGCAGGAGCGTCGTCGATTTGCCCGCATTCATGGCGGAATAGACAAAATACAGCTTGGCCATACTCTCCTCTTGCATGGCGCTCTCGCTGACCGCGATGCATCAGCTTTTGAGAGACATATGTCATTCACCGTCGATATTTGATCGGAGCCTCAGGCCGTCAGCAAGAGCTCGATCTCACAAATTGTCGGGCAGCGTTCCTTCATAGTCGAGTTCGAAAGGACCCGTCATTCGCACGTGATCGTCTTCGCCCCATTCGACGGCGAGCGCGCCGCCGTCGAGTTCGACCGTGGCTTTGCGCCCGGTCAGCCGGCGCCTGTGGGCGGCGACCAGCGCCGCGCAGGCGGCGGACCCGCAGGCCTTGGTGATCCCTGCGCCACGCTCCCACACGCGCAGTCTGATCAGGTGCTGGCCCTTGACTTCGGCGACCGAAACGTTGGCGCGTTCCGGAAACAATGGATGATTCTCAACAAGCGGCCCGAACCGGTTGAGCGCCTGGCTCTCGGCGTCGTCGACGAAAAAAATGCAATGCGGATTGCCCATATTGAGAGCGGACGGCCCCCAAAGCACCGGATTATCAATCGGCCCCAGCTTGATGTCGGTGAAACGGGTGTCGTCGATCTGTTCGGCCAGAGGAATTTCGCGCCACTTGAATTTCGGCTCGCCCATATCAACGGTGATGCGCCGTTCGCCTGCCCGTTTGGCGACGATGGGTCCGGCGAGCGTCGAAATATCAACCCTGTCGGCGCCGCCTTCTTCCATCAATAGCCAGCCGACGCAGCGCGCGGCGTTGCCGCAGGCGCCGACCTCCGATCCGTCGGCGTTGAAGACGCCCATGAAGGGGCCATTGCGGTTTTCGATGGTGATCACCTGATCGCAGCCGACGCCGGTCTTGCGGTCGGCGATCTGGCGTGCGGCGTCCGGCGTCATTTGCGCGTCGGCGCCGCGCAGATCGACGACCACGAAATCGTTGCCAAGTCCGTTCATCTTCCGGAACGGCAGACCGCCAAGACCGCTCATGCTTTAGTCGTCCCGTAGCTCGATTCGGCGTTGCATCTCATTGTCATTCGCCCGTATCGCGTCACGGCGGAGAAGGACGAGTCGCGCAATCTCTATAAAGGCAAAGAGAGAGCGGCGTAAGACCTGATGCGTTGAACCGGTCAGGGTTAGGCGTCTCAGAAAAAGCTGCTGCGCTCGGCCTTACTGCGAAACCGGTTCGCAAACGCCTATTGCAGAAATGCGAAATTTGCTCCGGCCGACAAGGCCGTAATGGCCGCGCCGGTAAGAAACGCCGCCGCCAGGCCGCCGAAGGGCAGCCCGTCAGCCACGCCCTTCCCGTCGCCCCCGGCTGCGATCTGCGCCGCGAAGGCGCTGACGGCGAACAGGAACGGATCGCCGCCTGCGCCGGCGGTAATCGCGCCGCCGGTAATAAGAGCGGCGATGATAATCATGGCGGAGAGTCTGTCATTGTCGCGCCGTTGCGGCGGAATCAGCCGCGTCACCAGGGACGGCGCTGCAATCGGACCAGCCAGAATTAAAGGCGCTGCGCCGGCGAGATTTTGCAGGTCGAAACCGAATTGCGCCTTCAGCGGAAAAAAGTCGGCGGCGATCCACGCCACATAAAGATAGGTGAGATAGACCATGATGAGCGGCGACCAGTAGGCCAGCGATACGCCGATCGCGCTGCGCGGCGTCTGGCGCCATGGCGAGAGCATAAGAAGACCGATAAATAGCGCGGGAACCGTAAACAGAAAGTAGGATGAACTGACGTTGGCGACAGCGAGCGCGCCGCCCAGCAATACGGTTGTTGCGTAATCTTGCCGGTGGGCGTGGGCGATGACGCTGCGCCAGACAAAAAGCGACGCCGTGAACAGAAAAAGCGCGTCGCCGCCGTAAAGGCAGGCGCCCAGAAAGACAGGGTTGAAGAACACAAGAGCGATCATGACCGCATGGCGTCCGGCTGGCGGACTCGGCGGATTGAATCCAGCCGAAATGGCGGCGCCGGCAGCGCCGCCTGCGATCGCGCTCAAAAAAATTTCTGTAGATGGAATGAGCGACCGCAGGATCGATGAAAAGTCAGTTGCCGGCGCATGCTCAAACGCGTTCACGCGCAAATCCTGCCCGCCCGCTGCGGCCGCCAGCATGGCGACGCATGCGCCCGCCGCAGCCCAGACCAGATGGCGCGCATACTCCCTCACAAGCTGCGCCCGTAGTTTTTCAGAACTTCCGCGCGTTTGGCTTTTGCATCGCTGCTGAGGACGTGCGTCGTCTTTTCCCAGAAATGCGGCCGCGTCGCCAGTTGCCAGAGCGCCTTGTAAGCGGCGACGGAAGTTAGCGTCCAATATGCGGGCGCCAGCAGCGCATATGGAGAAAGCGCCGGCCAACCTCTTTTCAGCGGAGCGACGATCGCGAGGTAGATGAAAAAGAAATTGCCGATCAGCAGCGCGAAGAGATTCAACCACAATATCGGTCCGGGAAACAAAACCGATACGCCTGCGTCGCGCGTGAAAAACCAGTAGAAAAAAACCAGCCAGAGCAGCGGATTGATAAGGGCGCTGAATACGTTTCCGGCGACAAAAAGCTGCGTTGACGCAAACCCGCACCACCCGCCGACGCGAAGCAGTTCGCGTGGTCGGCGCATGTGGACGAACCAGGTCTGCACATAGCCTTTCATCCAGCGCGACCGCTGCCGGATCCAGTTGCCGGTGCGGCAATTGGCTTCTTCGAATGTCGTTGAATCGAGAATTTCCGTGCGGTAGCCGCGGCGCGCCAGCCGCAGGCCGAGATCGGCGTCCTCGGTGACATTGTACGGGTCCCAGCCGCCGACCTCGAGGAGGGTTTCCGTGCGAAATATATTCGACGTTCCCCCAAGCGGAATCGGCGCCCCCAGGCGTTCAAGCGCAGGTAGAAGCGAGTCGAACCAGAGCGCATATTCAAGGGCGAACAGGCGCGTGAGCCAGTTTTCGTCGGCGTTGTAATAATTGAGGCGGGCCTGCACGCAGGCGAGCTTAGAGCCGCCGCGCTTCATCGCCGCGGCGGCTTTGCGAAGCTGGTCGGGTTCGGGCTGGTCTTCCGCGTCATAGATGACGGTCAGTTCGCCGCGCGCCAGATAAAGCGCATGATTGCAGGCTTTTGGCTTGGTCCTTGGGGTCGATGACGGTATCGCAACCAGTTCGAATTGGCGATCCAGTCCGAGCCTGCGGGCTTCAAAAAGCGTTTCCTCGTCGTCGGCTTCCACAAGCAGTTTGATGTCGAGTTTCTCGCGCGGATAGTCGAGCTCGTTGATTGAGGCGCTCAAAACCGGCAACGATGTCGCCTCGTGATAGACGGGCAACAAAATCGTCACCTCTGGCAAGTCTGCGTCTTCAAGCGGCGGCGCTTGCATGTCATGCGCAGCGTTTCCGCGAATGCTGACGCCGGTCAGAAGCAACCGAAACCCGATCGCGCATATAAAATAAGCGGTGGCGAAGACGTTAAGCGCGACGAAATATGCGACAGGCGCGAGGAAAACCGCCAGCACGGACGCAAGCAGCAACAGGCCTCCCCCTGCCAGTTGCCCTGTGGAAAGCGTATGCGCTGCGGAATCTATCGGCGACGTTCGTTTGAGCGCGTTGGCGGAGACTTCCGAGAGTTCATTTTCAAAACGGTCTCTCAGGGCGCGTTGAAATTGGCGGCGCGGAAGCAACGAAACAGCCCTTAAAGGAAACGGTTTTTCGTTCCTGCCGAACCCGTTTTTTTTGGCGGGGACCGTGCGTAACTCTTCATTGACGCCGGATTCAAGTCGCCGCCAGGGCAGGCGTTCCTGGCGGGCGTAATGACGTATCTGCTCAAATTGCTGCAGGCGAAGCTCCGGCGGGCTCGTCCACAGATCAACCTTTGGAGGCGTCATGGAAATCTCATTATTTTTGCGCTATCGTTAAAACTCCGTCCACAAACCAACAAAATACGTATTTCCGAGTACAAGACCGCGTCCGGCGGCTTCGTGCGTCATTCCGGCTTGCACTGACCAGCGTTTGGCGGCTCGCCAAACGATTGAAGGCTGAATCTTGACCGCGTCGAAGTCAGCGCCGCCGGGCGCCTCGTTGCGCATGGAAAGCGTGGAAAAAGTCTCTACGAGCAGGAGGAGCCGGGGCGAAGGTTCGAAACCGGCCATGACGTCAAGGCGCGCCTGATCGGCCGCGTCGCCGAAACGGCGCCGGTAGCCGAGTTCGACTGCGCTGAATATTTTGACCGGCGCCGCGGCGATGTTGCGCCCGTATAAGGCGCGCGCTTCAAGGTCGGCGCCGTCGTTCTTGAGCCCCGGGCGGACGCCCGTATCGAAACGACTCGGCGCGCCGCCGGTCAGGCGCAATGAGACGATGTCCTTTCGTCCGCGCCAAAGGGTTGTCTGGACAAACCCCTCAATTTCGGAAAATCCGGTTCCGCCGCGCGTTTCGACGCCGTTCGTTATCCAGCTTGAGCCGTAAACCGCCTTGGCGCCGAGAGTGATTGCGGGCGTTAAGCCGTATTCAGCGTAGGTGTTCGATTCGAAACGGGAAAATCGTCCTTCTTCCTGTTCAGGCCCTCCGACGAAAAAGTTTCCGCGCGCCCGGAAATAATCGGCGCGCGTTGAGATGAACGCTGCGCCGTCCTGTCGGCCCCAGGGCGATCCGAGCGCGGGAGCCGTTGATAAGATGAGCGCGGGCGCAGCGAACAAGATCGGGAATCGCCGCAACCGCCGCCGCAAGCTGAAAAGCATGCCCCCGTCCCTTCACCCCCGACGGCCGCGCCGGCCCTGCGAGGCGGCGGAGCGGCGATGCACCAAGCGCTCACTGATACGTTACGAGATATGGACACAACTGACGGTCGCGCTTATGCAAAGTTTCATTTGAAGACGGGTCAAGGCCACAGAATAGAAGTAGAATAAAAAATATTATTGCAACTTTTACGGGATATTACAGTCGCCGAAAGTAACCGGCTAAAACGACTAGAGCGCATTCCGAAAAGTGGGAACCGGTTTTCGGATATAATGCGCGACAAAACAAAAACCTAGAGCATGTTCTCCGACTCGCATTTCGGAGAACATGCTCTAGCGCTCACGCCATCGGCTGGAATTTTCGCCGATGAATTGTCTTGGCGATGAATTGTTCAGAGCCGGCTCAACTATACAGGGCGCGCTCACAATCCGGTTCGGCGGCGTGCGTCACACCGCCGAGCAATAACGTTTACAAGAATAACGCGGCAGGTTACGGCCGATTTAATTCCGCTCGACGAATTTCACCAGCTTGCGCGCCCAAGAGTCGAACGCGTAATCGGCGTCGTCCCAAGTGGCGATACGCGGCCGGCCGTCGGTGAAGCTCCCAACATAGCGATCGCTGAGCGTCGCCAGAACTTCGCCGTCGCCGCTCAGAACAAAGGAAGCTTCCGCGCGCCCAACATATACGGAACGAAAATCAAGGCTGACCCTGCGACTGTATTCGGCCATGGTCGGCCGCGTAGATGCAAGATCGGTGAGGGTGGCTTCAATCGTCAAAACGCCCGGCCCCGGCGCGTCGGCCAAGTCGAATGAACGGGAAAACGCCCGTTCAAGTTCTCTTTGGAAATCCGAAATCTTGTCGGCGATATCGCGGTCGGAAATCGGACGGTCGCCGGAACCGCTGCGATCGATCTGGCGAACGTCGAGATTAAGCTCCGCCTTTACCGGTGCGATATAGACAGCTTCATAAGAGGCCAGCTGCTTGTCGGTGGTTAGCGCAACTTCATCGAAGGAACGGGCGCTGACCGCCGTCGGGATGGTTGTCGCCGCAGCAAGAACAACCGCTGCGGCCGCGCCGATTCGAAGCAAAGTCATAGCATTCTCCATCACCAGTGAATGTCCTTCGCCCCAGCATGGTTCAATATGGTGGACATCGGGTCTGCGCGCAATCATGCCGCCCGGCGCGGATACGTTGAATGGCGGCGCGCGGCGCGTCTGACCGAACGGCCAGGCGGGGGCTCGCGGCCGCCAGATGATTCTGGCGGCGCGCGGCGCGAAAACCGCGGAACGCGCCTTTGCTCGCGGCGGCCGTTCCAGATTATCAAATTTCCGTGATCGAATGCAATTTCCGGTAAAGCCGCAAGGGGCCGCACAATCTGCAACAGGGCTTCAGGTCGGCGCTTTGGCGGCGGCGGCTGATCGACTCAGTCCTGCGCGCCGCGCATGCGGGCCATCAGGAACTGGGCGTCCCGGCAATATCCGTTGGCGGCGCGGTCGGCCTTTTTCAAGGCGGTATCGAGTTGTTCCAGCACCGTTGCGATTTCTTCGAAAGTCGCGAACGCGTCGCGCGGCGGCGACAGGTTGAGGCCGGATTCTGAAATGTCGAGGCGCGTCGGCGTAATCGAATATCTGGCTTTTCCGCCGAGCAGGACGTCCTGGTGACGCTGGTTCTTTCCGACGAGTATGTCAGCATGCTCGTCAAGCTTTTCAATCGCCGCGTTTATAGACAGGCGCAGCTCGTCATAGCTTTCGGCGAGCAGCGCGCGGCCGCCGGCGTCTTCGACCGATTGCGCGGAAAGCGCGACTTCACAGGCCTGTTCGAGAATGTCGCGGATTTTGTCGATCGAAAAAAGTGTCGCTTCGATGACGCTCAACGCTTCGCGAACATGCGTGTCATCGGTTTTTGCCGATGTTTCGGGCACCGTGGCGGCGGTCCGCAAGGCGCGGTTGACGCCCGCGGACACGTCGACTTCGGGAAGCGGGCCGGCTTCTTCTTTGACGTTCTTACGTCCGAGCCATCCCTTTAGGGAGCTTCGTTTTTGTGTTTTCGCCTGTGAAGCGGGGCGATTCTGAGCAAACACCACGTCGTCATGCTCCGTGTTAGGATCTCGTTTAACGGCGGGAATTTAGCGCGGTCTTGCTTGAGGCGGCGTTAATCGGGATCGTAAATTTCGACTGACAGAGGAAAGTTATTGCGCGCGTTTGCCGAACCGGCCTTCCGCGAGCCACGCCGCCAGAAGCGCGCCCAGGATGAACGCAAGCCACAGGGCCGGCGGCGCGAGGGGGGCGTCGCGGACTGAGTCTATGCGGGAAACGTCGCGCGCAACGACGCCCGCCCAACCGGGGCCTGACCGGCTCGTCGCGCCCTCGCGGAGGCGGCGGATGGCCGGAAAGGCGATCTCGTTCGCGCCCCTGCGAATCGAAAACACATCGCCGCCGGTCGCCTCGGCGAGCGGGCGCAACTTGCGCGAATCCGAGACGACGTTTTCAAACTCGGGAGCGGCGGCGAGCCCCACAGCGCCGACAGCAAACAGGTCGCCGTCGCTGGCCCTGTAGAGCCCGCGCGGCGCGTTCTCGATGCGGGCGGCGAACCGGCCCGGCGCGATTTCGGAAAGCGCAGCCTCATAAGTTGCGCCCTCAGGACCGGAGATTCGCACCGGGCCGGGCGCGTCCGTCATCGAGCGTCTTTCGATAATCAGCGCGCCGCCGTCGCTGCGAAGGGCGAGCTGCTCTTCCTCGAGTTCGGGCTCTTTCATCAGCCAGTGCGCGATGCGGCGTAGCAGTTCGGCGTGCGGTCCGCCGCCGTCGAATCCCCGCGCCCACAGCCAGGCGTGATCGGACAGAAGCATTCCGACCCGGCCCTCCAAGACATGATCGAGGACGAGCAGCGGCCGGCCGTCGGGCCCCGACATCAGCGTTTCGCCCGAACGTATCTCGGCGGGGATGAACCGAAGCCACCGTCCCCAGAAGCTTTCCTCAGGCAATCCGGCCGTAACGGGATGCTTGCGGCCGGCTTCGGTAATCTGTGGACGGAAGAGGCGTTCAATGGCGCCGCCACTCGGCGTGGCCGGCAGAATGAACGCCAGATTGCGCCGACGCGCGAGGCTCAGCATCCCGTTGAATTCCGGCCCCGAAGCGATCAAAACGGCGCCGCCGTTTTCCACGTAACGGGCGATGTTGTCGAAATGAAACGACGACAGAACGCCGCGATAGGTGTAGCGGTCGAATATAAGCAGATCGAACTCCGAAAGCTTTTCGATAAAGAGTTCGTCCTGGGGAAACGGAATAAGCGCGAGCTCCTGATTGGGCGTGCCGTCGTCCTTTTCAACCGGCCTGAGAATGGTGAAATGCACCAGGTCCACTGCGGGATCCGATTTCAACAGATTCCGCCAGACGCGTTCTCCGGGGTGCGGCTCGCCCGATATGAGAAGAACGCGCATGCGGTCGCGCACCGCCGTTATGGGCAAGATCTTGAGATTGTTTCGTGTGGAAAGTTCTCCGGCTAACGGAACGACTTCGAGCTCGATAACGGTGCGCCCCGGGCGGTCGAGCGGCGCGCGGAACGATACATCGACGCCGACGGGAACGTTCTGGCTCAGCACTTCCTTGCCGTCGATGCGCAAGGTTACAGTCGCCTGCGCGTCGCCGGCGAGAGCCGCGCCGTCGCGCCCGAGATCGTCGACGCGAAATGCGATACGCGCGGGCTCCTTGACGATGCCGTAGCGCGGCGCGTTCAACAGATTTATTTTCCGGTCAATTTCGCCTTCGCGCCCGGCCGAGAAGATGTGGACAGGCGCTTCGACGCGCAATGCGGCGAGTCCGTCCGCATCGCTGGTCTGGCCGTCGGTAACGATGAAAACGGCGCTCAGTCTCGCGCGCGGCGTATCCGCCAGCGCGCTCTTCAGCGCTTCGGCCAGGCGCGTCTCTTCTTCGCCGGCGACGTCGATGACGCGCACTTCGGTGTCGCCCAGCGACTTGAGTTGGGCCGTAAGGCGTGCGGCGGCGGCGTCTGTCGCTTCAAGCCGCCCGTCGAGCCTCTGGCTCGCCGACCTGTCGACAAGCACAAGGGCGACGTCTGAAAGCGGCGTGCGCTCGGCGATTCTGACAAGCGGGTTGGCGATAAGAGTCAGCAAGGCTGCGATGGCGGCCGTTCTGAAGACCCCGCCGCGCGGCGCTCTGACAAGACTGACGATTGCAACGAGCCCCGCGAGCGCGGCGGCGAGCGTCAACGCCCACAAAGGAATGAACGGTTCAAACACGATTGCGCCGTTCATCGTCCAAGCCTCTGGAGCAGAATGGGAGCGTGCACCTGATCGGATTTGTAATTTCCGGTGAAAGCCACCATCGCCATATTAATGCCTGCGCGATAGGCGTATTCGCGCGTGCGTTCGCCGCCCCGTCCCATGGGACGCAGAGGGCGGCCGAAATCGTCCGCCGCCCAGGCGCCGGCCCAATCGCGCCCGCCAATGATAAGCGGCGTCACGCCGTCATTTTCCCCGCCGGACCGCGCCGCGACCCAAACCGGGTTGACGCGCGTCCTCCCCTGCAGTTCGTCGAGCAGAAAGAACGAGCGCGTCAGCACATGGTCGCGCGGCAGCGGCGAAAGCGGCGGTATGTCGAGCTGGCTGAGGATTATTCTGAGCGCGGCGGCCTCAGGCGTTTCAACGCCGGCAATGGCGCGCTCATCGTCGCGCGTATCGAAAATGATAAGCCCGCCGAAACGCATGAAATTCTCGACATTGGCCAGGCCGGCTTCAGAAAGGCCGGCCGCGCCCGGCGCTATCGGCCAGTATAATAGAGGGTATACGGATAGATCGTCGGTCTCGGGGTCGACTGCGGCCGGCGGCGCTGGCTCAATCGTCGTGCGCCGGTATAGCTGGCGGCTCAATTCCGCGAGACCCGCCTCGGTAATGCGGTCGATTTCCGGATCGCCTGTCTCCACAAAAGCCAGACGAGTCTCGAGCGCTGCGTCGATCGCTTTCTGGTCGACCGGTCCGTCGAGCGGCTGCGCGCGCGCCTCGTTCAACGGCGCGACGAAGACGAGCGCCAGCAAAGCGACGAAACCCGGCCGCAACCTGCCGCTGATGACAAGTGCGGCGAAGCCGTCGAGAACAAGCAGGGCGAGCGCAATCATCAGGAAAACAGGACCCAGCCGCCTCGGCGGTTCGGCCGCATAGGCGACGGTTTTCGCGCCGGGAATAATCAACGGCGCAAGCGTCATGTCGTCAGCGACGGCGTTGATCGCGAGGGGCGCTTCGGGCGCGCCGTAAAAGCCTGGCGGCCTTTCCGCCGTCGGGCCTTCGGCGGCTTCCGCGACGGTGACGCCCGTGAGTTCGGCGCCGGGCTCGGTGAATCGCCCGAAGCCGTCCAGCATGCGCAGCGGCGCGTAGCGCGCGTCCGTCTCGTCCGGTCCGGCTTCAGGTCCCAAAGTTGACAGAAAGACAAGCCGGCGCAGCATTTCGACAAAAAGCTCGGACAGGGGAAGGTCCGACCATCGCGGCGTCGCCGTCACGTGAAAGAGGACCAGCGCGCCGAGACCGCGCCGTTCGCCGGTGACGAGCGGCGTCCCGTCGACAAGGCTCGCCCACACGGCCCTGCTCGTCTCTCCGCCCGGCTGCGCCAGAACCTGCTGGCGCACCAGCACGTCTTCCGGCGCCTTCAGGCCGGCGAACGGACCCTCGGGCGCGAACGGACCAAGCGCCTGCGGCGTGTCCCAGGTCAGCGCGCCTCCGAGCGCCCGGCCGCCGCCGCGCAAGGGAACGGGCGACAACGGCGCGTCGCCGTCGCTGGCGGCGTCGGCGAGGTTGGGGCCCGCAAAGCGGACAAGCACGCCGCCGCGGTCAATCCAGGCCTCGAGCGCTTCGACGTCGCTGCGCCGCAGCCGGCCGACATCGTCGAGAATGACGACTGAAACATCGGAGGCGAGAAGCGTGTCGATCGTATCGATCAGAAATGATGCATAAGGCGAGAGCGCTTTACGGATGTAATGCGAGCCGCGCAGCAGCGCGTCGCCGCCTTCATCGCCGCCGGCGATGAGCCCGATCAGCGCGCGCCGGTCGCGGGCGTCTGAAAGATACACCGCGCCGGCGGATGCGACATTCTCTATACGGACGGTCGCCAGCTCGTTGCGCAGCGCCAGCGGCAGATCCAGCCGCTGCGTTGCGCTTTGCGCGCCGGCCTCAAGCGCGACTGTGCTGCGCGCAAGCTCCCGCCCGTCCCGGGCCGTAGCGGCGAGTTCGCCTTCCCAGGCGCCGCCTTTGCGAAGACGCTCGATCCGAAACGCCGGACCGGTCTCATCTCCAGCGCCTGCGCGAAGGACGAGTTGCGGCGTCTGGCGATCGATAAAAACGGTAAGCGCGCCGCGTTCGGCCAGCGCATCGGCCAGTTCGGCGCTTCCGGGGCCGGCAAGCCCATCCGTCAGCCAGCGAATCTCGGGCTTTGCGTCTTCGCGAGAAAGCGCTGCGTCGAGCGCGGCCAGGGATTTGACGGCGCCTGTCCGGTCGGACGCAAGCGGCTGCGGCTTCAGCGCATCGGCGACGCGGCGCGCTTCGTCGCCGGTCATCGGAAGGATGTCGCCCGGAGCGGCTGCGGACGGTGCCGTCGTCAAGATAAAGACCGTGCGGCCGTCACGCGCCGCTTCGTCCGCCGCAAGCCGCATGGCCTCGCGACGCAGCCGCCAGCCCGGCGCCGCCGCCCAACTGTCGTCTGCGACGAGCACGATCGGCCCTGCGCCGGTCGCCGCCTCGGGTGCGTTGAGAACAGGTCCGGCGAGTCCGATAATGGCGCAGGCCGCGAGGAAGAGCCGCAACAATAGCAACTGCCACGGCGTGCGGTCCGGCGTTTCTTCCGGAGTCTTCAGCTTTCTCAAAATGAAAAAGGCCGGAAACCGCAGTCGGCGCGGCGACGGCGGGGTTACGCGCAGAACGAACCAGATCGCCGGCAGCGCAGCGAGCGCAATGAGAATCAAAGGCGACGTGAAGGAAAGCGCGCCGAGCCCCGTCATCATTGTTGCATCCGGTGTTCGCCGAGCGCGGCGTAAAGCGCCAGCAGCGCCGTTTGCGGCGGTCGGTCAGTCCGGTGGGAGACGAATGTCCAGCCGAGCCGCCGCGCCGCGTCGGACAGCGCGCTGCGATGCGCCTGAAACCGTGCGCGATAGCCGGCGGCGACAGAGCTCGCATCGCCGAACAGACGCCTGTCCGGTCCTTCCGTATCAAGAAACTCCGTACGCCCCTGAAACGGGAAGTCCTCTTCCGCCGGATCGACGAGTTGCGCCAGTACGCCGACGGCGCCGGCGCCGGCGTACTTTTCGAGCGCCGCTTTGATGGTGTCCATGTCGATGAAAAAATCGCTGAGAAACACCATGCGCGAGCCGGACGTCACATGCAGGGCCGGCGGCGCCGATGCGCGCGCGTCGAAACGATCGATCTCGAGCGCCTCGAGAAAGCGCGCCGGCGCGCTGCGGCCCTGAAAGAGGCGGCCCACGCCGCCGAGCACGCCCACCCTCACGCCGGCGTGGGCCAGAAGAATAGCAAGCGCGGGCGCC
>JBHHVZ010000078.1:0-13194 GCA_046756245.1 Parvularculaceae bacterium
CGTTCGATATTCGAGATTTTCACGACGCCGTTGTCGCCGGCGGCGGCCTGCCGCTAGAAATTCTCCGCCAGCGGATTGACGATTATATCGCGCGAACGAAAGTAGGGGAGAGCGACTGAACAAAACGGATGAAATAAATTCTCTGTTGAGATTGTCGCCCATCCTTCGAGGCCTTCGCTGCGCAAAGGCGCCTCAGGATGAGGGTGTTGTTTGCAGCAAATGAAGGCCTCATCCTGAGGTGCGAGACGGCGTAGTCGCCGAGCCTCGAAGGATGGGCCGCGAGGAAAAGCTTAACGCTTAACAGAGGCTATTTCAAAAACGCGTCCTTATACATCTCCCGCAAACTCTGTTTCTGCACCTTGCCCATGGCGTTGCGGGGGAGAGCCTCGACCCAGAAGAATTTCCGCGGGCGCTTGAAGCGGGCGAGCGATTGAAGCGCGGCTGCAATATCTTCCTCGCTAACCGCCGCCGCGTCGGGCGATCCTCCTTCCGGAACCAGCACGGCGACGACGCCTTCGCCCATGTCCGGGTGCGGAACGCCGATGACGGCGGATTCGTTCACGCCCGGAACCGCGTCGAGAACGATCTCGATTTCTTTCGGATAGATATTATAGCCGCCGGCGATGATAAGGTCTTTCGCCCGGCCCGAGAGCGTCAGCCGGCCTTCCGCGTCGAGCGCGCCGAGATCGCCGGTGACGAACCAGCCGTCATGGAACTCGGCGGCGGCCTTTTCCGGCATGTTCCAATAACCGGCGAAGAGGCTCGCGCCTTTCACTTCGACCGCGCCGGTCTCGCCGGCGAGAAGGGGCGCGCCGTCCGCGCCCGTTATGCGAATTTCCACGCCGGGCAGCGCGAAGCCGACGGTTCCGGGGACGCGCGCGCCATGAAGCGGGTTCGAGGCGATCATGCCGGCTTCCGACATGCCGTAGCGTTCGAGGATTTCATGGCCCGTGCGCATCCTGAACGCTTCCCAGACCTGTTCGGTCAGCGGCGCCGAACCGGAGATGAAAAGGCGCATATGGGCGCAGTCTGCGCGCGAAAAATCCGGGTCGGCGAGGAGACGCGTATAAAAGGTCGGCACGCCCATCATCACCGTCGCGCGTTTCATTTTCTTTCGGATTTCCGCGACGTCGAATTTTGGCAAAAACAGGATTTCCGACGCATTGAGCATCGCCGTGTGCAACGCCACGAACAGCCCGTGAATGTGAAAAATCGGCAACGCATGCAGCAGCGCGTCGCCGGGGCGAAAGCCCCACGCTTTGTGCAGGGCGAGCGCGTTGGCGGCGAGGGCGCCGTGGGTCAGCATCGCGCCTTTTGACCGGCCCGTGGTGCCTGACGTGTAAAGAATGGCGGCGAGATCGTCGCGCCCGCGCGGTTCGATGCCTTCACGCAGCGCCGCATCCGCTTCGCTCAAACTTCCCGAGCCCGCCGCGTCGAGCGTGAAAATGGATTTGACGCCGGAAGCCTTGGCGAGGGAAGCGAGCGTGGCTTCGCTCTCCGGCCGGCAGACGAAGACAACGGGCCGCGCGTCGTTGAGGAAATGGCCGACCTCTTCCGCCGTGTACGACGTATTGAGCGGAACATAAACAAGTCCGGCGCGCAGCGCGCCCAGATAAAGCGCGACATTTTCCGGCGACTTGTCCACTTGCGCCATGACCCGGTCGCCGGGTTTTGCGCTGGTGTTGCGCAGCACGTCCGCCGTGCGCGCCGCCATGGCGTCGATATCGCCATAGGATAACGTGCGCCCGTCGGGAAGCGTGAGACACGGCGTGTCGAGACGCGCGGCGAAGCGGCTGCGCAGCAAGGCGTAGAAATTCCCGTCGCTCATGACGCGGTGATAGCCGAGCCGGCCGCCGAGGTCACGCGCCGCGCTTGCGCGCCGTCTTCGCCCGTTCGATGTAATAACGCAGCGCCAGTCCGGGCGCGGCCAGCATCGGGTGACGGCGCTGCCAATCGGTGGCTTGCAGCCGGACGCCGGCGTGACGCTCGATTTTCCACAAAATGTATTCGAGTCCGCCGTGAAACGTCGTCGTCGCCTTCAACAAACGGGCGGCGGAAAGAAACCCGCCAAAAACGCTGCGCGCTATCCAGGCTGTCTGGACTGGAAGCCGCGCGGGCTTGGGCGAAACCAGCAACCGCCCGTCGCCGGCAGTCGCGACGGCGAGTCCAGAGGCGGCGAGCGCCGGCGCCGTGACTCGCTCGGGCCAGCCGTCATAGCGGGCAAGCACAGTTTCAGCACGGTCGGTTTTCTCCGCCCGCAGCTCCGACCGATAAGAGGCGCGAAGACCGGCTCGCCACAAATCATGCGGCGTGAATTCATCGAACGTAAGCCCTGCGGCGCGCCGGCAGAATGTCGCTACCGCCGCCGCAATGCTTCGCTCGATTTGCGCGCGCATGGCGTCGGGCGCATGAATGATGCGCGAGGGCTGCGCAAAGCGGCCCCAGAAATAGGAATGAAATGTCTTTGCGCCGCACAGGCGCTCGAAATGGCCGGCCGACAACACGGCGTATTTCGCGCGCAGGATGACGTCTTCATAAGGCGTTTCGAAATAAAAGACGTTGGGCGGCAACAAACGGTTCAAGACGCGCAGGCGTTTTTGCTCATAGGCGCCGCGATAGGACGGCGCGATAATGTAAAAATCATAAAGCGCGTTTCCGCGCGCCGCTTCGCCGTCCGGATCGTCGGCCGCGGCGCCGTAAAACAGGACCGCAGATCCTGGGTACCGCTTGGCAATGGCGGCGCCGGCCGCGCGCGCCGGCGCGGAGACAGACTTAGCGAGCTCTTTTCCGACAGCTTCAAGAAGCGCCTTGGCGGAGCCGTCGCAGCTATTGTCGTCCTTCATGAGCGTTTCGCGCCGTCAGCGAAGAAAACACGCGCGCTGCGTCGTATCTATCGTCAAAGGCTCTTCCGGGTGCGGATGGAATATCTCGCCGTCATAGACGAACGGCTCCGAAAGCTTCACCTGCACGACGTCTTCGGACCAGCTTGCATAGCCTGCGTCGCCGAGCCAGGACGCGCCCTTACCCGAAAGAACGGGCATCATCGCGCTTAAAAGCTTTTGCGGCGGATGTTTGATCGTGGTCAGCCGCAGCGGCGCCGCGCCGGTCGTCCAGAACGGGTAAATGCCGCCGGTGAGCTTGTGCAGCGTCGTCATCATCAAGAGCGCCGTCGGCGCCCGCACCGACGATCCGTCGTCCTTGATCCATTCGGCGACGACGGGCGCCTTTTCGCCGCGGTCGAACAACGCCGTCTTCACCACGTAGGCGGTAACGCTAAGACGCAGCGCGAACGACCGGCGCGCGCCCACCGCCTGCACTTTTTCGCGGCTGAATTTCACCGCCGTATAAAAGTGTCC
This sequence comes from Parvularculaceae bacterium, assembly GCA_046756245.1. Taxonomy (GTDB): domain Bacteria; phylum Pseudomonadota; class Alphaproteobacteria; order Caulobacterales; family Parvularculaceae. Next base: position 3,357 of record JBHHVZ010000078.1, read on the forward strand.
GGCGCCCAGGAAGAAGCCGAAGGTGGGCGGATGTTTCGGCGTCAACCGCACCGACATCAGCGGCCGTTCGAACGCGCTGATCTCGCCGCGCTTGCGCCGCCAGAGAAAGTTGTCGAGGGACGACAAAGGCGATCCCTGCAAACCGCAATCGGCGGCGATGACGTTGGTCATGCCGCAGGGAAGCGCGACGAAACGCGGATCGTTGTCAAAACGCCGACCGTTGAATGTTTCCGTCAGCGCCGCCTGCGTCGTGCCGTCTCCGCCGCCGAGGACGACCGTGTCGACGCCCGTGCTCGCCATGTCGGCGACGGCGCGCGGCAACTCGTCGACGCCGTCAAGCACGTAAGGGCGAACCGAATCATGCCGGCGCGCAACGTCGAGCAACTGCGATGACATCCCCGGATTGCGGCTCGATCGCGTATTGATGAGAAGACCGACTGCGCTCGACATGAATCCTACTGCTCCCTCGTGAAACGAACGGCGACCTGGCGCTTCTCTGGCCTCAGCCCGGAAAAGAAGGCGTATCCGGCATTCCTGCGCGTCAAGAGAAAAGGATCGCCCGCCGGGCCGCCATCCTGAGCGGCCTGGCGCGACCAATTAGGGGTTTCGGGCTGTCGACCCATTGATTTCAAACAAATTTCATATACGAGACGCAGCTATGTCATGATTTAAAATTCGGCGGTTGAAAAGGGCCGGGCGCCGCCGCGCCGGTCATTTTTTGTAACGCAAATATTACAAGATGCGAGAAATGCTCCGCTTCGCCCATATATCCGACCCGCACCTGCCATTGCGGGTTTCACCGCCGCTCAGCGCAATCGCCAACAAGCGCATGTTGGGCCTCATCAACTGGCGGCGGAACCGCTCAAAGCGTCACAGACCGGAGGTTTTGGATAAGATCGCCTGCGATCTCGCCGACCAGGCGCCGGACTTCACGGTGGTGACAGGCGACGTCGCCAACATCGCCCTGCCGGACGAATTTTCCATCGCCCGGGACTGGCTGGAAACGCTCGGCCCTCCCGAAAAAGTGATGTTCCTGCCGGGCAATCACGACGCCTACGTGCGTACGGCCTGGGACGACACGCTGGGCGTGCTCGCCGCCTATATGGCCGGGGAACGCGACGGGGAGATTCGCACGCCCCGCGGATTCGACGATTTTCCCTTTATCCGGCGCCAGGGTTCGGTCGGATTCCTGGCGCTGAATTCTTCGCCGCCGACGGCGCCGGGTCTGGCGACGGGCAGGGTCGGACCGGAGCAGCGGCGGCGAATGGAGGCTGGTCTGCGTGCGCTGGGTGGTGAAGGCTTGCTGCGCGTGGTCGCGCTTCATCATCCGCCGATGAAAGGGATTCTGTCGCCGCGCAAAAGTCTCGACGACGCCGACGCGCTCGGCGCCTCGCTTGCGGCGGCGGGCGCCGAGCTTGTGATTCACGGCCACGGCCACAAACCCAGCTTCGCGGCGATTGATTCCGCGCGCGGACCGATCGCAGTGCACGGCGTCGCATCGGCGTCATACGCCGGGCGCGCCGGCCATCCGGCCGCGCAATATCATCTTTACACGGCGACGCGTGACGAGGCGGGCGGATTCACGCTTGAACTCGAGGTCCGCGGCCTCGATAACCCCGCCGGCGCAGTAGTCTCGCTGGAAAAAAGGATAATCGCGTTGCCCGGCGCGCGCCGCAGCGCGGCGTAACCGGACGCATGCCGACCTGCAAAAAAGGATGCACGGCGCCGCCATGAAGACCGTTAATGGAAAACCTGTCGCCGCATTCGTTCTCGCCGGGCGGCGGACCGGCGCTGACGATCCGCTGGCCGGATTTGAAGATGCGCCGCACAAGGCGTTTATCGACTTCGCCGGCGAGCCGATGATCGCCCGTGTGCTCGGCGCCCTGGCTGACGCCGGGCTCGCCGAGGCGTTGACCGTGATCGGCGACGCGGACGTGCTGGCGTTGGCGGAACAAGGCGACGGTGCGCCGGCGCTGCTCGAAGCCGGAGAAACGCTCGCCGAAACAATGACGCGAGCCATTGCTGCGGCCGGAGAAAGGCGTGCGCTGCTCGTCACCACCGCAGATCACGCGCTCTTGACCCCGGAGATGATTGAAGAGTTCCTATCGAAAATCGATCCGGATACGGAAATTGCAGCCGCGGTCGTCGAAGAAAAGGATTACAGACATGCCTACCCGGACGGGCCGCGCACGTTTCTGCGGTTTTCCGACCGGGCCGTATCGGGCGCCAATTTGTTCTGGGTCTCAGGCGCCGCCGCCGCGCCGCTCATCGCGTTCTGGCGCAAGATCGAATCGAAACGCAAGAACCCGCTCGCCATGGCGGCCGAGATCGGCGTGGGAACCGCGCTTGCTTACGCCACCCGAACGCTTTCGAGCAAAGCGGCGACCGCGCTGCTTGCAAAGAAGACGGGGGTCGCCGCCCAACTTGTCGCGCTTTCAGTTCCCGAAGCGGCGATCGACGTGGACAAACCCGAAGACGTTGCGCTTGTGCGACGAATTCTCGCCGACAGGCAGGACTGAGAAAACATTGCAAATGCTGCTATAGGCTAAGAGATCTTGCGACGGCGCAGATATCCGAAACCGCCTAAGGATAATTAATGAGCGACACGCCATCCGCACCGGTTCGTTCGCAGAACATATTCGTCAGGATATTCCGGAACGCATCGTTTCTCATGAGCGGGAAGTTCGGGGCCGGCGTGCTGGGATTGGTTTATCTCGCCATCGCCGCGCGGGCGCTCGGGACGACGGATTTCGGCGTTCTTGTCGTCGTTCAGGCCTACGCCATGACGATTGCTGCGCTGGCGCGGTTTCAGTCCTGGCAGGCGGTCATTCATTTCGGTTCAAAATTTCTCGAAGGCAGGGACGATTCGGGATTTCAGAAACTCATCGTCTTCACCACGGCGATCGACGTCATAAGCGCGGCGTTCGCGGTGGCGGTCGCGCTCGTCGCCGCGCCGTTCATGGGCCGGCTCATGGGCTGGCCGGAAGAGGCGATGCAGGCAGTCTACGTCTATTGCTTCGTCATTCCGTTCCTGTTCGCCGCGACGCCGACCGGGGTGTTGCGGTTGTTCGACCGCTACAAGACGCTCGGCGCGCAGCTTCTGGTAATGCCGCTGACGCGCGTCGCAGGCGCGCTTATCGTCTGGGCGGCGGGCGGCGGGCTGATCGGCTTCCTCATTGTGTGGATGGCGTCGGGCTTTCTCGACGGGATGAGCCTGTGGATGCTCGGCGCCCGCGCGCTCGCCCGCAAGAAAAACCTGAAAAGCTGGCGCGTCGACTGGCGAAACGCATTAAGAGGCGAGCGCGGCTGGTGGCCCTTCGTCATTAAATCGAATCTGTCGGGCACGGCCGACCTCGCCAATATGGATCTGCCCGTGCTGATTGTCGGCGCGATGCTCGGTCCGGCGCCGGCCGGCCTCGTCAAGCTGGCGATCAATGTGACCAACTGGCTCTCCAAACCCGCCTTGCTGATCGACCAGTCGGTCATGCCGGAGCTTTCACGCCTCGCTGTTCAGGGCAAGATCGCCGAAATGCGATCGGTTGCGCTCAAAAGCGGATTCTTCACGGGACTGGCGAGCAGCCCGATCGTCTTTATTCTGATTTTCTTCAGCGCGCCGATCGTCGTGCTGATCGCCGGCGAGGAATTTCGCGCCGCCGCCGGCGTCACGGCGATTATCGCCGGCGCGTTGATGATCAAGCTGTTCGGGTCGGCGCTCGAGCCCGGCCTGTTGTCGCTGGGGCGCGCCGGCAGGGTGCTGACGGCGCAGGCGCTCTCCAGCCTTGTCCATGTGGCGTCGTTATGGCTGCTTTTGCCTGTTTTCGGGGTCGAAGGGGCCGGCTGGGCGCGGATGGCGGCGATGGCGGCGCTGGTGGGAACGCTGGCGCTGCAGCTGGCGATCATCACCCGGGGCGGGTCCCCAAAAGCCGTAAAACACTGAGCGCGAGGCCCCATTTCCGAACCGGTTCAATTTGGCTATGCTTGAAGCCGGAACGATCCAGAGCAAGTTTGCACGCAATCTTGGGGAAACGGGGGAGCGGGGGCCTTGGCGAGAAGCGTTTTCATTTCCTATGCGCGCGAGGACCGCGCCAAGGTCGAGAAGCTCGCAAGAGCGCTCGAAGAGCACGGCCTTTCCGTCTGGTGGGATCCGAAGATCAAAACCGGCGCCGGATTCCGCCAGGAAATTTCGGAAGCGCTCGCCGGCGCCCATGCGGTCATCGTCATGTGGTCGCAGTATTCGGTTGGGTCGCGCTTTGTCTGCGACGAAGCCGATGAGGGCGCTTCGAAAGATATTCTGTTCCCGGCGCTTCTCGACAATGTCGACATTCCGCTCGGCTTCCGGCAGATCCAGACAGCCGATCTCACTCATTGGCGGGGCAGGGCGGGCGACCCGGCGCTCTTGGCTTTCGTCGAGACGATCGCGGAATTTCTGGGCGCCGCCCGGCGGCGCAGCGGCGAACCGGTGCCGGCGCCGCCCGAAGACGGCGCGCCGGCCGAATCGCGCCCGGCGCCGAAGCCGAAAAGGGCGCCGCCAAAGCGCAAGCAGTCTTATACGACGACCGGCGCCAAGAGGCGCCTGGCGCTGATCACGCAGTCGCTTTTGCTCGCCTTGTTGATCGCCGCCGGCTTCGGCGCGCTCGCCTATACGTCCGACTTTGTGTTCCCCGAATACAGGCCGATCTTTATCGGCGCGATGGCGGTGCTGGCGTTCCTTTCGCGGTACGGAACGCTGGAAGCGGACAGAGCGGCGGGGGCCGCGTCGCTGGCGCTGCTGTCGCGCTCGTTTCTGGCGCTCATCCTGTTTTCCATGATCAGCATTGCGCCTGTCGTGCTCGAGGGCCGGCTTTACGCCGCCGCGCTCGAAGGCGTTCAGATCAGAGGCATCGAAGGCGCCGACATCAACGGCGTGACGCTCGACGACAAGGGCGAGCGGCTGCTGACCGCGTCGGACGATTCCACCGTGCGGTTGTGGGACGCAAAGACAGGCGTCCAGCTCGGCGAATTCAGCGACCACGAACACTGGGTTTGGGCGGCGGATTTTTCGCCGGACGGCTCAAAGGCCGTGTCGGCTTCGCGCGATCTGACGGCGCGCATCTGGTCGACCGAGAACGGCGCGGCGCTGCAGACGCTGAGCGGACACCTGCGCAGCGTTTACGACGTCGTCTGGCATCCGGGCGGCGAAGCGGTCGCGACCGCGAGCAGCGACAACACGGTGATCATCTGGAATCCTGTCGATGGAACTGCTGTGAGGACAATCGGCGGGCACAATGACAGCGTCAACGCTATCGATTTCAGCCCCGACGGCGATCTTCTTGCGTCGGTTTCCGCTGACGGCAATGTGCGGTTATGGAACTGGCGCACCGGCGCGCGGCTGACGACGGTCGGGCTGGGCTCCGCAGGCGATGACATCGCCTTCAGCGGCGACGGCGCCTATTTCGCCGCCGCTGGCGAAAACGGCAAGGCGCGCGCATGGGATACGGCTGCGCGCCGGCGCGTCATGGAGGTCGATCACGGCGCGAAGGCGTTCGCCGTTCGCTTTGTCGACGGCGGCCGCAAGCTCGCCACTGGCGGCATCGACGGAATCGTCCGTATATGGAGCGTGCCTGACGGCGAGATGCTCTCCGAACTCGAAGGCCATAAGGACGCCGTGCGCGCGCTCGACGCAGGTCCGGACGGCACGGTTCTCGCAAGCGGATCGCGCGATAATACAGCCCGGCTGTGGGATGTGGCGGGCGGCGAACAGATTCAGATCATGGGCCATGTGGACTCGGCCATAAGTCTGCCGATTGCGATTGATTTGCCGCCGGTGTTCGTCGCCTCGCGCGCGCCGGTCCCGGTGAAATTTTTCGACCAGCCCGAAACGGGCGGTCTGCTGCTCGCCAAGGGCGTCGGCATAGCGTTCGCAGCCCTCGTGATCGGCCTGTTGCTCAAAGGGTTGTTGTGGTTAGTCCGCTTGAGGCCCCTGGCGCGCTGGGTTCTGACGACGGCGCTGTTCTTGATCGCCGCTTATGTGGGGCTGCTGATGGCGTCGGCGCTGCCGGGCGAGGCGCTAAGTTTATGGCTGACGCTCGCCTTCGCGCCGGCGGCGGCCTTCGCGCTGTTACGCTGGATCCTGCGGGCGCTTGTTTTCCGGTCGCGTTAATAGCAAGGAGACAAACAAGATGTCCGGACCGTGTGAACGGTCCGGACAATGGATCGCCTCGAGACGTTTTGAGTGCGCCGCTATTTACGCCGGAGCCGCCTTTGATGCGCCCTCAGGCTTGTACACGGCGGCGAGCACCACGCCGGCGACAACCGCCATTACGACGTCGACCAGCACCCAGACGATTGTCGTCGTCGCCGTAATCGGCAGATAGGAATGCCAGGCGATGTCGATGCCGGCGTAAAGCAGGCCTATCATGAGGCCGTAGCGCGCGCCCTCGGCGAGCCCCTTGCCCTCGCGGCCCTTCACGAAGATATAGCAGAACATTACCGTGTTGAGCAGATAACCGAGCAGCATGACCGCCATCAGCGAATCCCGCTCGGCTGTCGGGCGGTATATCGCCTCCAGACTTTCAAGCTGCGCTTTGAAAAGATATTCCGCCCCCATCGCCATAATGGCGTAGGCTACGTAAACCGCGACTACAGAAAGTGCGAACCGTTTGACGTTCATCAGGATCCTCCCTCTGTTCAATCGTTATCGTATTCGTCGAATCAGAACAGAATTTGAACATTATATCAGAGTCAAGACGATCCGTCTCCCTTCAGAGAACAGGCGGCGCCGTTAAAACGCATTGACCGGCAGCTTCAGATAGACGACGCCGTTGTCCTCGGGCGGCGGCATTTCGCCGGCCCGCATATTTACCTGCACCGAGGGCAGGATGAGCCGCGGCATTTCGAGGGTCTTGTCGCGGGCTTCGCGCATGGCGGCGAAGTCGTCTTCGCTGACGCCGGCGCGGATATGGATGTTTTCGCGCTTCTGTTCGCCGACGCTCGTCTCCCATTTGTAGTCGTTGCGGCCCGGCGCCTTGTAGTCGTGGCACATGAAGAGACGCGTTTCATCGGGAAGGGCGAAAATTATTTGGATGGACCGATAAAGCGCGCGGGCGTCGCCGTCCGGAAAATCGCAACGCGCCGTTCCGTAATCGGGCATGAACAGCGTGTCGCCGACAAAGGCGGCGTCGCCGATGACATAGGTGATGCAGGCCGGCGTATGGCCGGGCGTATGTATTACGCGCGCCTGCAGGTCGCCGATTCTGAAAACATCGCCCTCATCGAACAGAATGTCGAACTGGCTTCCGTCGCGCCGAAATTCGGGCTCGGCGTTGAAAATCTCGCCAAAAGTTTTCTGAACCGCCGTTATATGAACGCCGATGCCCGTCTTGCCGCCGAGCTTTTGTTTCAGATAGGACGCAGCCGAAAGATGATCCGCATGCGCATGGGTTTCGAAAATCCACTCGGTCTTGAGAGCGTTCGAAGATACGAAATCGACAATCCGGTCGGCCGACGCCGCAGATGAGCGGCCAGACGCCGGGTCGTAATCGAGCACGGAGTCAATAATCGCGCAGCGCTTCGTCGCCGGATCGGCGACCACATGGCTGATCGTAAATGTATCTTCATCGAAAAAGCCGGTGACTTCGGGATTCATCGGATGTCTCCCCATGAAGATTTCTTTTCAATGCTTATTTTTCATCATAAATGATAAATGACAGAGATCGAGCGCCATCAAACCGGCTTCGCCGCAACTCAAATTCTCGGCTTGATCGGTAGAGACAAAGGGCGGCGCAGCCGTTACAAGCGGGGCCTCGAAAGGCAAGCTGGAGCCTCATGTGGCGTTAACTGACAAGTCTTCCCGCGCCGCTGCGCCCGCCGGAGCCGGCGGCAATTTCGACCGACAGCTTGATGCGACCATCGAGGCCGCCGCGGCGTGGCTTGCCGAGCGCCAGAAGCCCGAGGGCTATTGGGTCGGGCGGCTGGAATCGAATTCTTGCATGGAGGCGCAATGGCGCCTGGCGCTCTGGTTCATGGAGCTCGACGGTCATCATCTGTGCGCGCGGCTGGCGGCAAGCCTGCGCAAGACCCAGAGCGAGGACGGTTCCTGGCGGATTTATCACGGCGCGCCGGCCGGCGACATCAACACGACGGTCGAAGCCTATGCGGCGCTGCGCTGCGAAGGCGACGATCCGTCCGCCCCGCACATGGTTCGCGCGCGCGCGTGGATTCTTTCGAAGGGGGGCTTGCGCAATGTCCGCGTCTTTACCCGCTACTGGCTGGCGCTGATCGGCGAGTGGCCGTGGGAGAAGACGCCGAACCTGCCGCCGGAAGTCATCTGGTTTCCGAACTGGTTCGTCTTTTCGATTTACAATTTCGCGCAATGGGCGCGTGCGACCCTGATGCCGATCGCCATTCTGTCGGCGCGCCGGCCGTCGCGGCCGCTGCCGCCGGAACGCCGCCTCGACGAACTCTTTCCCGAAGGCCGGACGGCGTTCGATTACGAGCTTCCCGCAAAACCGGGCGCCGACTTCTGGGACGGTTTCTTCCGCACCGCCGACAAAGCTCTGCACGCGCTGCAAAGCTTTGGGGAGAGGGCGAAGATCGGCCTTTTTCGCAACGCCGCCGTAAAGCGCGCGCTGGAATGGATCATCCAGCATCAGGACGCCGACGGCGTCTGGGGCGGCATCCAGCCGCCGTGGATTTACTCGCTGATGGCGCTTTATGTGGAAGGCTACGCACACGACCATCCGAACCTCGCGGCCGGGCTCGGCGCGCTCGACGATCCGCGCTGGCGGGTCGATCAAGGCGAGGCCACATGGATTCAGGCCTCGACCTCGCCGGTGTGGGACACGCTGCTGACGCTCCTCGCCTATGACGATTGCGGCCTTAATGACAAATACGCCGAGGAGATCGAAAAGGCGCTCGACTGGATGCTCGACCAGCAGGTTCTGCGCCCCGGCGACTGGCAAGTGAAGGTCCCGAATGTCGCGCCGGGCGGCTGGGCGTTCGAATACAAGAATTATTTCTATCCGGATACGGACGATACAGCGGTGGCGCTTATCGTTCTGTCGCAGTTCCGCGACGATCAGAAATGGAAAGACAAGGGAATCGACAGGGCGATCGAGCGCGGCGTCAACTGGCTCTTCGGCATGCAGTGCCGGGGCGGGGGCTGGGGCGCCTTCGACAAGGACAACGACAAAGAGATTCTCACCAAGATCCCGTTCTGCGATTTCGGCGAGGCGCTCGACCCGCCCTCGGTCGACGTCGCCGCCCACGTAGTCGAGGCGCTCGGCAAGCTCGGATTCCAGCGCGATCATCCCAATGTGGCGCGCGCCATCGACTATCTGAGGAGAGAGCAGGAAGAAGACGGCTCCTGGTTCGGACGCTGGGGCGTCAATTATATCTACGGGACGGGCGCGGTGTTGCCGGCGCTCGAAGCGGTCGGCGAGGACATGAGCGCGCCCTATGTGACGCGCGCCGCCGACTGGCTCCGTTCCATGCAGCAGAAAGACGGCGGCTGGGGCGAGAGCTGCGCGTCTTACATGGATCCGAAAATGAAAGCGGTCGGGACGACGACCGCCTCGCAGACCGCCTGGGCGCTGATGGGGCTTGTCGCCGCCGGGCGCAGGGAAGATGAAGCCGCAATCGCGCGCGGCGTCGAATTTCTGATCGAACGCCAGCGCGAGGGAACCTGGATCGAGCCGGAATATACGGGGACCGGCTTTCCCGGCTACGGGGTGGGACAGACCATAAAGCTCGGCGACCCTATGCTCGCGGAGCGCTTGAAGCAGGGCTCCGAACTCTCCCGCGCCTTCATGATCAACTATAATCTCTATCGCCACTATTTCCCGCTGATGGCGTTGGGAAG
>JBHHVZ010000079.1:0-12931 GCA_046756245.1 Parvularculaceae bacterium
CTAAAGCTTTCCGTCTGAAAGACGGAGGGTTTGCTCCAAGGCATGGAAACTAAAAGGCTGCTTGGACGGAAATAATACCAATATTTTCACACGCCCCGCCCACGCAAATGAGTTTGTCCTGTGGAGTATTTGCAGCAATCCAGGCGCTGATCCAGCTCATAACGTTTGGTCCGGCATTCACACCCGATTAAGCGCTGAAATCATGGATCGATCACAGCAGATTGATGGATTGATCGTGTGGGATTGGGTTTGCGCAACGACAGGCAGACTTTGCCCCAAAATAACCCTCGAAAAAATAGTGGCTGGCGAAGAGAGAATCACGGAAATCGGCCCTTATTCGTTACCGCCTCCGTGCATTTACTTATTCCCGACAACACTTCCGAGCCCACGGAATAACCCTTGCCCAAGAACACATCAATTGATTGAAGTAGAATTTTTGTCATCTCTTCAAGAATGCTTTCGGGGCGACGCGGCTGAAATCAATTACGTAGAAATTGAGGCTCAATACATAGAAAATGAATTATGCCGTAAGACGAGGATTATTAGAAACGGCCAAGCTGTTAAGCAGTCAGAATTCACGCCGATCAGACGCGCATGATGCAAAAAGGTTCAAAGCACACGGACGTTTTCCCGCCGGAAAAACGGTCGGAAGTGATGCGTGCCGTCAAGGGCGCGGACACGAAGCCGGAACTGACGCTCAGAAAAGCGCTCTTCGCAAAAGGCTTTCGTTACCGCCTTCACCGGAAAGATCTGCCCGGAAAGCCCGACCTTGTGTTCCCGAAATATCACGCCGTCGTATTCGTACACGGATGTTTCTGGCACGGCCATGACTGCGCGCGCGGGCGCCGCGTCCCGAAAACCAACCGCGCCTACTGGACGGCGAAAATCGCCCGCAACCGCGAACGCGACGCAAAGAACGTCGCCGCGCTCAGAAAGGCCGGCTGGCGCGTCTTCACGGTCTGGGAGTGTGAACTCAAAAACCTCGACGCCGTGGCGCGCGGGCTTGCAAGGAAACTTCGCGCGACGACGACGCGATCGCGCGCAAAAAGGGTCTACTCCGAAAAACAAAAAACTTGAAACCCGCTTATTTCCCGGGCTCGAGCGCCAAAGGGTCCATTTTGTCCATTTCGGAACGTTGCGCGAACGCGGGCGAACCCGCCGCGGCCGATGCGTTGCAGAACGAAATGATGCAACATTGTTCCGGGATCGTCGGCGATGATTCTTCCCCCGCCCGGCCGCGAAGGCGGCCAATTCTTAATTGCGCGCCTTCGCGCGCGGGGGGAAGCGGCCGCGAAGCGGCCGAAGGGGGGGTTGGAGCGCTTCGACGAATTCTGCGGAAACCGTTTTGGCGCATGGGCGTTTTCACCCCCTTTGTCTCGCGCCCAAGGGCGCTCGCTGCCTCCCCCGTAAACGGGGGAGGAACTCCGCCAGGCCGTGAAAAGTTTGACTTGTCAAAGAGCGCGGCGGGAGGCTGGCGCCCGCCGGCCGCGCCGGACAAACCGCCGCGACGCACCGACCATAAGCCCGTGCTGAAACTGTCGGATAAGTATCCCGCAAGATTTAATGTTCGCCGCCGCGCGCCTTTGTTTCATGCAGGCTTTAGTGCGCGGGCCGCGCAATCCGCAGGAGAAATGGATCCGATCCCGAGGCTGCGGCGCGTCACCGCTTGCCGCGCTGCGCATACGATGACGGGATGCGCCGCCGCGCCGAAGATCAAGGACGGATGGACGGGTCGGGGACTACAGCATCGGGCGATAAATCGGAATCGCCCGATGCTGTAGCGTCTCTCGTGGCCGCGCCGGTTACGCGAAAAACCGGATTCCACGTTTTCGCCCGGCGCTCTAACATGTTTTCTGGCCTAGAAAAATTGGCTTCATACATTTTCTATTTGCAAATGATTATTAATTGCAATATATATGGCCTGCCTACAGCCGGCGCGGGCGGGCGGAAACATCTCCATCCCGGGACGTTTCATCCGCCCGACGCGCCGGCGCCGCCGCAACCAGGAAAGCACCTGTCATGTCGCGCCCGATCCCGTTTTCGCCCCTTCCCGCCGCGCCGCCCCATCATGAAGATACGGGACGGCTCTTTGCAGCGCTTGTGCGACAGGCGGCAACGCCCTGCCCGGCGCAGGCTGCCGAAGGGCGCGGTTGCATTGCGCGGGCGCTCGCAGAATTTCTTGAATCGCTCGCCGCCGGCGCGCGGCGCCCTGTCCGGCTTTCGCCGCGCGGCGCGCATAAGGTCGGCGCCGACGAGCGCGCGCTCGTCAACCTGATCGCCGCCATCCAGATCGGACGCGAAGATGAAGCGCGCTTGCGCGCCGACTGGCTTGTCAAGCCAGCTTATCGACAGGCGCTGTTCCTGGCCGCCGCACGTCTCGCCGACGCGCTGGCCGATGAGTGGATCTACCTGCCCGTTCCGACCGCGACGACGCCGTCCTCGCCGCAACCAAAGCCGGCCTTTTCCGCCGCGCCGGTTGAAACGCAATCCCGCCGCTTAGGATAATTTCGGTGAAAGCCGCTCCGGATATTGAGAAGAAAAATACACGACGGTTTTATGTTGTATTCATGTATTAATACATGAATACAACTGCAACTTAATATACGCTGTCTTTCGATTTAATATGGCGTTTTTAAATGACGGCGGCTCTGGCCTCGATAAGGGCTTTCAAGAATACCTGCAACGCTTGGGGGTCAAGCCGCCTTTACGCGGCGTTTTCGTCCCAGATCATCGCCTCGATTTTGTGCCCGTCGGGGTCGCGCACGAAACAGCCGTAATATTCGGGCCCGTAAAGCGGTCGCGGGCCGGGCGGACCGTCGCCCGCACCGCCAGCTTCGAGCGCAGCCTCGTAAAAAGCGTCGACCTCTTCTTTCGAACTCGCATGAAACCCGAAATGAACGCCGTTCGCGGTCTCGGCTGCGCGGCCGTCATGCGGGCGCTGCACCCAGAATTCGGGAAACATCTTGCCGTAGGCGACGGCGGCAGGGTCGTGTTTGGGCTCTTCGAGAAGCCGTCTGGCGCCGACGGTCGCGAGGACAGCGTCGTAAAAGGCGAGCGCGCGGGGCAGATCGTCGGCTCCAACAGACACATGCGACAGGATGCTGGGGTTTTCCATCGTCTCGTCTCCAGGTTCGACGGGCGCAGTATACGCCGAAACGCGCCTGGCCGCGCATTTTGTTCGCCGCCTGAAGACGAGATTCGCCCTAAAACGCCTCGGCCGGCAGCGCCATCAGCGTTTCGGCGCCCGCTTTCACCTTGGCGAGATGGCCGGCGGTATCCGGCAGGATGCGCTCCATAAAATAGCGCCCGGTGATGAGCTTGTTTTCGTAGAAATCGCCTTCCGCCTGTTTTTCGAGCGCGGTCTTCGCCATCTGCGCCCAGGAAAAGGCGAGCGCCGTCAAGGCGAAAAGATGGAGATAATCCATCGACGCCGCGCCGGCGTTGTCGAAATTCTTCATGGCGTTGGCGCCGAGCCACTGGGTGGCTTCGCTCAGGCGTTCCTTCGCCGCCGCCAGCCCGTCGAGGAACGGCTTCATTTCTTCGGCGCCCTGATTGTCGGCGATGAAGTCGTCGATATCCTTGAAAAACGTTTGCCAGGCGCGCCCGCCGTCCTTCATTAGCTTCCTGCCGACAAGGTCGAGCGCCTGAATGCCGTTGGCGCCTTCGTAAATCATCGTGATGCGCGCGTCGCGCACGAACTGGTCCATGCCCCATTCGGCGATATAGCCGTGGCCGCCAAGAACCTGCTGGGCGTTGGTGGCGTGCCAGTAGCCTTTCTCGGTGAGATAGGCCTTCAGCACCGGCGTCATCAGGCCGAGATAATCGTCCGCTTTCTGACGGTCTTCTTCGTTTTCGGATTTGTGGTGCAGGTCGGCGTTAAGGGCGGCCTGATACATCCACGCCCGCGCGCCCTCCGTAAACGCCCTGTGATCCATCAGCATGCGCCGCACGTCGGGGTGGACGATGATCGGATCGGCCGGCTTGTCGGGAAATTTCGGGCCCGTCAGCGCGCGCCCCTGAAGCCGCTCCCTGGCGTAGGAAGCGGCGTTCTGATAGGCCACCTCGGAAACCGCCATGCCCTGCAGCGCGACGCCCAGACGCGCCTCGTTCATCATCGTGAACATCGCCTTGAGGCCCTTGTTCGGTTCGCCGAGCAGATAGCCTACAGCCTCGTCGTAATTCATCGTGCAGGTGGAGTTGGCGTGAATGCCCATCTTTTCCTCGATCGATCCGCACGAGACGCCGTTGCGTTCGCCCAGCGATCCGTCTTCGTTGACGAGGAATTTCGGCACGATGAAGAGCGAGATGCCCTTGACGCCTTCCGGCGCGCCTTCGATGCGCGCCAGCACGAGATGAATGATGTTTTCAGTGAGGTCGTGCTCGCCGGCCGAGATGAAAATCTTCGACCCAGAAATGCGATAGCCGCCGTCGTCCTGTGGAACCGCTTTGGCGCGCAGGAGGCCGAGATCGGTGCCGCAATGGGGCTCGGTGAGATTCATCGTGCCGCCCCAGTCGCCCGCCACCATTTTCGGCAGATAGGTCGATTTCTGCTGGTCCGTGCCATGCGCGTAGATCGTATCTGCGGCGCCGCGCGCGAGCCCCGGATACATGCCGAACGCCATGTTCGCCGCCGACACCATTTCATTGACCGCAAGGGCGAGAATGTAGGGCAGCCCCTGCCCGCCATAATCCGGATCGGCTGAAAGCCCCTGCCAGCCGCCTTCGCGGAAGGTTTCATACGCTTCCTTGAAGCCTTTCGGGGTCGTCACCGAGCCGTCGTCATGACGCGCGCAGCCTTCCTTGTCGCCGGGCTGGTTGATCGGATGCAGCACGCCCGCGGCGAGCTTGCCGCCTTCTTCGAGAATGGCGTCGATGACGTCTTCGGTCGCGTCGGCGAAACCGGGAAGGTTCGAGTATTTCGAAATCTGCAGCACGTCGTGAAGGACGAAGCGCATGTCGTCGAGGGGGGCGTTGTATTCGGTCATGGCGGCGTTCCTGGCGAATGGGACATCGGCGGGGCGCGGCGTCGCGCCGGTTGCGGCGTCAATGTAGACATCGCAAGGGCGCGAAAAAAGGACCATGCGCAGCGCCTTTCGCCGCAGCGCGCATGGCGGCCGATTCGATCCGCTTTTTCGGCCGGAACGGGCCGGGTTCCGGGGAAAAATCGCCCGTTCTGCGCCAATTAACACTTTGCGACTCATGCGAAACAGCTTACCGCTCGGATGTTTCACGAACCGCGCCGAATTTCACGGCGGCCTGGATTATTGGGGGCCATCCCCTGCGGACAATCGGTGGGTCCTATGAAATCAAACGCCCCCTGGAGCGTTAAAGGCATTGAGCGCGACGCCCGCGAAACTGCAAAAGAAGCCGCCAAGCGCGAGGGGATGACGGTCGGAGAATGGCTTAATCAGGTGATTTACCAGGCCGGCGACCCGGAAGAGGAATCGAGCGGCGACATTGAAGGGCTCGGCCTCAAGGATCTCGTCAAGGCGATCGAGCATTTAAACCGGCGCCTGATCGCCGCCGAATCGAAAAGCCTCGACGCCGTCAATAATCTTTCGCGCAGCGTCGGCGGCGTGGTCGAACGGCTGCAGCGGATCGAGCGGACTCAGCACGAAGGCGGCGCGCCGGGCGCGCCGGACAATATAGAGGCGCGGCTTGCTCAGCTCGAAAGCGGCGGCGGCGAGCGCGAACGCATCGAAGCGCTTAAAGCGCTGGAAAAAGCGGTTTCCCAGATCGCCCTGCAATTCGACTCGACCCACAAGGCGACGATCGCGCGCATCGACGCCAATGAACGCCAGCTTCAGGAATTCGCCAGCCGGCTCGACCATGTGGGCGGCGACGCATCCGGCGCGGATTATCAAGCCGTCGATGAAATCTCTTCGCGGCTCGCGCGCATCGAGCGCATCGCAGAAAAAGCGTCCGCCTTCGAAGGCGGAGAAGCCAGCGACTTCGATGCGGAATTCGTCGAGAACACGGGCAAACGCATGCGGGTCCTCGGCGACGAGATCAAGCGCTGCGGCGACCAGATCCGCTCGATCGACCAGGGCCTCGCCAAGCTGTCCGAACAGATCGACGCCGCCGAGCGGCGCAGTTCGGAAGGCGTGCAGAAAGTCTCGGAAACGATTACGGAACTGCGCGCCCAATTCGGGCAATTCGACGAGCGCGAGGAGGAAACGCGCACCGAGCTTGAAGCGGCCGTCTCCGCCGCCACCCAGCACGCCGACGAACGCATCGAAAACCTCCAGGCGACGCTCGACGAAACGATCGCGCGCCTCAGCAGCGAAAACGCCGGCAAGGGCGATCTTTCCATTGACCTGCGCAAAGAAGATGCGCGGCCGAAAGAAGACGCCGCAGTTCCCGAAATCGATGACGAAGTTGACGTCGTCGAAGAAGACCTCGCCGAGGAAGGCGCGGAAGATCTCCTTGACGACGGGTTCGACGACGATCTCGATGATCCATTCGATCTTGACGACGAGGCCGAGCGCAAAGCCGACGGCGCGGATGATGAAGAGGCCGGCGAACCGATAAATTTCGATCTCGATAAGGACGAATCTGAAGACGAGGCGTCCTCTCCGGCGCCAAACGTCGCCCGTGATATTCTCGAAGAAGTGAAGCAGGCGTTCAGCGGAAAACGATCGAAAGAAAGCGAAGATGCGCCCGCCGCCGAACCGGCGAGCGGCGTTGCGGACGATCTTGAATCCATCCTCGCCGAAGCGGAAGCCGAAGCCGGAACGGAAACCGAAGCCGAAGCCGAACAGGCGGCGGGCGGCGTCGAAAAATCCGCGCCGGCCGTTACGAACGGCGAAGGGGCCGAAAAGGCCGGCGCCGCCAGGACAGGCCGCGAAACTGCAAAGGCGATGCTTCTGGCCCAGTCCGAAGATGACGCGCTGACAGAGAAACAAAGCGATACGACGGGCAAGCCGGACGACTACCTGAAAGCGGCGCGGCGCGCGGCGCAGGCGAACGCCAGGCGCCCGGGCGGCGCACAGGGGTCGGCCCAGGGCAAGCTGTCTCCCAAACAGAAGGCGATTCTCGCCGCTCAGGCGCGACAGCAGCAGCGCGCCCGCACCAGCGAATTACAACCTGAAAGGCCGCGGCCGAAAAAGCTCTCCCAAATAGGACGCGACCAATTGGCGTCCGATGACCAAGAACCCCGCCTTATCCCCGGCATGTTCTCCTTCTTGCGCGGCGAGGTCCCGTTTCTGAAGACGAAACGCGCCAGCGGCGAGACTGAAAAGAACCGGCCTGACGCCGCCGATTACGGCGCGGACAAAAGTTCGGCCCTTCCATCCGGCGCGAGGCCGATGACAATCGCGCTCGGCGCGGCGATCGCGCTCGCCGCCGCCGCACTGTTCTTTCTGGTCAAGGACATCATCTTCGGGCCGACGGCGCCGGCCGAGACCCCGGCGCAGACGGAACAGCCGCCATCTGGCGCGAACATGCAGTTCGCCTCCCCGACTGATTCTCCTGCGATTGAAAGACTCGACGCGGTGATTAACCCGCGCGATCTTTACATGGAAAGCATCAGCGCCTATCGCAGCGCCGCCGACGACGCAGCAGTCGCTCAGGCGATTGCAGGTCTTGAACGGGCCGCAGCTCTCGGTCATCCGCCCGCCCAGCTTCAGCTCGCCGAGTTCTACAAGCTCGGACAGGGCGTGCCGAAAGATCTCGCGCAGGCGCGCACCTGGTACGAGCGCGCCGCAAACGGCGGCAATGTGCTCGCCATGCACCGCCTCGGCGTGATGACGGCGCGCGGCGAAGGCGGCCCCGCCGACGCCCAGGCCGCAATCGGCTGGTTCGAGCAGGCCGCCGATCACGGGTTGGTGGACGCACAGTACAATCTCGGCACGCTTTACAATCCGGGCGACGACGGTTCTGCTTCCCCAACGCGGGACGCGGGCAAGGCGTACTACTGGTACAGTCTCGCCGCGCGCGGCGGCGACAGTCAGGCGGGCGCGCTCGCCAAGGCGATGGCCGGCGCGCTGACGCCGGAGAAAAAACAGGAGCTCGACGCCGCCGTCGAAAGCTGGGTAGCCGCTCAATCCGATCCGGAAGCAAACACCCTCGCCTCCCCGTCCTGATCCGATCCATTCGAATTCTTCCGGTTCGCTTGCACCCGCCGCGCGCCCGCTTATGATTGACGCCAAGTTGCGCTGACGACCTGAGATCCTATTCAAAGGTCGACATTGAAAGACGAAGCTTTTCTCTGGAGCCCATAAGTCTCGGTCAGCGCAGCGTTGAATGAATCGGCGAGGCGCTGAAGAGTCGCATGCAGATTTATCTCCCCATAGCGGAGATGCCGGTCGATCCGTTCATCATTATTGCAATGGGCGGCGCAGTCGGATTTTTGTCTGGCATGTTCGGCGTCGGCGGCGGATTTTTGATGACGCCGCTGCTGATTTTTTACGGCGTCCCGCCGGCCGTAGCGGTCGGCACCGAAGCAAGCCAGATCGTCGGCGCGTCCGTTTCAGGCGTGACGGCGCACCTGCGCCGCAAGACGGTCGATTTTCAGATGGGCGTGCTGCTGGTCGCCGGCGGCGCGGCCGGCGCTGTCGCCGGGGTGGCGCTTTTTCGCTATCTCCGCGAACTCGGCCATGTCGATGCGTTCATTTCGGTCGCCTACATGATTTTTCTGAGCATAGTAGGCGCGTTGATGCTGGCCGAAAGTCTGCGCGCGCTCTTGCGGCCGCCGCGAGCAGGCGCGCCGCGCCGGCGCAAACGCCGCATGGCGTGGATGGCCGCGCTTCCTCTGGCGATGCGATTTCGCCGCTCGCAGCTTTACATAAGTCCGGGCCCGCCGCTCGTCATCGGCGCGATCGGCGGCGTGCTCTCGGCGATCATGGGGGTCGGCGGCGGTTTCATCATGGTGCCGGCGATGATCTACATCCTGCAGATGCCGACCGGTGTGGCGATCGGCACGTCGCTGTTTCAGATCATTTTCGTCACCGCCATCACCACGGTCCTGCACGCTGCCGCCAATCAGACGGTGGATATCGTTCTGGCGCTGTTGCTTCTGAGCGGCGGCGTCATCGGCGCGCAGCTCGGCGCGCGCGCCGGCGTCGCTCTGAAGGCTGAACAGTTGCGCGCGCTGCTGGCGCTGATCGTGTTGGCGGTGGGCGCGCGGTTTCTGTTCGACCTCACTGCACAGCCTGCGTCGCCTTTCGTGGTGAGTCCGGCATGATGCGGTTCGTCATAGCCCTTATCCTCGCCTGGATGGCGTCGAGCGCGGCGCGCGCCGCCGAAATCGCTGTCGCCCTTACCGAGGACGAAGTCGCCGTCGACGCGGGATTTACCGGCGCGCGGGTAACGCTGTTCGGCGTTGTCGAGGGACTGCCGGAAGAAGAAGCCCGCGCCAGCGACATTATCGCCGTCGTACGCGGGCCGGCCGCCGATTTCCAAATCCGCCGTATGCAGAAGGAGAACCTGTTCTGGCTGCCGGGCCCAGTCATCACGCTAAAAGACGCGCCGGGACTCTATTTGACGAGCGCGACCCGCCCGATCGCCGACATTGCGCCGATTGAAGACCGCCAACGCTTCGGACTGGGCGCAGAACACGCCAACATCACGCCAGCGTTCGCGCCAAGAAACGCCGACGCGGCGGCGGTCCTGGAAGACGTTGGCGCGGCGGCGCTGATCCGGGCCTATGCGCAGGCCGCCCATGTGCGCGGGGCCTTCCGCAACGACAGCGACGGCATAGCGTTCGTGAAAGGAACGCTTTTCACCATCGCCGTCGATCTTCCCGCCGACACGCCGGTCGGCTTCTATGCAGCGACCGTTTATTTCTACCGCGGCGGCGAATTGCTCGATCAGGACGATGCGACGCTGTCCGTCAGGAAAGTCGGCGTCGAGCGGCGCATCTACGATCTCGCGCACGGACGCCCCGTCGCCTATGGCCTCATGTGCGTCGTCGCGGCGTTTCTCGCAGGCTGGCTGGCTTCGATCGCGTTTCGCAAATAACCTGCTTGGGATTTGTATTTGTACGCGCCTCGTCCTTCGTGACGACGTATCCCTTCACCATGAGGGCGCCCCCCGGGTCCGGCCGAAGGCCGGCCCGAGGATGAACTCCGCCGCGTCACGAAAGGCGAAGGGACAAGGTCCCTCAGGATGAAGCGCTATGATTCCAAAAGAAAGCACGCTCCACTAGCATAGGCGCGGGAGAGGATATGTCCGAAGAAAACAGAATACGCCCGCTGCAGGAAGACGAGATCACAAGACTGGGGTTTATCGGGCTAATCCCGTTCGCTGTCGGCGCGGCGGGTCTGTGGCTCAGTCCGTGGATCCTCCCGCAGACGCTTGCGCTCGACCTGCATGTCATAACGCTCGCCTACGCCGGCGTTATCGCAGTCTATCTCGCCGGGATCGGCGCTGGCGCGAAGCTCGCGCCGCGGCTCGAGGCGCGCGGCGAATTTATCTCCGGCGCCGTCGCCGTCCTCGCCGTCTGGACGGCGATCTGGCAGGGCGGCGTATTTTACTTTTCGATCGGCGCGGTGTGGCGCTATCTGATTATTCTCCTGGTTCTCGTCTACCTGCTCATGCGTGACCGCGCCGCCGTGCGCGCTGGCCTCTTGCCGCTATGGTACGGAGAATTGCGAACGCGGCTTACTTTCTGGGCGGGCATGAGCATGGTGCTGATCATGAGCCGGCTCATGCTGTGGGGATATTACTGAGGCGGGAGCGCGAGGCGGCGTCTAATCAGTTCCATTACCGGCGCCCGTTTGGTAAACCATTGAAAACCATAAGGAACAAGAAGCCCGCATGTCCGTCATCGAATCCAGGATCGACCCGCGCTCGGAAAGCTTCGCCGCCAATGACAAAGCCCTGCGCGCGCTGGTCGCAGAGCTCAAGGCCAACGCCGATAAAGTCGCCGGGGGCGGCGGGAAGCGCTACGGCGAACGCCACAAGGCGCGTGGTAAGCTGCTGGCGCGCGAGCGCGTCGCGCGGCTTCTCGATCCCGGCGCGCCTTTTCTCGAGATCGGCCAGTTCGCCGCCTGGGGCATGTATTCCGGCGACGTGATGGCGGCGGGCCTCGTCGCAGGCGTCGGGCGCATCAGCGGGACGACATGCATGATCGTCGTCAACGACCCGACGGTCAAAGGCGGAACCTATCTTCCGATGACGGTGAAAAAACACCTGCGTGCGCAGGAAATTGCGGCGCAGAACCGACTGCCCTGCGTTTATCTGGTGGAGTCCGGCGGCGCTTTCCTGGCGATGCAGGACGAAGTTTTTCCGGACAGGGAGCATTTCGGCCGCATCTTTTACAATCAGGCGCAGATGTCGGCGGCGGGAATTCCGCAGATTTCCATCGTGCATGGGAGCTGCACCGCCGGCGGCGCCTATATGCCGGCGATGTCGGACGAGGCGGTGATCGTCCGCCGGCAGGGCACGATCTTTCTGGGCGGCCCGCCGCTCGTCAAAGCCGCGACCGGCGAGATCGTCACCGCCGAAGAACTCGGCGGCGGCGACGTTCATGCGCGCGAATCGGGCGTTGCGGATCATCTCGCCGAAGATGACGACCACGCGCTGGGGCTGGCGCGCCGTATCGTGTCGCGCCTGAACTGGGAAAAGCTCGGCCCCGCGCCCGCCGCCGACGTTGAAGCGACGCTCTATCCGGCCGAGGAGCTTTACGGCGTCGTCGAGATGGACGCCCGCAAACCTTATGACGCGCGCGAGATCATCGCCCGGCTTGTCGACGGCTCGCGCTTCGACGAGTTCAAGCCGCTTTACGGCTCAACGCTGGTGACGGGTTTTGCGCGGCTTCACGGCTTTCCAGTCGGGGTGCTGGCCAATAACGGCATTCTCTTTTCGGAAAGCGCGCTTAAAGGCGCGCATTTCATCGAGCTCTGTTGTCAGCGCAAAACGCCGCTCATCTTCCTGCAGAACATCACCGGCTTCATGGTCGGCAAGTCGGCCGAGGCCGGCGGCATCGCCAAGGACGGCGCCAAAATGGTGACGGCGGTTTCCTGCGCGCGCGTGCCGAAATTCACCGTCGTCGTCGGCGGGTCCTACGGGGCCGGCAATTACGGCATGTGCGGGCGCGCCTACGGGCCGCGCTTCATGTGGATGTGGCCCAATGCGCGGATCTCGGTGATGGGCGGCGAACAGGCGGCAAGCGTGCTCGCGACCGTGAAGCGCGACGGGTTGGAGGCCAAGGGCGAAGAGTGGTCTGCGGAAGACGAAGAGGAATTCAGGAATAAAATACGCGCCGATTACGACCGTCAGGGCTCGCCCTATTATTCCTCGGCGCGGCTGTGGGACGACGGCATTATCGACCCGGCCCAGACGCGGGACGTCTTGGGCCTGTGTTTATCGGCGGCGATGAACGCCCCCGTCGAAGATACGAAATTCGGCGTGTTCAGGATGTAACAGACAAACAGGACGTCCATGACCGAACCGCTCCTCATCACCACCATCGACTCCCGCGGCGTGGCGCGGCTGACCATGAACCGGCCGGAGATCAGAAACGCCTTCAACCAGGCGCTGATCGGCCAGATCTGCGACGCCATCGGGCGATTGAACGCCGACGCCAATGTGCGCGTCATCGTGCTCACGGGCGCCGGTTCGGCGTTTTCGGCCGGCGCTGACCTTCATATGATGCGTGCGGTCGCCGATTATTCGCCGATGGAAAACAAGGACGATGCGCGCCGGCTTGCGCACATGCTGCATGCAATCTATTGCGCCTCAAAGCCGACGGTGGCGCTCGTCAACGGCCCGGCCATGGGCGGCGGGCTCGGCCTGATTGCGGCCTGCGACATCGCGATTGCGGCGGAAGAAGCCTTCTTCGCGCTCACCGAAGCGCGCATCGGCCTCATCCCGGCGGTGATTTCGCCCTTCGTCATGCAGGCGATCGGCGCGCGCCAGGCGCGGCGTTATTTCCTCACCGGCGAGCGGTTCGACGCGGTGCGCGCGAAAGAACTGGGGCTCGTGCATA
>JBHHVZ010000080.1:0-12846 GCA_046756245.1 Parvularculaceae bacterium
ATGCACGTCCGTCTGATCGCCCCACATCATCGGCATGATGTGGGGAAGGTCGTGATACCACTCGTAAAAGCTGAGCATCGTTCCGCCGAGCAAGTTGCACAGGCGGTGACCGGAGAGGAAGCTCACCATGCTCATCGCCGGAATCGGCGAAAACGACGCCAGATGATCCGGCCCGTATTGCTTAATCGTGTAAATCTTGGCCGCGGCGATGATCTCGGTCGCCTCGTCCCATTTCACGCGCCGCCATCCGGCCTTGCCTCTTGCGGCGCGATAGGTCTTCGACCGTTCGGGATCTTCGACGATCGCGGCCCAGGCCTCGACAGGGTCCTTTCCGGCCCCGCGTTCAGCCCGGTAATAATCGAGCAGGACGCCGCGAACATAAGGATATTTGGGGCGCACGGGGCTGTAGGGATACCAGGACGAAGAAATGCCGCGCTGACATCCGCGCGGTTCGTAATTGGGAATATCGGGGCTGATTTGCGGCCAGTCCGTCTTCTGGAGCTCCCAGGTGATCAAGCCGTCCTTGACAAAGACCTCCCATGAGCAGGACCCGGAGCAATTGACGCTGTGGCTGGTGCGCACAGACTTGTCGTAGGACCAACGCCGCCGATAGAAATCTTCCCAGTCCCGCGCCTCGTCGAGAATGCGGAACCATCGCGAACCAGGGCCGTGTCCGTTTCCTCGGGGCATGTCGTGCATCCTTTCATCTCTCATCCGCGCTATGGCCGCGCGGCTTGAGATCCGGTTCGGGAGCGGCTGCGAGGCTGTGCTCGTTCATGAAGCGCTCCATTTCATCAAGGTCCCGGAAGTATTTGTGTCTGCCGCTTCGGATGTGGCGGATATGGCCCCGCCAGGGCGTCAGCCCCACAGTTCCGTTCTCGCGCCAAAGACGCGCGACGAAAACATTATCCGAACATTCTCCGACCACGTCTCAAATCCCGCCCTCGACTTTCCGGAGCCAGCATGAGCGTCAACGCAGACGCTCTAGGGCGGGGCGGTGACAATCCGGTGACGGCCCGGTGACGGAAATGACGTCGATCAGAAAACAGAGCGCGCTTTTCGAACGCTCGATATCGTCTCGTAGAGCGCCCAGGTTTCGGATGACGGTTCGACCGCTAATTCCTCATCCAGGATGCGGCGACAGCGGTGAAACTGCTCGATGGCCGCGCGGCGGCGGCCAAGGCGGCAGAGACTCTCCATCAGGGCGCGATGAAAGCTTTCCCGGCAAGACTCGTGGATCAGCGCGACGCGGCAAATCTGGACGGCTTCTTCATGGTCGTTGCGGGCTGCGTAAAATCGTCGCAGGCGCATCAGAAGATCGAGATAGGTTTCCCGCAATCGCTCTCTTTCTTCGGAGCACCAGTCGGCATAGAGCTCCTCTCCGAGCAGATCGCCGCGATAGAGATGGCGCGCCTGTTCGCAGCTTTCAAAAGCGGCTTCGGACCGGCCTTGAGCTTCGAAGCCGCGACCGCGCGCGACAAGCTCGTCGAAGGCCAGATGATCGATCCATACAGCGTCCCGGCGCAACCGATAGGCGCCGTCGAGAAACTCGACGATATTTTTGCCGGCGCCCGCGTCGAAGATTTTCTTGCGCAGGGAATAAACGACGACTTTAAGCCGTTCGCGGCCCGTCTCCTCGTCGGCGTCCGGCCAGAGGAGGTCGATGAGGCGACCGCGGTGAACCGTCTGATCGACGTGAAGCGCGAGATATTTGAGAAGGGTGAGCGACTGCTTCCGGTCCCAACGCTCGACCGCGAGACCGCGCGCGCCGACAGCGAGCGCAAAGCGTCCGAGGGTGAATATGCGCACGCGCGGCGAGCGCGGCGCGTCGTCCTTTTCTTCGAACGAGGTCTTCGGACGCAGAAAGAGAATCGCCGCAGCGGATGTGCTTTCGCCGCCCCGGCCTTGCGCCGAAATGGTCAGGCTGGCGATTCCGACCCGGCGCCATCCTCCGTCGTGGCAGCGCACGGAGCACGTGTGTACGGCGTAGGATTGGCAGCGCCCAAAACACAGGGAAGCCTCGCAACCCGGATGACACAGGGGCTCGCCGCCTGGCAGAACCGCCTGCAAAATCTCATGACAGAACCGCCCGATCACCTCGGGAGCGCTATAGCCGAGAAGCGTGCTCGCCCTGTCGTTCCAGGCCATAATCCGCTGATCGCCATCCACCGCCAAAGCGGCGTCGGAGGCGTTTTCAACGAGATCGGCCACATAACCCATAACAGGCTGCCCGACGATAGCGCCGCGCGTTCCGCGACGCCCCTGACAATACACCCGGCCGAGAGCGCAATCCAAGATTAGTCAATCCTGCGCTTTGGAGACACGATGCGATAAAGGGCTTTGACGCGGCTAATTCTCAAGCGCTCTGGATCAAGCGCATGAATTAACGGGTTTTCTTCTGCTGCTGCCTCAGCGACCCTTTCCGTTCTTCGTCTCTGCGAAACTTGCTGGGCGAAAGGCCGATATGGGTTTTGAACTGACGTGAAAAGTGGAAAGGCGTGTCATAGCCAAGCATTTCGGCGATTTGCGCAATCGAATGGTTGGACCTCAATAGCAGTGTGCGCGCCGTCTCCAGGCGTGTCCGCGTGATGTAAGCGCGCGGCGATACGCCCTGGAAATAGCGAAAGAGCCGGCAGAAATGTTTCGCCGAAATATTTAACTCGGCGGCCAAGCTTTCGACACGCACATGCCGTCCCGGATTGCACTGGATTCGTTTGCACATTTGCTCGATCCGTCGCGCCTGATCGCCGAGCGGGCCCGCGGGCCAGGTTCGCGCATCCTGCCGTACGACCTCCATCAACGCCGCCTGCAACCAAGCGCAGGCCCAGTCAAAACAGCCGTCGCGGTGACAGTTGATCGCGCGATCAAGAAGCTCCCGAAAGAATCCGCCAGCCTCCATCTTGCGGCTGAACGGCGGCAGATGTTCGGACGGCGGATCGAAAACGCCGCCCTCCGGCTTCCAGAGTTCGAAATGCACGGCGATCAGTTTCAGCGGCCGTTCCGGCTCGTGGCCGGCTGCATAGGCGCCGCCGCGCCGCAACACCAGGCAATCGTCGGCGGTAAGCGGCCATCGCCGATCCCCGTCGCCGATCCAGCCGACGCCAGCGGCCACATACCAAAGATCAAGATAGGGAAGATCGCGGACGCTCCATGACCAGTCGGGCGCGCAATCGAAAAAATCGCCCCACCGAAACGTCGCGCGACTTTCGGGAAGCCAAAGCCTCATGTCTTAAAAGTGTATTTAAATGCGCCTCATGTCAATGGAGATGGCGCGTTTGAGAAACTAGAAACGTTCGAAAGAGATATACAGGCCATGGCCGGCGATACCTCCTATGCGACCGTATCCTCTAGAAGAACGCATTCTCGGCGCCATCCTCCAGGACAAGGCGGCGGCGCACCCAAGCAAAACCTTCCTCAAATTTCACGACGGCGAGCGGACCTATCGCGACGTTGACGACATGGCGAACCGGATCGCCCAGGGTCTCATAACCTGCGGCGTCAAGCAGCACAGCCATGTAGCCGTCATGCTGCCCAACTGCGCGGACTTTCTGTTCGCAATGACCGCGCTGGCCAAACTCGGCGCCGTGGCTGCGCCGATAAACACCGCGTTCAAAGGCGATATCCTGCGTCACGTTCTTGATACGTCTGACGTGTCGGCAATGATCGTCGATGAGCTCTGTCTTGGCCAGCTCGCTGCGATCGAAGATCGTCTGCCTCGGCTTCGATTGGTCATCGTCCGCACCGACGCCGCAACGCCGAATTCGAATTACGGTCTCAGCAAGCGGGTCATTTCTTGGACGCGACTGCTGAACTTCGGCCACGACACTCCTTCCGTCCGTGTACGTTATTGCGACCTTCAGTCCATCATGTTCACTTCGGGCACGACCGGGCCGTCAAAGGGCGTGATGGTTCCGCACGCCCACGCCCTTACGGACGCCCTGGATTCCAAGCGTCTCCTGGCTTACCGCCCGGACGACACGATCTACTGTCCATTGCCCCTGTTCCACGCCGCCGCCTTATGGGACGGCTTCATGACCGCATTATTGACGGGATGCAGCATCGCAATCGTCGAACGCTTCAGCGCCTCACGCTTCTGGACCGACATTCGCCGCTTTGGCGCGACCGTGGCGATGGGCATATTTTCCATGATCCCGATTCTGCTGAAGCAGCCGCCGGCGGAGGACGACAAAGACCACTCGTTGCGCGCGCTTTATCTTGGAAAATCGAGCCTCGACGAAGCGTTTTATGCGCGATTCGGGGTTCACGCGGTGGAATCCTACACAAGCACCGAGATCGGCGTCGGCGCCTGCAGTCCCTACGGCGAATGGCGCGTCGGCTCCTGCGGCCGGGCGAACGAGACGACTCATGAAATCGCGATTGTCGACGCCGAAGACAACGCAGCGCGCCCCGGCGAGCCCGGCGAAATCGTCGTCCGCCCGAGGCGGCCTTATGTCATGACGCTTGGTTATTACAACGATCCTTCCGCCACGGCTCATACGTTCCGCAATCTGTGGTTCCACACGGGCGATCGCGGCTATCGCGACGCCGACGGCTATTTCTATTTCGTCGAGCGGATGAAGGACTGCATCCGAAGACGCGGCGAGAACATTTCCGCCTTCGAAGTGGAGCAAATCGTCAACGCGCATCCCGCAGTGCTCGAGTCGGCGGCCTTCGCCGCGCCCTCGGACATCGAGGAAGACACGCTCAAGGTGGCGGCCGTTTTGGTTTCCGGCGCCCGGCTGGACTCCGACGAACTCGCCGCTTTCTGCCGCGCGCGGCTGCCCGCTTTCATGATCCCTGAACTGATCGAGTTCGTGGACGCGTTGCCGCGATCGGCGATCGGCAAGATCGCCAAGCATCGGCTGCGCGAACAGGCGCGCCGCGAGATGGCGGCGCAGACGCCGAATACGACGCCGGTTTCCCGCAGCGGCGTTGCGGACGTGGGCGGCGCGGTCGCGGAGAGAAAACCATGAACTGG
The DNA here is from genome assembly GCA_046756245.1 of Parvularculaceae bacterium. Classification (GTDB taxonomy): domain Bacteria; phylum Pseudomonadota; class Alphaproteobacteria; order Caulobacterales; family Parvularculaceae. The sequence continues at coordinate 4,979 of JBHHVZ010000080.1, forward strand.
GATGACACGCCCGAACAGGCGGCGTTTCGCGCCGAAGTGCAGCGTTTTATCCGCGAGCGATTCCCTCCTGGTTATCTGCCGGACGCCGAAGGCGAGGCCAGTCTCGAGCCGGAAGACGTATACGGATTCAATTGGGCCGCCGATCGTCGGTCGGATGACCCTGAACGGCGCGCGGCGGCCCTGAGCTGGGCCCGCGCATTGGCCGAAAAGGGCTGGGTTGCGCCGCACTGGCCTCAGAAGTACGGCGGCGCCGGTCTCGACATATTCCGTGAATTCATCCTGCACGAAGAGATGATGCGCGCGGGCGTTCCGACGGTGAACGGCATCGGCGCGTTCCTCCTCGGGCCTACGCTGCTGCGATATGGCGATGAAATCCAACGCCGCGCGCATCTTCCGAGAATCAGCGCGGGCGAGGAAGTCTGGGCGCAAGGCTTCAGCGAGCCCGACGCCGGCTCCGACCTCGCGGCATTGCGCACGCGGGCGGTTCGCGACGGCGATCATTACGTCGTTAATGGACAAAAGGTCTGGACCTCGCTGGCGCAGCACGCTGACTGGCTGTTCGCACTCGTGCGCACCGATCCGAAGGCGCCGAAACATCGCGGCATCACTTTTCTCATGATCGACCTCGCCAGTCCCGGCGTCGCTGTGCGGCCGATCGAGGACATGCGCGGCGATCATCCGTTCGCCGAGGTCTTCTTGGAGAATGTGCGGGTTCCGACAACCAACCGGGTCGGCGAGGAAAACCATGGCTGGCGCGTCGCCATGGCGACGCTCGACTTCGAGCGTTCGGGCATCGGCGCGACCATCAAGTGCGAACAGGCGTTGAACCGCCTCATCCGCTTTATCCACAGCGACGAAGGCAAGGCATATCTGCGGAGCGATTGGCGCCAGTCGGTGCGGCATGAAATCGCCGAACGCTACATCGAAATTCGCGTTCTTTACAATCTGGCGCTCAGCGCGGCCTCTAAGTCGGCCGCCGGCGAAACTGCGAGCGATACGGCGTCAATCAACCGGCTCTTCGGCGCCGCCGTCTATCAGCGTCTGGCGCGCACCGGCGCCAAGGCGTTCGGCGTTTATGGAAATCTCTGGCAACGGAAGAGCGCGCCTTTGGGCGCGCACTTTACGCGCGACTGCGCCGCCGCACTGGCGCAGTCGTTTCTCGCCGGGAGCTCCGAAATTCAGCGGAACGTGATCGCCACCCGGGGGCTGGGGCTGCCGCGGGAATAGCCGCGCGTTGCGCCCTCGCCTGCACGCGAGGCGTTCGGCGCGGCGAAGCGAAAAGAAATGAAACGCAAGGAAAGGACGAAACCGTGAACGAGACGATTGAAACCGAAGCGACGCTCGAAAACGGCGACAGCGGTTATGAAACGCTCGATGTCAAAGTCGAAAACCGCGTCGCCTGGCTCACCCTGAACCGGCCGAAAGCGCTCAACGCCATCGACATGACGATGATGATGGAGCTGCGCGAGGCTTTCGACGCGCTCGACGAACGCGAGGATGTTTCCGTCGTCGTAATGCGCGGAACCGGCCGTGCGTTCTGCGCGGGCATGGACCTGAAATGGTCGGACTCGTTGACGGCCAGAGACCGCGTCGAGAGCAATCGGATCGGCCAGAAAACATTTGCGCGCATGGAGCGGATGGAAACGCCGATATTCGCCGCCGTTCACGGTTACGTGCTGGGCGGCGGACTGGAGCTGGCGCTGGCGGCCGACTTTATCGTCTGCGCCGACGACGCCCAGCTCGGACTTCCCGAAATCACCCTGTCGGCCGAGCCGCCCTATCGGCCCAAGATCGCCGAGGACGGCGATCCCGATCAACCCGAATATGGCGGCAGCGCTCCCGGCTGGGGCGCCCTGACGCGCCTGCCGGACCGCATCGGCAAGGCGCGGGCGAAGGAGCTGATGTTCACAGGCGTCCGCATCGATGCGCCGCGCGCGCTGCAGCTTGGCTTGGCGAACCATGTCTTTCTGCGCGACCAGTTCGACGAGCGCGTCGGCGAGCTGGCCAGGCGGATCGGGGCGATGAACCGCTACAATCTGCGTCTGGTCAAGGAGCTGGTGAGCCGCGGTTTCGACCTGGTGGAGGGCCATCCGAGTTGACGCCGGCCCGCCGTCTACGTTCGTATACGAATCAAATATGTCAGGAAGAAAGGACTTATCCCCGTGCTGACCTTTTATAGAATTGATCATATCGGCCAGGTCGTGCCCGACCTCGAACCGCAGCTGGCGCTCTTCGAGGGATTGTTCGGCTTTCGCCCGGCGCGTCGCTGGAAGGATGACGCGCTCGGCTGCAACGGCGTCATGCTCGACGTGCCCGGCAGTTGGGGCCACCGTTGGGAAGTGCTCGCCCCCTCGCACGCCGATTCGCCGATGCAGATGTTTCTTAACAGTCCCCTTGGTCCCGGCATCCATCACGTGGCTGTCGAGGTTCCGAACCTGGATGATGCGATCGAGGCGATGGAGCGTTTGGGAATCGACGCCGGCCGGCGCGCGCCGGGCCCGGACGATCGCTTCATCGACATTCCGTTTGTTCCCACGACGCAGGCGAGCGGACTCACGCTCCGGGTCTTCGGGCCCGCCTCGACAGGCGTGTGCGGAAGCGACGGGCTCACGCCGGCGGAGGAGTCGAGTCCGATGCGCGGCGCGACGGATGAATCCGACACCCTCGGCATTGTCGCGATCGAACAGATCGGCCACGCCTATCCGGACCGCAACGAGCTCGCCGCATGGCTGGAGACCGCGGCCGGCATGCGCGAAGTCTACCGCACGCCGGAGGGCGAGCATCCCGACATCGCCACGCTCGTCTTGACGATCCCCGGCGCGCATATGCGCTGGGAAATTATCCAGCCTGTCGACTCTCAATCGTTCGTGCAGCGTTTCCTCGATAAGCGCGGACCGCTCGCACACCATGTCACCTTCGAAATACGCGACTGGGAACGGGCGATGGTTGCGTGCGACCGGCATGGAATTCCGACGTTCGGGGAAAACCGGGGCGTGACCTCCGGCGCGCGCTGGCGTGACACTTTCATTCACCCCAGGCACACGGGCGGCTTTCTCGCGCAACTCTTCTGGGAGGAGCGCCCGGGCGCCTGGAGTCGCTCCGACAAGACCCCGCGTCCCCGCGGATAACAGCAGAAGGGATGGCGCCGGCCATGGATCTCACCTTCGACGCCGATCAGGCCATGATCCGGGACACGACGGCGGCGTTCCTGCACAAGACGTCGCCGCTTTCCGCAGTCCGGGCGCTCGAGGCCGCGCCCCGGGGGCATTCGCCCGAACTATGGGCGGACATGGCCGCGCTTGGTCTTATGGGCGTGGCGTTTCCCGAGGAATATGGCGGCCTCGGCAAGCGTTTTCTCGAACTGTGCGTGGTGATCGAAGAGATGGGACGGGCCCGCGCATGCGGCCCGTTCTTCTCGACCGTGGCGCTTTGCGGCCTTCCCATTTTTCACTTCGGCAGCGAGAGACAGCGCCGTAAATATGTGAGCGCCATCGTCGCCGGCGAGCGCATCATGAGCTACGCCGAAATCGAGCCCGGCTCGACATGGGGCGCGGCGCGCGTCGACCTCGTCGCCGTTCCGGATGGCGATGATTACGTGCTCGAGGGGGAAAAGCTCTTCGTCCCCTATGCGCGCGCGGCTGACGACCTGCTCGTCGTCGCGCGCGCAGACGACAGGGGCGCTCACGACTACACGCTATTGATCGTGAATGCTCAAGCGCACGGAATCGATTACAAGCGACTCGAGACGATCGGTCCGGAACACGAATACTGCGTCAGATTCCAACGGGTGCGCGTTCCCCGCGACCGGGTTTTGGGTCGAGCGGGCGCTGCGGCGCCGATCGTCAAGTCGATCAATCTCTGGGGCGCGGCGGCGAAGAGCGCCGAAATGCTCGGCGGCGCCCGCAAGGTTCTGGAGATGAGTGTCGACTATGCGCGGGAACGGCGTCAGTTCGGCCGGCCGATCGGCGCCTTCCAGGCCATTCAGCACTATTGCGCCAATATGGCGGTCGATGTTGAGAGCGCCCGTTACATCGCCTACGAGGCGATCTGGCGCGTGAGCCAGGGGCTAGACGCCGATAAAGAAGTCTCCGCCGCGAAAGCCTGGGTGAGCGACGCCTATCGCCGTGTTTGCGCCCTCGGCTGCCAGATCCACGGCGCAATCGGGTTTACGAGAGAGCATCCCATGCAGCTCTATTTTCGTCACGCCAAGGCCGCCGAACTGGCCTTCGGCGACGCCGATTATCATCGCGAGATCGTGGCGAGCGAACTGGGATTATAGCCTTTTCGAAAGCCCGCGCCCCGCGCGCGCATCTGAGTTTGGAGAAGAATGCGCCTGTTCCAAGGGCGGTAACGCGCTCGGGACGCGTCAAGGCGCAAGCACCCCTCGACGGATTGCATCACGAACTTGTCTGAATCGAATATTCGATAGGCGCAGGAATCATCGCCGTCTTATTTGCTCGGCCACGAACCATTAACCGCAAATATAGACGGTTAAGCCGAACGCTGCACATAGACGATAACAGCAGGCTATCATCTGAAAATTATCACGGTGATTTCATTTACGCATCTATGTAAAGCGCGATTCTAATTTACTCCGTATGCCTCCTACTCCCACTCGATTGTTCCCGGCGGTTTTGACGTCACGTCATAAACCACGCGGTTGACGCCGCGCACTTCGTTGATGATGCGCGTCGCGCAACGCCCCAGAAAATCGTGACTGAACGGATAATAATCGGCGGTCATGCCGTCGGTCGAGGTGACGGCGCGCAGCGCCAGAACGTGATCGTAAGTGCGCTCGTCGCCCATGACGCCGACTGTGCGCACCGGCAGCAGAACAGCAAAGGCCTGCCAGATCGCATCGTAAAGCCCGGCCTTTCTGATTTCGTCGAGATAGATGGCGTCAGCCTTGCGCAGAATATCGCATGTTTCCTTCGTCACTTCGCCGGGAACGCGGATGGCGAGCCCCGGCCCCGGGAAAGGATGGCGCCCGACGAAATGGTCGGGCAGCCCGAGTTCGCGGCCGAGTGTGCGCACTTCGTCCTTGAAAAGTTCGCGCAACGGCTCAACCAGTTTCAGATTCATGCGCTCCGGCAGGCCGCCGACATTGTGGTGCGACTTGATGGTGACCGACGGCCCGCCGTCGAAGGAGACGCTTTCGATAACATCCGGGTAGAGCGTGCCTTGCGCCAGGAATTCGGCGTCGCCGATCTTCTTCGCTTCGGACTCAAAAACATCGATGAAAGTCGCGCCGATGATCTTGCGCTTCCTCTCCGGATCGTCGACGCCGGCGAGCTTGCCGAGGAACAAATCCTCCGCTTCCACATGAATGAGCGGAATGTTGTAGCGCTCGCGGAAAAGCCGCACGACCTCTTCGCCCTCGCCCGCGCGCATTAATCCGGTGTCGACAAAAACGCAGGTAAGCTGCTCGCTGATCGCTTCGTGGATAAGCACCGCCGCGACAGAGGAATCGACGCCGCCTGAAAGCCCGCAGATGACGCGCCCGTCGCCAACCTGCTTTCGGATGTCGGCGATCGCCTCGTCGCGAAAGGCGGCCATCGTCCAGTCGCCGGAAAGCCCGGCGATCTTATGCGTGAAGTTCCTAAGGAGCTTTGCGCCGTCCGGCGTGTGCGCGACCTCGGGGTGGAACTGCACGGCGTAAATGCGACGGCGCTCATCGGCGATGGCGGCGAACGGCGCGCCATCGGACTTGGCGATCGCTTCGAAGCCGTCAGGGAGCGCGTTCACGCGGTCGCCGTGACTCATCCATACCTGATGTTCCTCGCCCTTCGCCCAAACGCCGTCAAAAAGCGGACTTTCTTTCGTCACCTCGACAAAGGCGCGGCCGAATTCTCGGTGGTCGGATTGTTCGACGTCGCCGCCGAGCTGGGCGCAGATCGTCTGTTCGCCGTAACAGACGCCGAGGATCGGCGCGCCGAGGTCGAACACCGCCTGCGGCGCGCGCGGGCTCGTTTCGGTGTTCACGCTCGCCGGCCCGCCTGAAAGGATCACCGCCTTCGGCGCAAATTCAGTGAGAAACGCCGCGTCCACTCGGTTGAATGGATGAATTTCGCAGTAAACGCCCGTCTCGCGCAGGCGCCGGGCGATGAGTTGCGTCACCTGACTGCCGAAATCGATAATAAGCGCGCGGTCGTGCAGCGCGGCGTGAGGGTCTAGCGTCATGGGCTGCGTGTAGCGGAATTGCGTCCGTCCGTCACCCTGCGCCGCGTCGGTCTGGCGGGCCGCGCCCGCTTGACCTAGGTTGGGCCAAAACCCAGGAGGCGAGGATGCGTGCATATTGGGGATTTTTGCTGGCGTGGTTTGGGATGGCGCTGAGCGCGCCGGGCGCGGCGGCGGGTGAGACGTATGTCCTCGCGCCCGACCGCGTGTTTGACGGCGAAACGCTCCATCAAAACTGGCTCGTCCGGATCGAGGACGGGCGCATCGCAGTGGCGGGCGAAACGGTTGAAGAAACCGGCGCGACGCGCATCGATCTTTCCGGCATGACCCTTTTGCCCGGCCTCATCGACGCCCACACCCACGTGCTGCTGCACCCCTATGACGAAACGCCGTGGAACGATCAGGTCCTGAAAGAGTCCAAGGCCGAGCGCGTCGCGCGCGCGGCCAATCATCTGCGCGCAAGCCTGATGGCGGGGTTTACGACGTTGCGCGACCTCGGCACGGAAGGCGCGGGCTACGCCGATGTCGGGCTTAAACAGGCGCTCGAAAAAGGCGTCATCGAAGGCCCGCGTCTGATTGTTGCGGGGCCCGCCATGGTCGTCACCGGTTCTTACGGCCCGAAGGGATTCCATGAAGGCGTCGACGTTCCGCTCGGCGCTGTCGAGGCCGACGGCCCGGACGGCGTCGTCGCCGAGACGCGGCGCCAGATCGGCGGCGGCGCCGACTGGGTGAAGGTCTACGCCGACTATCGCTGGGGGCTCGACGGCGAAACGCGTCCGACATTCTCCCTCGACGAATTAAAGCGCATCGTCGAAACGGCGCGCTCGAGCGGCCGCCCGGTCGTCGCACATGCTGCGTCGGACGCGGGCATGCGCCGCGCGATCGAGGCGGGCGTTGAGACCATCGAACATGGCGACGCCGGATCGCTCGAGACCTATCGCCTGATGGCGCGAAAAGGCGTTGCGATTTGCCCGACGCTTGGCGCTTCGGAGGCGGTCGCGCGCTACGCCGGCTGGGACGGCTCAGAGGAAACCGCGCCTGAGCGGGTGCGCGTCAAGCGCGGGCAGATTGCGCGCATCCTTCGCGCCGGCGCACCGCTCTGCAACGGCTCGGACGCCGGCGTGTTCGATCATGGCGACAACGCGTGGGAACTCGAGCTGCTTGTCGCTTACGGCGCGTCTCCGACGCAAGCCTTGCGCGCGGCGACGTCAGTCGATGCGAAGGTGCTTCACCTCGAAGACGAAATCGGCCGCGTCGCGCCCGGTCTCGTCGCCGACCTTATCGCCGTTCCCGGCGATCCGACGGCGGATATTTCAACGCTGCGGAACGTCTCTTTCGTTATGCAGGCTGGCCGGATCGTCAAACGACCTTATACGACGTTGCGCTGACCGCGACTCATAAATTTTGGGAAAAGCCTTGCTTTTCAATGTCGACCTTTAAATGGAATCTCAGGTCGTCAGCGCAACTTGGTATTAGAACGCCGGACGAAAAAGTGGAATCCCGTTTTTTCGCGTAACCGGCGCGAATACTAAAGAATCTACAGCATCGGGCGATCCTGATTTATCGCCCGATGCTGTAGCTTTCGCGCTGAAGCGCCACGACAAAGAATCCGTCCGTCTGCGCATTGAGCGGGGTGAGGCGCAAGGCGCCGTCGGCGACGGCGCAGGAGTCAAGAAGCGCGCGCCCCGATT
>JBHHVZ010000081.1:0-12708 GCA_046756245.1 Parvularculaceae bacterium
TCACCATTTCAGTAATCCCTACACCCGACCTGTCAGCATAAAGAGGAAAATGCGCGCGCGCTTTTCGACCGGAAACGGCCGCCGCGTCGGCCCGCGCTTCAGATAAGCGGGCGTGAGAGAGAGATGCGCCAGCGCCGGCGCGCAGTTCGCTGGCGCTCGCCGCAAGCGCGGCTGCGCTTCAGTGTAAAGGGTCTGCGCTTTGGTTGCAGTTTCGTCCGCCAGCTGCGGCGCCAGGACCAGCCCGGACCGCGCCAGAGCGAAGGCGAGCCCGGCCTCGCCCGCCGCCGCGCAAAGCCGCGCGTCGGCGCCCAGCGCAGATGCGGCGAGCGGCTCCAGATAGCTTTCGGCGCGCGCGAGCCAGCCGGCCAGATCCTCGGCATCCCTGAACGGCTCGTCGGCATAGAGCAGCCGCGACCGGGCGTCGATCGCCCCTTCCAAAGCCGCCGCTGCGTCATCGTCAACCACACCCGCGGCGGCCAGCGCCTTCAAAACGGGATGACCTGCGGCAGTCCGGCCGGCGCGCATTTCGGCGAGCGCCTGGCGCAGCCACTGCAGGCGGATTTCGCCGAGCGGCGGTTCGCTGACGATCGCGGGAATGCGCGCAAGCTCGACATGAAAGGCATAAAGCGCCAGGAGCGTCCGGCGCGCGGCCGCCGGCGCATAACGCGCCGCCAGCCAGCGATCTTCGTCATGCGTCCTAATAAGGGCGGAAAGGTGGATTTCGGCTTCGCGATTCATGAGGGCGGGTTTACCAGAATTATTCCCTACGGAATCAAAATAAAAAAACGGGGCGCCGAAGCGCCCCGTTTTATCCTGGATAAGTGTGGACCCCTTTAGAACTGCGACCGTACACGGAAGACATAGGAGCGCCCGCGCTGCTCCGAAGTCCCGAAATTGCCGGAAGCGAAATCGATGCGATCCGGGAAGCGATCGAACACGTTGTTGACGCTGACCTGAACCGTCGTCGTATCGAACAGCGTGTAGGAAATCGACGCGTTATGAATCAAACGGTCGCTCTGCAGGCCGTCGATCACATTCGCCAGAGTTGAATCCGCAGTATCCGTCGGATCGAGATTCGAAAGGAACGAGTTTCCTGTCGTTGAGAACAGCGGCTTGTCCTGCCAGATGGTGCGCCAGAAAATGCGCAGCGGCCCGCGACGATAGGTGGTGTCGAACGTGCCCTGCCATTTCGGGTCGTCAAACGAACCGATCGGATCCGTCGGCTCTTCGTCAAGAATCCGCACCTCGTTCTTGATCGCGCGCAGGATAGTGACGTTGAACTCGATTTCGCCAAGATCGTTGTTGCCGAAGCCGGAGTTTTTCATGCCCGGCATAGCGTTGAACGCATCGGCCACATCCCAAAGATAGCGCATCTGGCCCTGAACGCCCTTATATTGCGAGAAGCCGGCGTTGAGCTGCGTGGTCTTGCCGAAGACCACCTGCCCCGTGGCGTCGCGCCGGAAGAGCTCGTCGCTGCAGGCCGGCGTGTTCGGGAAGCTCGGGCTGTCGAAACACGCATTCAGGATCTGTGTCAGGCCGAGCGGCGTGATCCGGTCTTCGATATTGATCCGGAAAAAGTCGAGCTGCAAGACGAAGTTGTCGATCCAGCGCGGCTGGAAGATGGCGCCGACATTGAACGCTTTCGACCGTTCCGGCAACAGATCCGGATTGCCGGAGTCCTTGCCGATAATCGTCGCATTGACGACATTCGACGTAAACGGCTGGGTGATGCCCGCCGCCGCGCAGTTCGCCGCCCTCGTGGCGGGAACAAGCCCGCCGGTAATGAACCGGAAGTCGCACGGGTCGTCGGCGAACAGGAAGGCCTGCACCTCCGGCGCGAACAGTTCGACCAGCGCCGGGGTTCGAATCGCCGAGGTGAACGAGCCGCGGAAAATGACGTCTTCCACCGGCGAGAAGCGCCCGCCGAATTCGTACGCCTTGTCGGTCTCCTCGTTCTTGCCGGGCCTGTTGATGTCGGTAATCCGGTTGTTCACCCGGCGTACAGACGCGTTCGCCTCGAACATTTCGAGGAACGGGATGCCCATGTCTTTATTGACGATCGGCACGAAAATCTCGCCGAACCATTCGCGCGTCGTCGACTGGCCGCCCGTTTCAATGAACGGCGACGAGCGCGTGATGTTGAGCGTCGTGCCGAGACCGGGCGTAAACACCGCCCGCTCGCGCCGGGTCTCGAAGCCGCCGTTCATGCTGACCCAGCCGGCCGGCAATTCGACGACCTCGCCGGTGATCGTCGCCGTAAAGACGCGCTGCTCGAGATCGGACGACGTAATCCGCGGACCGCCGTTGATAAATTCCAGCGTCTCCTGCGAGTTCAAGAGTCTGGCGTCGCCAAACAAGTTAAGCGGCAGACAGCCGTCGGCGAAGGGGAATGCGTTGGCGTCGATGCCGCCGCCGCCAGGCGAGGTATTGAACCCGTCATTCGTGCCCGCCGCGATATCGATATTGGCCTGGCAGACGATATTGCCCAACTGCGCGTTGGATACGCCGCTGAGGCTGTTCTGATTGAAGAAATCGAGCGCCTCGTCCGTGGTGCTCGCGAACCCGGCGTCGATAATCGGCTGCAGGCTGGTCGCATCGAGGCGAACCGCATCGATGGCGTTGAAGAAGCGGCCGTCGACAATGCCCAATGAGCGCGTTTCGACGTCGGATTCGCCGAAAACTGTGGAGATTTCCCAATCGAATTGCCGCTCGGCGAATTCGAAATCGCCTTCAAGGCCGGTTGCGACGCGCCAGACAAAGTTTTCGGTCGAGTTTTCACCGGAGGAGACGATGTCATTGTTGAACCGGTTGACGGCGAAGCTCGTGAGACCGTTGCCTTCAATAATGCTGCGGGCCTGATTTGTCAGGAACGGGTTTGACGTATCAAAGGTCAACGCGGCGGAGGAATCGCCGAACGCGAAGGTCTGAAAACCGCCCTGGTTAAAGAATTCAACCGCGCGGGAGTTGGCGAATGTGGTCTCCGCAAAGACGCGGACATTATCCATTAGATCGTAATGCCCGACCGAGGAGAACACGACCCGCTCGACCGGCGAGGTGATTTGGGCGACGGAATCGAAAAAGTCGATACCGCAGCCGCTTTCCTGCGCGAAGAACAGCGACGACGCGCCGGGGGAACGCCCCGGCGTACAGGAATTGAGGCTTCCCTGAGCGTCGAACTGGTAAAAATTGCCGTCGGCCAGACTGCCAAGCCCGATTGAGGGAATGTTCAATGCGGTTGGAGAAACCGAGCCAAATTCGCCGAACAACTGAACGACCTGATTTTGATCGATCCGGAATTCCTGATCCACATCGCCGTCGCCGTCCACGTCGACGCCGGCGCCGGTGCCGAAGCTGACAAGGTTCGGATCGTTGATGGTGAAATTAGGCCGGTCGATGAGCCGCAGCCCCTGATCGTTTGCATATTCGACCGAGAACACCACATTGCCGCGGCCGTCGGCGGTGTTGGCGCCGTAAACCGCCTGGACCTGATACTGCTCGCCGTCGCCTTCCTCGGTGACGCCGTACTGGCCGGAAATTTCGAACCCTTCGAAATCGTCGCGCAGGATGACGTTGATGGTGCCGGCGATGGCGTCGGAGCCGTAAACGGCCGCGCCGGCGAGCGGCACCACTTCGATGCGCTCAAGCAAAGACACCGGAATGACGTTGAAGTCGACCTGAAGACCGCCGGCCGTGCCGAAAGACACCGGCGTGTTGGTCGAAACGAAACGGCGGCCGTTGACCAGGGTCAGCGTGCGCTGCGAGCCGAGATCGAAAAGGTCGACAAAGTTCTGGCCGACCGTGAAGCCGTTCTGGGGTCCGTTCGGGCTGATGCCGGCGCCGAAAGTCGGAATTTCGTTGAGCGCGTCGGCGATGTTGGTGAACGCGCGCTTGTCAAGCTCTTCGTTGCCGACCGAAAGGGCCGGGCGGACCGTATCGACGCCGGCCCGCGCGATACGCGAACCGGTGACGATAATCGTATCTTCCGTCGTTTCGTCCGCCGCCTCGGCGTCCGGTATCTGGTCCACCTGAGCGTAGGCGAGACCTGCCGCGTTCAAGGCCAGCGCGGACGCGCTCGCCGCCAATACGCCACGCAGCATGCGATTCTTCAGGATTTGTTCGTTGGTCATTTGTGAGCCCCTTAATTCTTCCGCCCAAACAGACAGGACACCATCCGCCGTATCCTTGAGCGCAGCCGTTCCCAAGGCACCGTTTGAGTGGCGTTCAAGGTATTGACGGACGCGCCAAGGTGTCAATTCCGTAATGGGGCGTCTTCAAAAGCTCTTCGCCGGCGTTGCATAAGTGCATCAGCAAATTAACCAAACCGGCGTCTACGTACTGGACGATCACGCCACAGGATGACTAGATTGCTGGAATAAAATGCCTTTCGTTCAGGCATGAACACGGTGGTAAAATAGGGCGAAATTCGATGAAAAACTGGCTTGGCGTCTTGGTTTTAGCCGCTTCCACAACGATCGCACAGGCTCAGGAGCAGGCGCAGGAAACCGACATAGAGGGCGCGGTGGCGGCCTGCGGGTCTATCACAAACCGCGAAGCCCGCCTCGACTGTTTTGACAGTCTCGCCAACGCCGTCGCGGAAACTGCTGACGAGGAAAGCGCCGCAACAGCGCCCGAGACCGTAAGTCCCATAGCCCAGCCGGAGACGCCGCGACCTGACGATGGCGTCGAGCCGCCCGGGCGGGTCGCTCCCCTAACGCCGCCAATCGCGCCCGATCCCGCCGGCGAAAGGCCCTCGATTGACAAAAAAACCCCGAAGAGCCGGGACGCCGAAAAGGAACGCGAATTCCTGATTATTCCTAAAAAAGAAAAGCCGAAAAAACGAAAACCGGAAAAACGTCAGAAAAAACAGCCGTCTTCTTCACCCTTCACGGCGAAGATCGCCAAGATCTGGTTGTATGAAGGCAAGATTTACATTCAGCTCGACAATGGCGAAATCTGGAAACAAACCTCTATTCGCCGACCGCAGCTTCCTGAAGCGGGACAATCGGTCGAATTTTCAAAACGGCGCTTTGGAGGGTGGTTCGCCAGATTTGAAGGCCAATCGATGAAAATCGGCATGACGCGCGTCGGCGGCTGACGCGCCTCTTACATCCCCTCCGCCGCCTGCTTGGACCAGTCGCGCTTGACGCCGGTGGCGAGGAGCAGCGGCGAGGCGACGAAGATCGAGGAATAGGTCCCGATTACGATCCCCCAGATCATCGCGAAGGTGAAGCCCCGAAGCACGGCCCCGCCCAGCATATAGAGCGAACCGAGCGCCAGAAGGGTCGTCATCGAGGTCATCACCGTGCGCGACAGGGTGTCGTTGATCGACAGATCAATGAGCTCGCGCAGGGGCTTTTTCTTGTATTTCCTGAGGTTTTCGCGAACCCGGTCGTAAACCACCACGGTGTCGTTCATCGAATAGCCGACGATCGTCAGAATGGCGGCGATGATCGACAGGTTGAACTCCAGCCTTGTGACAGCGAACATGCCCATGGTGATGGCGACGTCATGGACGAGGGCGAGGATCGCGCCGACCGAAAACTGCCACTCGAACCGGAACCAGATGTAAATGAGCATCAAGGCGATGGCGATCGCCACCGCCATGGCGCCGCGCTGAATGAGCTCGCCCGATACGGTCGGACCGACCACGTCGATGCGGCGGAATTCTATGTCATCCCCGACCAGATCGCGCAACGCCTGCTGGACCTGTTCAGACGCCTGCTGCTGAGCGCGTTCGTCCTCGCGGTCGTCGCCTGAAGCCTGTTGTTGTTCAATAAAAACCATGACGCCTTTCTTGGCGCCGGCGACGTCCTGAATCTCCTGCACCTTGATGTCGCCGAGACCCAGAGCGGAAACCGCAGATCGCACGTCGCCGATATCGATCGGATCCTGGTGAGCGACTTCGATGGTCACGCCGCCGCGAAAATCGACGCCGAAATTAAGGCCAAGCGAAAAAAGCAGCGCGATTGATGCGACCACAAGCATCGCTGAAAATCCGGCGGCCGCGAACCGCCAATTGGTGAACGGGATCGTCGTATTGTCGGGGATGAGTTTGAGACGCACCTGACCATCTCCCTCAAAGCGTCAGCGTTTTGGGCCGCTTCGCCAGCAAATAGGAGCCGGCGACGAGGCGGGTCAGCACATAGGCGGTGAAAACGGACGTCATGACGCCGATCGCCAGCGTTACGGCGAATCCGCGCACCGGCCCGGCGCCAAGCCAGAACATGATGAAGGCGGCGAAGAACGTCGTTACGTTGGCGTCGAGAATGGCCGACCAGGCGCGCGAATAGCCGGTTTCGACCGCGTTGATCGGACCCTTGCCGGAGGAAAGCTCTTCGCGGATGCGCTCGAAAATCAGCACGTTGGCGTCGACCGCCATGCCGATGGTGAGCACAACGCCCGCAATGCCCGGCAGCGTCAGCGTCGAGCCGAAGAACGACAAGGCGCCGGCGATCATCACGATATTGGCCATGAGCGCGAGGTCGGCGTAAATCCCGAACCGGCCGTAAGTGAGCACCATATAGATGATGACGGCGACGAAGCCGATAATGAGCGCAAGCGTTCCCGCCCGGACGGAATCGGCGCCGAGCTCCGCGCCGACCGAACGCTGCTCCAGCGTCGTCAGTTCGGCCGGCAGCGCGCCGGAACGAATGAGCGTGGCGATCCTAGTGGCCTCGTCGGCGCTGAAAGCGCCGGTGATGCGTCCGCTGCCCTGCGTGATCGGGGTCTGGATGCGCGGGGCGGAAATGATTTCATTATCGAGCACGATGGCGAATAACTCGCCCACATGGTTGCGGGTGTAGTCGGCGAAGCGCCGCGCGCCGCGTCCGTCGAAACGAAAATTGATCTGGAAGCCCCCCATGTCCTGATTGATCGACGCCGAGGCGGTCTCGACCATATCGCCAGTGACCTCGGCGTCTTCGTAAAGAACCATGAAGCCGCCGCCTTCGCTTTCGGCCATCGGTACGACGATGCGGCCCGGCGGCAACAGGCCGGCCTGCGCGTCGGCGAGGCTCACCGTGGCGTCGTGGCGGTGAAAGCTTAATTGGCCGGTGCGGTTGATGAGCGCCTTCAAGGCTTCCGGGTCATTGTCGCCGGGCACCTGAATGACGATGCGATCGCCGCCCTGCGGCTGGATCGAGACTTCCTTGTTGCCGCCCGGATCGACTCTACGGCGCACCACCTCGATCGAATCCCGAACGGCCTGGTCAGCGTAATGGCGCTGCGCTTCGGGGGTCATGGCTATATCGATGCGCGCGCCTTCGGCCGTAACCGTATAGGTCCGCTGCCCGAACCCGAGCGCCCCGCCGATGCCTTCGCGGGTGATGTCGCGGATGCGCTTTGTGGCGTCGTCGACCCGCGCCCGGTCACGCACGCGGACGATGATGACGTCCGTCGTTGCGTTATAGGTGACGCCCTCGACGGGAATCCGGTCGCGATTGGCGGCGCGCGCGGGCCGCATCTGGCGGCGAACGTCCTGCATCAGGGAGCGCATGCGGTCGTCGAGCACTTTTTCGGTATTGACGCCGAGCAGCAGATACGACCCGCCGCGCAGGTCGAGGCCGAGATTGATCGTGCTCTTGGGGATTGCGCCCGGCAGCGACTGCAAGCGTTCAGGCGGGATGAGATTAGGCGCAGCGAACAGCGCCCCCAGCGCGATAATGCCGAGGATGAAAGCCGCCTGCCATTTTGAGAATTGAAGCATGTTGACGCGTTTCAGGGGCGCAATCCGGCTACGGCGCCGGGTTATTTATCGTTGGCGGGGGCGGGCTCGGACTTCGAGCGAACGTCCTGCAGCGTCGTCTTGACGATCTTGACGGTCACATTATCGGCCAGTTCGACCATGACTTCCTCGCCTTCAATCACCTTGGTGACCTTGCCCACGATGCCGCCTGCGGTCACCACCGTGTCGCCGCGGCGCACATTGCTCACCATTTCCTGATGCTTTTTGCGCGCCTGCTGCTGCGGGCGGATCAACAGGAAATAGAAAATGACAAAGATGAAAATGAGCGGCGCCATCTGAATGAGCGGATTGGGCGCGGCGGGCGTTGCGGCCTGCGCAAAGGCGGGCGTGATCCACATAGGGCGTTTCTCCTTCCGGGAAGGCCGGGAGCGCGCGGCGAACGGCGCGCCGGCCCCTGCTGCGCAGGGCTCCCGCACATACGGGTTGGCGGATATATAACGATCCCGCGGCTTGTTGCAATGCGCCCGACGCTTTAGGAACCGGCTGAAATGGCGAAGAAATCGGACGGCAAGAACTCAGGCGCGGAAACGGTCCTGGCCGGCGTCGAAGGCGCGCTCGCTCGGATCGCCGGCGCGCTGGAGCGTCTCACGCCCGCCCCGGCGCCGGCGGACCTTTCCGGCGGCGCCGTGTTCGTTTGGGAGGCTTGCGACAAACGGGCGCGCCCGGCCGCCCGTTTCGACGCCTTGCCGCTTTCGCTCTTGCGCGGGCTCGACGAGCACGCCGCGCGGCTGCTCGACAACACAAGCGCCTTCGCCAAGGGACTTCCCGCCAATAATGCGCTCCTCTGGGGGGCGCGCGGCGCCGGCAAGAGCGCGCTCATAAAAGCCGTCTTCGCCGAAATCGCAAAAGAAGCGCCCCTGAAACTCATCGAGCTTCATCGCGCCGAGGTCGCCGACGCGCCGGCGCTGATCGCAGCGCTCCGCGACGCCCGCGACCGCTGCATCGTTTTTTGCGACGACCTTTCCTTCGAGGCCGCCGACGAAGCCTATAAGGCGTTGAAGACCCTGCTTGAAGGCGGAGTCGAAGGCCGGCCCGACAATGTGATTTTTTACGCAACCTCGAACCGCAAGCATCTGACGCCGCGGATGATGGCCGAAAACGAGGACGCGATGGCGATCAGGCGCGGCGAGGCCGGCCACGAGACGACGTCCCTCGCCGACCGGTTCGGATTGTCGCTCGGCTTTTACGAAGCGACGCAGGCGGACTATCTCGACATCGTCGAATCTTACGCGCGCGCATTCGGATTCGACGGCGACCCGGACGAGGTCAGGCGCGAGGCGCTGCAATGGGCGGCGCGCCGCGGCGCGCGGTCGGGCCGCGTCGCCTGGCAGTTCGCCCAGGCCATGCGGGCGAGAAAAGGCGGGGGATAAGCGAATCATTCTTCCTCCGCTTGCGGGGGAAGTGGCCGCGAAACGGCCGAAGGGGGTTTACGGCGACTCAATAAATTCGGCAGCGGTTATGGCGTTAGGAGACTCCACCCCCTCTGTCTCGCGGCTTCGCCGCTCGACACCTCCCCCGTAAACGGGGGAGGAATATCCTCAGGCGTCAAATGTAATTGTCCCGCCTCACGCCGCCGCAAGCGCGCCTTCCATGGCGAGGATGGCCTTCTTGCGCGCCGCGCCCCAGCGGTAATTATGCACGACGCCGGTCGACAAGATGACCCGGTGGCAGGGAATGATGAGCGAGACCATATTAGCCCCGACCGCTGCGCCGACCGCACGCGACGCCCGCGACGAACAGACCTCGCGCGCAATGTCGCCGTAGGTCACGAGACCGCCAGAAGGGATGCGCAACAGCGCCTCCCAAACTTTAAGCTGAAAGTTCGTACCCTGAACATAAAGCCCCAAAGGCTGGTCGAGCTTTTTTCCTTGCGCGAATGCAAAGGCGCGCGCGGCGCGCGGCGCAATGAAAACTTCGTCTTCGATAACCTGCGCGGCCGGCCAGTCGCCGGCCATCTCGCCGACGGCGCTTTCCGTCGAGCCGGCGCCGATGAAGCTCAGCCAGCACACGCCCTTGTCAGTGGCGCCGATAAGCGCGCGCCCGAACGGGCCGTCAACGGCCGCGTAGCGAATAATCTCGCCCGCCCCTTTCTTGCGATAGGTCCCGGGCGTCATCGCCTCGGCGGCGAGGAACAGGTCGTGCAGCCTCGACGGCCCTGAAAGGCCCGCCGACAACGCCGCCCCCAGCACGGTTTCGCCTTCGCCCAGGGCGCGTTTGGCCTCTCCGGCGGCGAGATATTGCAGGAAACGCTTCGGCGAGACCCCGGCGCCGGCCTTGAAGACGCGCTGAAAATGTTGCGGCGACAGGCCGACATGGGCCGCGGTTTCCTCAAGGCTCGGTTGCGCGCCGAAATGCGCGACCAGAAAGTCGATGGCGCGCGCCACCGGCGCATAGTCGTCCAGACGCCGGCGACCGGCCTGCGCGTCGTTCGATCCGGCGGGAGCGTGGTGCTGGGTAATTGTCATAATCTCCCTTTTACTGCGCGCGGGCGGGCCTGAACCACCCGATTCTTGCGGGAAATCAGGCCCGATTTACGCCGCGTTAACCCTGATAAGGCGTTAATGTCGCCTGGAGACAGCGCCCGTGGAAGACCTGCAGTATATCATCAGCCTGGGCTTTTCCGGCTCGGACGTGCCGCGCGCAATCGCCTTGGCCTTTTTCGCGGCGATGGTCACGAGCCGGCAGTCCGACGTCTGGGTGATGGCCGGTTGGCTGCTGTTCATCGACCGCGTGATTTGGCCGATCGCCGCCATGGGTCTCGCCGGGGCGGATATTCACTCGATCTACGCCGCCATCGGCGCGATGGTTCAGAACTTCCCCGCGGATCTCGGCATTTATGTGGTGCGCTATCTGGGGATTTGCCTGATGATGAGTCTTTTTATCAGCGGGCGCCGGCGGATTCATCGCGCCAGTCCGCCGAAGACGAAGCAGGCGCCGGCTTATCCCTATTGAGCGTCGTCAACCGTCGGCTTTTTTGAACGCCAACACCGCGTTTAATCCTCCGAACGCGAACGAATTCGAGATTGCATAATCGAGGGCGCGCGCGCGCGCTTCGTTCGGCGCGTAATCGAGATCGCAGTCTGGATCCGGCTCGTCCAGGTTGATCGTGGGCGGAACAATCCCGTTCTTCAGCGCGAGAATCGACGCAATCGTCTCAACGCCGCCGGCCGCGCCAAGCAGATGCCCGTGCATCGATTTTGTGGAGGAGACGACAAGCTGGTCGGCGGCGGCGCCGAACACCGATCGGATCGCTTTCGTTTCGGTCGGATCGTTCATCAGCGTGCCGGTGCCGTGCGCGTTGATGTAAATGGCTTCCGGACGGGCGAGATCGAGCCCTTCAACAGCAAGCCGCATGGCGTTCGCCGCGCCCTCGACGGCCGGGTTGATCATGTCCTCGCCGTCGGCGTTCATGCCGAATCCGACAAGCTCGGCGTGTATCGTCGCGCCGCGCCTTCGCGCGCGCTCATAGTCTTCAAGCACAATGACGCCCGCCCCCTCGCCGATGATGAGCCCTTTGCGGTTTTTCGAAAACGGCCGGCAAAGCTCGTCGGACATGATGTGCATCGCCCGCCAGGCTTCCATCGAGCCGAAGGTCAGCGCCGCCTCGCTGGCGCCGGCGAGCCCTGCATCGGCGACGCCGGCGCGGATCAGGTCGGCGCAAACGCCGATGGCGTGGGCGCCCGACGCGCAGGCGCTTGAGATCGCGAACGCCGGCCCGCGCAATCCGTAACGGATCGACAGATGACTCGCCGCCGCATTGGGGATCGTGCGCAGGATGGTCAGCGGATGGGCGCGCCGGCCCTTGCGCAGCATGGCGACATAGGCCTCGTCCATTGCGCCTTGCCCGCCGATGCCGGTTCCGATGATCGCCGCCGTTCGCGCGCCCAGCGCTTCGTCGAATTCGAGCCCGGAATCCGCAACCGCCTCGTCGGCGGCGGCGACGGCGAACCGGGTGAAGCGGTCGGCGCGGGCGATGTCGCGGCCAAGCTGTTCAAGCCGCGCCTCAAAGCCGTCGACTGCGGCGACGGGAAGCTCGACGGACAGGTCTTCGGCCGCGGCGATTCTTCGCCGTCTGATCCCGCAGCGTCCTTCGGACAGACTTTTCCGGAACGAATCGCAGTCGCCGCCGATTGGGGACACGACTCCTAGCCCGGTGACGGCGACGCGGCGCGGCATGATGGGTCAGCGTCCTCCGTCTACCCGGCTTCTGCGAGTTTTTTGACGGCGTCGACGAGATCGCCCACCGATGACATGTCGCCGAGCGGATTTTCATTGGCGTTAAACGGCACTTCGATCGACAGCTTTTCCTCCACTTCATAAATGATTTCGACAATGGAGAAGGAATCGATGCCGAGATCCGCAATCGGCGTCTCGCGCGTCAGCGGCCCGGTCAGCCCCACCGCATGTTCCTTGATTATGTCGAGCAGCGTCGCTTCGATATCGGCCATGCGCCCGTCCTTTCTTTCTTTGTCGTATCGGCCTTGCGCCGTTTTCATCTAGTCGCGAAAGTTCTTGAACTGCAGCGGCTGTTCGAGCTCCAACCCTTTGACGTGGGCGATCGCCGCCTGCAGATCGTCGCGCTTCTTGCCGGCGACCCTGAGCTCGTCGCCCTGGATCGCCGTCTGCACCTTGAATTTTGCGTCCTTCACCGCCTTGACGATGGTTCTGGCGAGATCGCGATCAATGCCTTCGCGCAAGTTTACGACCTGGCGCACGGCCTGACCGGCCGCCTGTTCTTCTTTCTGATAGTTGAGCGAGCCCGGTTCGATCCCGCGCTTTTGCATGTGTCCCTGCAGGATTTCGCGCATCTGGCGCAGCTTCATGTCGTCGTCGGCGTTGATCGTAATAACGCCGTCATTGATCTCGACGGTCGATTTCGATCCCTTGAAATCATAGCGATTGGCGATTTCGCGCTGAACGTTCTGCACCGCGTTGACGGCTTCGGCGCGGTCGACCTCCGAGAC
>JBHHVZ010000082.1:0-12706 GCA_046756245.1 Parvularculaceae bacterium
GTTGCCTTGCACGCTGCGGTGGGGCAAGCAGAACCAAACAGACGGAAAGACGCCATGTCCGAATATCTGGAGCGCGCCGCCGAGGTCGGCGGCGGGATTACGATGCGCTACCGTTATTATTCGGGCGGCGGGCGGACGCCGGCGGTCTGCATTCCCGGCCTCACCCGCAACTGTCGCGATTTTGAAGATGTTGCGCCAATGGTCGCCGCGACCGGCCGCGATGTGTTCGCAGTGTCGCTGCGCGGGCGCGGGACTTCGGACCGGGACCCGGACCCGAGCAATTATCATCCATTTGTCTATCGCGACGATCTGCTCGCCCTGCTTGACGCCGAGAGCATTGACGCCGCGGTGTTCATCGGCACGTCGCTCGGCGGCCTCGTATCCATGTTGGTCAGCGAAAAAGCCGGCGCGCGGGTCGCCGGCGTCGTCCTCAATGATGCCGGACCGGAGCTTGCGCCGGAGGGCCTCGCCAGAATCGCAAGCTATGTCGGACGGGGCGAGCCGGCCGCAACGCTGGAAGACGCCGCCGCCGCAGTACGCGCGATCAACGCCGTCGCCTTTCCCGATGCGTCGGAGGAAGGCTGGTTCGAATTCGCCCGCCGGACGTTTCGTCAATGCGAGGACGGAACCTGGGCGCTCGATTACGACCCCGCCATCGCGCGGCCGTTCACCGAGGACGATCATATCCCTGATCTCTGGGCGTCGTTCGAGAGCCTCAAATCAAAACCGACACTGATTATCCATGGCGCTCTGAGCGATATCCTGACGCCGGCCGCTGTCGAAAATATGCGCGCCGTTCATCCGAACCTCGCCTATTGCAAAGTAGCGCGGGTCGGACATGCGCCAACCCTCGGCGAGCCCGAAGCCGCCGCCGCCATCCGCGCCATTCTGTCGGAGATCGATTAATCCATGCGGCGAACACGGCCTGTAAGGCTGGCGCGGAGGCGATGCGCTTCGTATGATCCGTTTTCTATATTGGAAGGAGACGATTGTATGGCGGAGCGGGTGTTTAAGGGAGAGAATCCGACGACTGGCGGCTTGATGGCGCGCGCGGCGCTCTTCGCCGCGGCAAGCGCGGCGGCGCTTATCGCCGGCGGACTGGCGGCGGCTCAAACCTCGGCGGATCCGATCGCCTACTGCCGGAAAAACACCGACGGACAGAACGAGCGCATAGCCTGTCTGGAAGCGGCGATCCGTTCGCTTATGGGCGGCGAAGAGAAATCGGCCGAAGCGCCGGAAGACTCCACGCCCGCCCTGGCCGAAGCCGCGCCGGCCCCTGCAGCCGAACCCGCCGCCGAACCCCCCGGCCTCGGCGCCGAACAGGTCGCCCGGCGAAAGCGCTCCGAAACGCCGGCGTCCCGCGTCGCAGAGGCCGAAGAAACGGAAACCTCGGAACAAGCCGAAGACGCCGCAGAAGCGTCCCGCGTCGCTGAAGCCGCCCCCACCGGCCTCGGCGCCGAACAGGTGATCGCCAAACAGGAGCGGGAAACCGAGGAAGGCCGTAAGAAACGAAAGGCCCGGCGGGCTAAAGAAGCCGTGACGGCGACGTTGATCGATTTCGCCCGGACCTCGACCGGCCGTCTTATTCTCGTTCTCGATAACGGGCAGGTCTGGGCGCAGAGAACGAGCGATCGGCAGACCGTCAGGCTTAGGGACGGCGACAAGCCCAGCGTCAAGATTCGCCGCGGCGCGCTATCGGGCTATCGCATGGAGCTGAGCGATCCGAATGTCACGATAACCGTCGAAAGACTTAAATAGCGCAGACAGGCCGGTTCTGCGGACACGGCATACATTGACGCCAAGCATTTCAGCTCCGCTGGCGAAACTGAAAAAGACAAAAAATGGCGCGCCGAAGCGCGCCATTTGCTTGTGCGATGTCCGTCATCGCTAGAACGCAATGCGGCCCGTGACGAAGTAAGACCGGCCGAAGAAATCATAACCGGCGGTCGAGACCGCATTGTTGCGGTTCGGCCCTTCGGAGTCGTCGATCAAGGGCGGTTCTCTGTCGGCGATGTTATTCACGCCGCCGGAGATCGAGAAGTTATTATGCGCCCACGTAAGAGCAACGTCGTGGTACCAGACGGCGTCGACGAAATCGAGGTCGCGCGTCAACTGCACGCCCGTGAAGAACGGGTTGTCGCGGAAGCTTTCCGATACGTCCTCGAACTGCCGGCCGATCCGGCGGTGCTCGGAAACAAGCAAGAACTCGCCCCATGAGAAATTGGTGCCGACATTGATGCGAAATTGCGGCGTGCCGATCTCATTGAGATTGTCGTCGCGATCCGATGGATCAAACGTCTGTTGTTCCTGTTCGAGCACGTAAGACGTCGCCGTCGACATCGAGAAGTTCACCGGCTCGCCATCGAATTCGATCGGCAAGTCCGTATTGAAACGCGTGTTGATGTCGATCCCGCGCGAAGTGATTTCACCGATGTTAAAGAAGGTGAGATCGACATTGTTGATGAACCGGCTTGTGTTATCGCCGCCCTGGGTGCGATCGACAAGCGAACAGAACGGGCTGGTCAGATTCGGAAAATCCGGATCCGAATAGCACTTGGAGAAGATCAACCCCGCCCCCGGCTCTTCCACCGAGTTTGTGATCTTGATGTCGTAATAGCTCGCGGCGAGAGAGAAGCTGAACCCTTCGTACCACGGCTGCTCGAACTGCGCGGTCACGGTGAAGGTGCGCGACTCTTCCGGGTTGAGATCGGGATTGCCGCCGGACGACGTTGGAATCGTGACGGTGCCCGAAGCGCCGAGCGTGGTCGTATCCGGATTGCCGTTTGCATCGCTGTCGGTGAATATGATGCCGTCGGCGATACAGTTATTGATCACGAGCTGCACGTCCGGATCCGTATCGCCGCTGGCTGTAACCGCCGCATCGATATTGGCGGCGTTGCAGGGATCGAGGAAGCCGGAAATGCCGCCGCCCTGATCGGCGAGGAACTGCTCGCGCAGATTCGGCGCCCGGAACGACGTGCCGTAGCCGCCCGAGATCCCGAAATAATCGACGGGCTTGTACTGAAGACGCCCACGAAAAGTGACGTCGTCGCCGAAATTCGATTCATCCGTATAGCGCACGGCGCCGTCGATATTCAGGAGCTTGACGCCCGGACGATCGACAATCAGGGGAATATTCATTTCGTGGAAGAATTCGAAGAAATCCCTGTTGCCGATGGTCTCGCCTTCCGGCACCGGGTTCTCCGCTGCATTGAGGCCGAGGACGCCGACAATGCTGTTCTGGGAGACGATCCGGTCCTGACGGTATTCGAAGCCGAAACCGGCCGTCACCGTTCCGCCCCATGGCGATTCCATCAGATCGCCCTGCACGAAGGTGCTGGAGATATATTGCTCGATCGCCGTACGGTTGGTGCGGTTGCCGACGAGGAAATCTTTCTCGGCCTGAGTCGAAAACGCGCCGTCGCCGTTCGGACCGCCTATAAATACCGACGGATTGAGGGCGTCGAAAACGACGCAATCAGGCGGCGTCGAAAATCCGAAGATATCGGTGTTCGGCGCAATAGGATCGCATTTGATGGTGTTGTCGGTCGTATCCAAAAAGTAATTCAAGCTCGCCGCGAGATGCGGCTCGAACAGGATCGGCTGCGCCACGAAACCCGTGCCGCGGTCGTAGCTGAAATAGGTGTCGTAGGTCCATCTGTTTTCGCCAAACCAGCCCGCAGGAATATCGCCCCGCATGCCGCTTACGAAACGAACCTGCTGCAATTCCACATCGAACGTTTGCGGAAGGTCTTCCAGCGTTACGATCGGGACAAAGAATCCGGGTGCGAATGGGTTGAGCGGGTTATCCACCAAAATAGGATTACCGCTTGCATCGACGATTGTGTTGCCGTTTGCGTCGCGCTGCTCTATCTGTCCCGGCACTTCCGGGAAGATCTGTTCCGTCGCGCCTTTCACGAATTGCTGACGATTCGTATAAAACGCTTCGAAATAGAACTGGTTGTTGCTGCCGAACCAGTCGAGATCGACCTCGCCCTGCGTTAAGAGCGAAAAACGCTCCAGCGGCTGAATGAGATCGGCTTGGGCGCGCTCGAACTGGTCGTTGAATTCAGGAAAATAGATGAAGTTCGAATCGCCCAAATCCTCAAATCCGGCCGGCGGCGTCAGATTTCCGCAATTGGTGTAATCGGGCGGATCGATGCCGTTATTGGCGCCAGGCTGGAAGCAGACAACGTTGAAATTCTGATCGAAGCCGTTGTTGTCGAAGAATCCGCTTATCGGCGCAATAAAGAGATTGCCGTCGGCGTCGACTTCGATGTCGCGAAGCGACGACGAAAAGGAGCGATCCCCCGCGGAAACCCGTTGGCGATCGAAATATTCGCCGCCGAATGTGATCCGCGCGCGGTCGCCCTGCGCGCCGGCGATAAAGCCGATCTGATATTGCCGGCCACCATCGGCTTCCGGCACTTCGCCGGATCCGACGATTTCGAACCCTTCGAAATCGCTCTTGAGGATGACGTTGACGGTGCCCGCCACGGCGTCGGCCCCGTAAATCGACGATCCGGCTTCCGTCACGACGTCGACGCGCTCGACCATAGAGAACGGGATCAGGTTGAGGTCGGGCTGCGACGGCGCGCCGCGCACGCCGGTTGCGCCGAGCCGTCGGCCGTTCAAAAGAATCAGCGTCCGTTCCGGGCCAAGGCCCCGCAGGTTGACGTTCGATGAGCCCGTACCGCCGGCCGGCGGCGCTTCCGTTGCGTTCGAATTGCCGGCGTTGGTGTTGAGCGTGTTGTCGATTTGCTGGCCGCCCGTAACCGTCGACCGCGTCAACAACTCGGCGATATTAGCCACGCCCAACTCGCGGTTTGCGTCAACATCAAGCGTCGTCAACGGCGACGGACTGTTGAACGCATCACGGCGAAGACGCGATCCGGTAACGATAATGGTGTCTTCTTGATCTTGCGCGACCTCTTCCGCATCCGGAATCTGGTCCACGTCCTGCGCAAGCGCAGGCGCCGCCAATACGGCGATTGCACTTGTCATAACAGTCGAGCGCAGCAAGCGCCCGACGAATCGGTTGGATTTCATTTTAGCCCTCCGCTCATTTAGAGGCAGCTTCTCTCTCGTCCCCGGATTCCTCCTGGGACGCCGCCGCCATCCCCGCATTTCTTTCCCCGCAGCGTTCGCCGCGAGAAGGTTCTAACGAGGTTGTGATGAGGACTCTAAGTCGTGTGCGATCCGAGCGTCAACACGGATCGTCGCGCCGCAGGCCTGCTGAAGCGCAAACGTACCATTTCGGCAACAGCTTTCGCCGCGCGGACGCGTTATAAGCGGATGCAATATCGATTTTCCGGCGGAAATCGAGTGCTGGGCGAAGTATAATTGCAGTCATGAACGACGCTTCTATTATAGCAGAACCATTCGCCGCATTCTAAAAACAAATGGTGGAGGGATTCAGGGCGCTGCTTGGTATCGGCTCGCCAAGCGGCGGCGGGAAGCCGTCGCCGCCATCCGCGCTTTTTTGACGCAGGTCAATCAAGCCATGCGGTGAATGCCGCATTCGGTCTTGGCGGCGCCGCGCCAGCGTCCGGCGCGCGTGTCTTCGCCCTGTGCGACGGGGTGTGTGCACGGCCAGCAGCCGATCGAGGGATAGCCGTGCGCGATCAGGGGATGGGCGGGCAGGCCGAGATCGCGGATATAAATGTCGACATCGTCTTTCGACCAGTCGACGATGGGATTGACCTTGATATGCGCGCCGGAAGCCTCGAACACTGGCAGACGCACCCGCTGGCCGCCGTGAAACTGCTTGCGGCCAGTGATCCAGGCGTCGAAGCCGGATAGCGCCGTATTGAGCGGCTTCACTTTACGAAGCGTGCAGCAGGCGTCGGCGTCATGG
Organism: Parvularculaceae bacterium; assembly: GCA_046756245.1. Lineage (GTDB taxonomy): Bacteria > Pseudomonadota > Alphaproteobacteria > Caulobacterales > Parvularculaceae. Next base: position 5,858 of record JBHHVZ010000082.1, read on the forward strand.
CGCCACAAATCGCCTTCCCGGTCCCGCTCGGCGAGCGTTGCGGGGTCGGGGCGAATTTCGCGCACATCCCTAAGGCCCAGCCAGTTCGTGAGTTTTTTGCGATGACTGAGAGTTTGGGCGAAATGCTTGCCGGTCTCAAGGAAAATGACCGGCGTCGACCGATCGACCACGGCGACGAGATGCAACAACGCCGCCGATTCGGCCCCGAAGGAGGAGACTAGCGCGACGCGGCCCGGAAATTCCTCCTTGATCGCGATACGGAGGATGTCGAGCGCGCCGGTGTCGGCGGCGCGCATCGCCAGACGCCGCGCGCGGCTTTCCAGATCGCCGTCAAGGGCATCTTCATCCGTATCCGGACGGCGCAGGGCGATTACAGACGCTGACATCAACCGCTTTCCCCGCTCCTATTCGGCCGCAATTGCGCGTTCGGCGCGGCGGCGCCAGACAGGCGCAGCACAGTCGGCGGCCGTTTGATAAACAAGGGAAAACTCGTCAAACGCCGCGTTTAAATTTTCCGCCTCGCCGGCGTCGATTTCAAACGCGTCGACGCCGCAGCGCGCCATAAAGGCGATCTGGTCGCGTAAAACATCGCCGCGGGCGCGAATTTCCCCTCGAAAGCCGTAGCGTTCACGCAACAGCCGCGCCTGGGTATACGCCCGTCCGTCCCGGAACCCCGGAAACGACAGCACGACCGCCCCGAAAGCTTTTACGCCCCGCCCCACTTCATCAACCGGCACATCGTTCGGCAACAAAAGCGCGGATGCATCCGTTTCCGGACGCGCGCCCGCGCGCCATGCTTCAAACGAAATTTCTTCTTCGGCGGCAGTATCCGCACACGCCAGTTTGCCGTCAACGAGTTTAAGCGTCGGCATAGATCGCCTCCTTGAAGGGAGCTGGCCCGAGTCTGCGATAAGCATCGAGAAAGCGTTCGCCGTCTTTTCGGTTCGCTTTGTAAAACGCTATGAGATGCTCGACCGCGTCGACAACTTCGTCTGACGACAAGCCGCGCCCGACAATGTCGCCGAGCGACGCGTCCTCCGCAGCAGAACCGCCAAGCGTCACCTGGTAAAACTCCTCGCCCTTCTTATCGACGCCGAGAATGCCGATATGCCCGACATGATGATGACCGCAAGCATTAATGCATCCTGAAATTTTTACTTTGATCTCGCCCAAATTCTCCTGTCCGCCCAAATCGCTGAAACGTTTTGAAATACGTTGTGCGATCGGGATCGAGCGGGCGTTGGCGAGGCTGCAATAATCGAGGCCCGGGCAGGCGATAATGTCGCTTACAAGCCCGATATTGGCTTCGGCGAGGCCATAGGCTTTGAGGACAGACCACGCCGCATACAGATTGTCTTTTTTCACATGCGGCAGACAAAGATTTTGTTCATGGGTGACGCGAATTTCATCAAAAGAATATTGTTCGGCGAGATCGGCGACGGCCTCCATCTGGACGTCGGTCGCATCGCCGGGGACGCCGCCGGCGGGCTTCAGGGAGATATTGACGATGGCGTAGCCGGGCCGCTTGTGCGCAGCCGTATTGATCCGCACCCAGCGCGCAAAATCCGCATTTTCCGTGAGCCTGTCATTCAGCGCGGCGCTTTCAGCAGGAAGCGTTTCAAAAGCCGGCGGCGCGAAATAGGCGCGGATGCGTTCGATTTCCTCGCGCGGCAGATCGATGGCCGGCCCGCTCGATTCCCGAAGCGCCGCCCATTCCTTTTCGACCGTATCGCGAAATTTTTCGGCGCCCTCGGCGCTGACGAGGATCTTGATGCGCGCCTTGAACATGTTGTCGCGCCGGCCCAGGAAATTATAAACCCGCAGGATCGCTTCAAGATAAGACAGCAGATGCTCCTTGGGCAGAAATCCGCGGATCGTCGGCCCGACATAGGGCGTGCGCCCGAGCCCGCCGCCGACGATCACTTCGAAACCGGTCTCGCCCTCGTCGTTCCTGTAAAGACGCAGGCCGATGTCGTGAACGCGCACCGCCGCGCGGTCATGACCGCTCGCCGTAACCGCGATCTTGAACTTGCGCGGCAGGTAGGAAAATTCAGGATGGAGCGTCGACCACTGACGAATGATTTCGCACCAGGGCCGAGGATCCTCGACTTCTTCGGCCGTCGCGCCTGCATATTGGTCGGAGGTGACGTTGCGGATGCAGTTGCCTGACGTCTGGATGGCGTGCATTTCGACATCAGCAAGCTCATCGAGAATGTCAGGCGTATCGACAAGCGCCGGCCAGTTGAACTGAATGTTCTGGCGCGTCGTGAAATGGCCGTAGCCCTTGTCGTATTTGCGCGCAATGTGCGCAAGCCGGCGAAGCTGGCGCGACGACAGCGTTCCATAAGGGATCGCCACGCGCAGCATATAGGCGTGCAGTTGCAGATAGAGCCCGTTCATCAATCTCAGCGGCTTGAACTGGTCTTCGGTGAGCTCGCCCGAAAGACGGCGCGCGACCTGCCCGCGGAATTGCTTCACGCGGTCGCGGACAATCGAAGCGTCGAATTCGTCGTAGCGGTACATCAGGCGGCTTCCGTTACAGGCGGCAGAGAAAGTTCGCGTTCGACGCGGGCTATCCAGGCGCGAATATTGGGGAATTCGCCGAGATCGAATCCGCCCTCCGGCGCGACGCGTGTATAGGGCGCGACAACAATGTCGGCGACCGTCATGCGCTCGCCGGCGAGAAAATGCGTCGCAGCAAGCTGCAGCTCCATATGGCCGAGCGCGCGCCGGCCCCTGGCGAAAAGCTGGGGATCGATTTCATCGTCGGATTTTCCAAGCCGCACTTTCAGGAACCGGCGCTCCGCGACACAGGGCTCGTGGCTGTTCTGCTCCCAAAACAGCCATTCATCGACCTTGGCGCGCTCGTAGGCGTCTGTCGGCAATAGCGCGCAGTCAGTCAGGCTAGCGAGATAGGCGACGATAGCATTCGATTGCGCAAGCGCGCGGCCGTCCGGCAGGAGGAGACAGGGAACCTGGCCTATCGGATTGAGCGCCAGATATTCGTCCGTACGCGTCGACCCGTTCATGAGATCGACGTCGATCCATTCGTAATCGACGCCGAGATGATCGGCGGTCCAGCGCACTTTCAGGCAGTTGCCGCTGCGGCAGTCGCCGTAGATTTTGAGTTTGGCCATTTAAAGGTTCCCCGCCTGTTTGCCGAGATCGCGCCTTACGGTCGGCCCGGCATTGCGTAAGGTCTCGCGGAACGCCTCGCGCCCGGCCGGCGCGCCGCCGGCTTCAGCTTCGATGAGATAGGCGTCGGCGATTTCTGTGACGCGCGCTTTCGCTTTCGTGAGCGCGGCTTCCGCTGCATCCGGCTCCAAGACGGTGGCGCCGGCGAAACGCTCCGCCCATGATCCGTCGGCAGCGAGATAGACGACCCGCCCGTCCGCAAGCCTGTTTGCGGTCACCGCCTTCATGCCGAAAACCTTTCTTGGTCGATGAGCGCGTCAAGGGTTTCGCCGTCCGCAAAGCACGCGACCTCGCCGACGACAAGCACAGCCGGCCCCTTGACTTCGCCTTCTTCGACGAGCGCACCGAGCTCGCCGAGGACGCCGGTGAGAATCCGCTGGTTTTCCCGCGCGCCGTTTTCGATGACGGCGATCGGTGTCGACGCCGCCCGGCCATGCGCAATAAGGCGCTCAGCGATGCGCCCCGACTGCGACACGCCCATGTAAACGACTAGCGTGTTCTTGAGCGCCGCCAACGCCGCCCAATCGAGGTCAGGCTCAGCATTGCCTTTGGCGTGGCCGGTGATGAAGGTGACGGCTTGGGCGTAATCGCGATGGGTGAGCGGCATGCCCGCCGCCGCCGCGCAGCCGACCGCCGCCGTCACGCCCGGCGTTACAAATGCGGCGACGCCGGCGGCGCGCAGCGTTTCGAGTTCTTCCCCGCCGCGACCGAATACGAATGGGTCGCCGCCCTTAAGGCGGACAACGCGCTTGCCGGCGCGCGCCAGCGCAATCATCCGCGCTTCGATTGCCGACTGCGGCACGGCGTGATCGGCTTTCGTCTTGCCCACATAGACGCATTCGGCGTCGCGGCGGGCGAGCGCAAGAATCTCTTCGCCGACCAGACGGTCGTAAAGGATAACGTCAGCTTCCTGCAGCAGGCGATGCGCGCGCAGCGTCAATAATTCGGGATCGCCCGGCCCGGCGCCGACAATGTCGACGACGCCTGCTGGCCGGGGTTCGGGAAGGTTGACGGCGGCGAGCATGTCTTCGCGCGCGCGCGCTTCGTCGCCGGTAAGCACGCGCGCCGCAATCGGACCTGCGAAGAACCGGTCCCAGAACCGCCGCCGCTGCGCCGGATCGATCTTGGCTTTTACGGCTGCGCGGAAGGATGCTGCGAAGCGCGCCAGTTTTCCGAGGCGAATCGGCAGCAGGGCTTCGATTTTCGCCCGCAGCGCGCGCGCCAGCGCAGGCGCCGCCCCGCCGGTCGAGATCGCGACCACCACGTCGCCGCGATCGACAAGCGCAGGCGTGCTGAAGTCCGAAAGCGCCGGCTTATCAACCACATTGACGAGCGCGCCCTGGCGGCGGGCGGCTTCGGCAAGCCGCGCCTCGAGGTCCGGATCGTCAAGTGCGATCACTGCCAGCGTCGCGCCGGCGAAATCGTTCTCGACCGCGCTCCGCTCCAGAAAGCCGGCCCGATCGGCGAATTCGGCCTTAAGACTGGAATCTATGTTCGGCGCGACGATCAGCAGATCCGCGCCCGCCGCCGCCAACAACCGCGCCTTCGCCTGCGCGGCCGGGCCGCCGCCGGCGACCACGGCCCGTTGGCCGTCAAGTTCGAGAAAGGCCGGGTATCTTTTCATGTGTCTATAGTTTTTCTGCAGTTTAGTTGAGACGAAAGCCGACCGCCCCGCGCTTGCCCCCGCAATCGGGTTTGGGCGGCTAAAATAGGCGTCGGCGACAGCGGCGCAATCGATTTATCGTCATATATCGATTAGCTATGCTAATATGCTGCACCCTCGACCGAGTCAGCGTTCAGCCCGGCGTCCGCAAAAATTGGCATAAACCGGCAATCAACCAGACTATTTATTGCCAAGTTCGGCTTAAAAGGCTCGACACGTCCGGGTTTATAGAGTAGCTAAGCTATATGAAGAGACTGCCGCCACTGAATGGGCTCCGGGTCTTCGAAGCAGCCGCCCGTCACTTAAGTTTTACTAAAGCGGCGGACGAGCTGAACGTGACCCCGGGGGCCGTCAGCCAGCAAATCAAGGCGCTGGAGGACTTTCTTGGGGCGCCGGTGTTCCGCCGGCAAAAGCGGGCGCTCCTCTTGACCGACGAGGCGCAGGCGAGTCTGCCGGTGCTGCGCGAAGCGTTCGACAGGCTGGCTGAGGCCGGCGACATCCTTTCGCGACGGCGCGACTCCGGACGGCTCACGGTGTCCGTCGCCCCGTCGCTTGCTTCGAAATGGCTGGTGCCCCGCCTCGACCGCTTCCACGACCGCCATCCCGATATCGAGGTGTGGATTTCCGCCGACATGGACGTGGTCGATTTCGCCGCCGACGACATCGACTTCGCCATCCGCTACGGGCCGGGCGCCTATCCGGGACTCATCGTCGAGCACCTGATGGCGGAATCGATCGTGCCGGTGTGCAGCCCGCGTCTGCTGATCGACGATCATCCGCTGAAATCGCCGCAGGACCTCGCCGGGCACACGCTGTTGCATGACGGCAGCCCGGACAAGGACGAAAGCTGCCCGACCTGGCCGATGTGGCTGAAGGCGGCCGGCGTTAAGAACGTCGACGGCGCGCGCGGCCCGAAATTCAATCAGTCGAGTCTCGTGATAGAGGCGGCGGTCGCCGGCAAGGGCGTCGCCCTGGCGAAAGCCGCACTCGCGCTGGCCGATCTCGAAGCGGCGCGGCTGGTCATTCCGTTCGACATGACGACGCCGACCGAGTTCGCCTATTACATCGTCTATCCGCACTCGAAGAAATCATCGCCTGCGGTGAAGGCATTCGCCGCATGGTTGCGCGAGGAAGCCGCCACAACGCCGGATGCAAAAAGCCTCGGCGTCGCCGGCGAGGCGGCCTGACGCGCGTTTCCTGCAAATGGTTTCAGAAAAGTAAGAACCCGCGCCGCTTGGGGTCGACGCGGGTTCCGAAGGCCTATGGGGGAGAATTAAGGCCTCCAATTCGTTGCGTATTCTACGAACAAACGAAAATTGCAAGCGACTGCGTATTCTATTTTCCCACTATCACGCGAAGGTGACTATTGGTGAACGGAAATCGTCCGCTGGCTGAACGGGTTAGCCGTCCCTGCGACTCTTGCGCGCAATCTGATCGAGGCAGTCGGCGACGGCTTCGAAAACCAGAAGCGTCGAGGCGTGGCGTTGTGGATAACTTCGAATCGCTTCGAGCGCGCCGAGCGCCGCCCAACGCTCGCCCGAAGGCGGCGGCCCGTCTTTCTTGAGCATTGCGCGCATCGCGTCGCGCAAGGCGTAGAGCTCGTCGGGCGTCGCGCCGATTATATGTTGAGCGACCAGCGACGCCGCCGCCTGGCCGAGCGCGCAGGCGCGCGCTTCGAGCCCGAAATCGGCGACATGTCCGTCCTCGAGCTTGAGGTCGACCTCGACCTCCGAGCCGCAGACCCGGCTCACCTTCTTCGAGGACGCATCGGGCGCGGGCAGGCGGCGAACGGGCGGAATCGCCGCCGCCGCCTCGAGAATTTCGCCGCTGTAAAGCTCGCCGATCATGGGGCGGATATAGGCCGGCGGACGCGCAAACGCCAGAAGAAGAATGGTGAAATGGTGAACAGGCCGGTGGGAATTTAACGTCGCTAACGTTTTTATCTCAAAAATTAATCCCTTACCCCTGTCCTCATTTCACCATTCACCATT
>JBHHVZ010000083.1:0-12704 GCA_046756245.1 Parvularculaceae bacterium
AGAGGCGCTCTTTCACGGCGCGCGCCGCATTTTTCCAACCGTCACGCCATCCAGTCTTCGCAAAGATCCATTTCGAAAAACGAAAAACTTGAGACCCGCTGATTTCCTGGCCTTCCGGGCCAAAGGGTCCATTTTGTCCATTTTGGAACGTCTCATGAACTTGCAATTTTCCGTCGTCCCGTGCGCAGCGCGGCATGTAATGACGCGCTGCCGACACGGGATCGCTCGCGACAGGGTCAGGCGGAACGTGCTGCAAGCGATCCGGTGTCAGCAGCGCACCGCTTCGCGCTGCGCAGCACGCGGGATAACGGTTCAGTCTCATCCCCGCACCATAAGCCTGCGCCGAATGACGTGGATAACTATCCCGCAAGATTTAATGTCGGCCCTGCGAACGCCAGCAAACACGCGGCCTTTGCCGCACCCGGGCGCAACCTGCAGGGGAGACGGCGGTCTTAGGCCGCGACTCGTTAAGCCCCCTCGCGGCGGGCGAGAAACGCCAGCCGTTCGAACATATGCACGTCCTGCTCGTTTTTGAGGAGCGCGCCATGCAGCGGCGGAATGGCTTTTCGCGGATCGCGCTCGCGCAGCACGTCAGCGTCGACGTCTTCCGACATTAGAAGTTTCAGCCAGTCGAGAAGCTCCGAGGTGGAAGGCTTTTTCTTCAAGCCCGGCACGTCGCGTACTTCATAGAAAATCTTCAGCGCTTCAGAGACGAGACGCTTCTTGATTCCGGGGAAGTGCACTTCGATGATTTCCGTCATCATCTCGGCGTCGGGAAATTTGATGTAATGAAAAAAGCACCGCCGCAGAAACGCATCCGGCAGCTCTTTTTCATTGTTCGAGGTGATGACGACGACGGGCCGCTGTCTGGCGCGCACGGTTTCGTTCGTCTCGTAGACGAAGAATTCCATGCGGTCGAGCTCCTGCAGGAGATCGTTCGGGAACTCGATGTCGGCCTTGTCGATTTCGTCGATCAACAGCACCGGGCGCTCGGGTGCGGTGAAGGCTTCCCACAATTTGCCGCGTTTGATGTAATTTCTGACGTCGCGGGCGCGCTCCTCGCCGAGTTGGCCGTCCCTGAGGCGCGCCACCGCGTCATATTCGTATAGCCCCTGATGGGCCTTGGTGGTGGATTTGATGTGCCACTCGAGAAGCGGCGCGCCGAGCGCCTTGGCGACTTCCTGAGCCAGCACGGTCTTGCCGCAGCCGGGCTCGCCCTTGACGAGAAGCGGGCGTTCGAGCGCGACGGCGGCGTTGACCGCAATCTGCAGGTCCTCCGCCGCGATATAATCCTTGGTGCCGACAAACTTCACGAAACAGGGTCTCCTTCGCGCTTTGTGAAAACCTATCGGCGGCGCATGAAACCGGCAAGCGCCGGACGCAGCCCGCGCCCGGCGCCTTAAGTTCCGCCGGTCTCTTTCTGGCGATCATACGCCGGCGGAAAGAAAGGGGAGATCCGCGCTGTGCGTTACGGTTTCTTCTGAAACTCCTTTCTCAGATAAGCGAGCGTGTCCGCCATATCCTGCTCGGTGAGATTCGGATTGCCCCCGAAAGCCGGCATCGGCATCGGCGATCCTTCGCTTTGAAAGCCGTTAATCATGTGGCTCAGAAGGAGATTGTCGGTTTTCGCAAGGCGGCCGTCTTTCGCCGTAAAATCAGGCACGCCTTCAATCGCGCCCTTGCCGTCGAGGCCGTGACAGGCGAAGCAGGTCTCTTCGTAGACTTGCTTGCCGCGCGCGGCGTCGCCGGGCGCCAGATAGGCGTAGGACGCGCTTGCAGTATCGTCTGTGGAGAAGGCGGCGGCCGGATACGCCTGTTTCGCCAACGCGTTCGACATCAAGAAGGCCTTGACATCTCTTGCAACGGAGCCTGGCAAGTTCCCGCGCACGCGCATGTGCGTGACCGAAACGTCCCAAAGTTCGGCGTCAAGCTCGTCGGGCGATCTGAAGTTATGGCAGCGGCCGCAATGATCCGCCCAGGCTTGCGCCCCTCGCGTAATCGCAGCGTTGTCAAACTCCGGCGTCGGAGACGCCTTGGGTGAAGCAGCGGGCGTTTGCGCAGCCGTTTGAGCGGCGATCGCCGCCGTCGCCAAAAACGCGCCGCCGAGAAGAATGGCTAATGTTTTCGTCATGATAGGCGCCTTTCGTAAATGGCGTTAAAAACCGTATGCAAACTGGAACAGATAGCGGTTTTCCTCTGACGGCTCGCCCTCGTGCCGAGCCGTAAAATCCCGCCACTGAGCAACGCCGCGCACGACGACCGACGGCGCAATCCAGTAATTCAGGCCGAAGTCGAAGCGTTCTTCCGCCACGTGTTCGGCCAATTCGTGCAGGCCTTCGACCTTGAATTCCCCATAACGGAACGCCGGCTCGAAATTCTGGAGAACGCGGTGGCTCGTAATGCCGGACAGGCGATAGGCGATCTGGGCGTACCAGGCTTCAAGCTTCAGCTTCTCCAGCTCTTCGACCCCGACCGATCCCTCGAACGCCGTATGGATCGGATCGCGGGTCGCTTTCAGATACTCAAAACGCACGTCCCAAGGCCCACGCGTGTAGGCCGCATCGGCGCCCCATAGGGTGACTTCCGCCGAGGTGGGATCGAGATGGTCTTCATCCAGCGGATCGGGCTCGACGGCTTCCTCGCCGCCATGTTCGTCTCCTTCCTCGCGTTCGGCGACGCCGGTGACGTCTCCGACCAGGAACGATCCGCCGATTTCAAGATAGGGGACAGGCAGAAACCCTAGCCGCCCGCTTATCGCCTTGTCGTCATTGTCGTCGCCGCCCTTGGACTCGAAGGATATGCTTCCCTCGTGGCTGACGCTCGGTCCGTTTCCGACGGAGACGGCGTAGGTGGCGATCGATCGTCCCAACGAAACGCCGCCGCGCAGCATCGCGCCGGTTTCAGTGGCAGGCTGAACGCCGTCGTGACCGAAGCCCGCAGGCGCGTCTGCAAGCTTGTTGATCCAGCTGGGGTGCAGCCTTTCCTGGAATTGACCCACGGGGCTTAAATATCTTCCAAACACCAACACAGCGTTGTCGTGCAGCAGCAGGTCCGCCTGGGCGTATTCAAGCTCGAATTCGGTCTCTCCCTCTTCATCGACCGTAATCTCCGATTCCGCTTCGAGCATAAGGATGTCCTTATACTGAAAGTGGAAAACCGGGTTGAACTGAACGGATTCAAATTCCGTTTCCGCGCTTTCATCTTCCGGATCAGTGATGGCGAGCGTCGCATCCGCATAACCGGCGAGATGCCATTTTGCATCGGTGGCGCTGCTGTAATGCGCGCGAGGGGCTTCCGCGGCCGGCGCGGTCTGGTAAACGCTCGGAGCGGGTTTCGCCTGCACGGGCGCGTTTCGGTCAACGGACTGACGCTGCGCCGTCAGCATGCCTGCGCCGCAATCAAAACCTTGAGCGGTCAGTTCGGAAATCAGCTCTTGCGCATGCTCCTCGCAGGACGCCATCGAGTCGTTCGAGCGAAAGACCGCCTGATCCGACGCGCCTTCGTCCGGCTTGCGGTAGAGCACCTTGCAGACGGCGCTGCCATAAGCAGGCAGAATGATCTCGATGCTGCGGTCGACGCTTTCCGTCGAACAAACGTGGCTTGTCTGCGCCATGGCCGGCGCCATTAACGCCAGATATACAGCCGACGACGCCAACAAGGTTGTCGCTTGGGCGGGGTTCAATTTCAGTCGGTTCATATTCGCCCCCTTTCTTTCATATCTGTGAGATCCGCATGAACACGCACGGTTTTTGCTGGGTCTCATAATCATTTGTATACAGACATGAGGCGTTTTCGTTCACATTGATCATAATCAATCTGTGTAAGTTATACTTGAATGTTAGCCGCGATACATCGTCACAGGCGAGGGATGACAAAATGTCCCATCAGCGATGCGTATGCGTCATTTAGACACGGGTTTTTTTGTTGTTTTTTGGAAAAGTTGCGCCGCAATCCGAAATATGACCGTATAAAGACGATGCTTGGCGATTGTCGTATGTTATGGAAGGGGCGGGGTGCGGAATTAGATTTGATCTAACTCATTTGGCGTTACAGAAAACAATTCAGATATTTGAATGCGCGTTTATGCCGCATCGATTTTTTCAATCTGGAATCGCTGTTTTTCCAGCCACGGATAAGCGGGCGTGCGCATCGAGTAATGTACGAAAACGAACGGTCGAATCGCATCCGACGCACCCTTGCAAAATGCAGGATTTGGCGCGATTGGGCGGGTTCCGTCATTGGCCCCAAAGGCGCGAACTGTTGCTGCGATAACCTTTTGAAATTAATTGTATTTTTCTCACTAAAATCGGGAGTGGACACTCGATAGAGGTTTGCGAGCACCCGATCGCGCCTCCCGGGAGTCTGCTTCGGGCATAGCATTCGTTAACCTTCGCCGGTCTAAGGTTGGGCGAAAGGCGCGACCGCCGCGCCGGTGAGAACGCCATGGCCCTCAAACTGTCGCTCAAGCCCGGCGAGCGGGTCGCAATCAACGGGGCCGTCATCGTTAACGGCGATCGCCGGTCGAGCATCGTCGTCGAAAACAAAGCCTCGGTCCTGCGCGAGCAGGATATCATGCAGCCGGAAGACGCCGACACGCCCGCCAAGCGCATCTATCTGCCGATCATGCTGATGTATCTCGACGCGCGCGTCGAAACGGATATGCGCGCGGAATATTCAAAGCGTCTGATGGAGTTCGCCGAAGCAATCACCGACAAAAAGGCGCTAGACGACTGTCTCAAGCTCGCCGCCCATGTCGCCAACGGCGATTATTACAAGGCGCTCGTCGCCTGTCGCGACTTGATGGCGTTCGAAGAAAAAAGGCTCGCCAATGTCGCTTGACGCTTACCGCAAGACCCAGACGACGGTCGCGAGCCCGCGCCAGGCCGAATATCTGGCGTTTTCGGAGATTACGCGGGCCCTGATGGAGGCCGAGGCGGCCGGTCCTGACGCTTTGAAAGCGCGCATCGAAGCCGTCCACGCCAACCGTCAGCTCTGGGGCGCGCTCGCTTCGGACTGCGCCGACGAGCGGAACCTTTTGCCTGAAAAAACCCGCGCCCAGATCATCGTCTTGAGCCGTTGGGTGGCGTCCTATTCGAGCGACGCCATGCGCAAGCGCGAAAGCCTCGAACCGCTCGTCGACGTCAACAAGATCATCATGGAAGGTCTCGCCGCGCGCCGGCCGGCGGCGTAGGCAACTTTCTCCCGATCGGAAAATATTGCCCGGCAAAAATTGCCGGACCGGGTCAAAATTCCGTTTACAGATTATTAAGCTTACTTCAGGCCGCCTTACGCCAGAAGGGGTTTGGGCGCCTCCGTTAACGCCCGTAAACGAAACCTGAATCCGGCGCGATTGTTGCGTCTTTTCTGGCGCTGGCCGTGTGTGCAGCGCGGCCGGCTGTCGGCGAAAAACTCGCCGCGTCATGACCCCAGAAAGGGAGAAGATCCAATGGTCAACAATGTCAGCACCAACCCCAGCGCTCTAATTGCGCTTCAAACCCTTACGCGCGTGACCGAGCGCCTTGAGGACGTCCAGCGCCGCGTCTCGACCGGCCTGGAAGTTTCGAGCGCAAAGGACAATCCAGCGCTTTTCGCTCTGGCGCAGAAACAACGCGGCGAACTGAAATCTGTCGAGTCGGTTCAGCAGGGTCTGAGCATCGGCGTATCGACAGTCGACGTGGCGCTCGCCGGGACGGAATCGATCTCCGACATTCTCGTGGATATGCGCGCCATCGCCTCGCAGGCGGCGGACCCATCGCTCTCAGCGGCGGACTTGGCCGTGTTGGAGCAACAATATGTATCTCTGCGCGACCAGATAACCCGCGTTGTCAGTTCGACGGAAGTCGGCGGCCGCAATCTCATCGATAGCGGTGCAAGCAATCTCGTGGTTGTCGCCGGTATTGATGGAACGACGACCATCACGGTCTCAGCTCAGGATCTTTCGGTCGGCGGCGCCAATGTTACGGTTAGCACCGACGCGACGGTCTTTGCGGCGAAAGACCTTGACGGCGACGCGGTGAACGAATCGATTACCCAGGTCGCCCAGGCCGAGATCGCCGCCATTGAAGCGTCGATCGACAATGTCAGCCGCGCCACCGGGGCGCTCGCGGCGGGATCGGACGCTCTCGATCTGCAGGAGAAGATCCTGACCCGCGTATCGGACGCGCTTGAGATCTCGATCGGCAATCTGGTCGACGCCGATCTGGCGCGGGAAAGCTCGCGGCTGCAGGCCCTGCAGGTTCAGCAGCAGCTTGCGATCCAGGCGCTTTCAATTGCGAACGCTGCGCCGAACTCGATCCTGGCGCTGTTCGCGTAACGTGAAAGGCTTTTCGGCCGCCGTTTGTCCCTGTCGGTAAACGGCGGCGGGAGGGCGAATGATGGACCTCGAATCGGTACAAAATAGAAACGGTCAGACGCCTCAAGCCCGTTCGGGCCAGGAGCGCACGGCCGCACTCGCCGACGCCCGCCGGCACGCGCAGCAGGCGCATCTGCAATCGGCGCAGGAAGCCGAGACCCGTCAGTCGGAACAGTTCGCCAAGGCGAGCGAAGCCGTGCAGCGCGCGCTCGGCGCCAATACGCGGCTATCGATCGCGCGCAACGAAGCGGCCGGAATTTTCGTCTACCGCGCCATCGATCGCGACACCGGAGAAGTAATTCAGGAATGGCCGCCCGAACAGTTTGTCCGTCTGGTCGAAGCGCTGAACGCTGAAATGAGGCAGGAAATTGCTGAAGAGGTTCTTGGCGCGATCTACGACGCCAGCGTCTGAACGGACGACATTCTCCTCCCACTCGCCCGGCGACCGGCGTCGCGAAAACCGTCGCCGGGTTTTTTTTTGCGTATAGCCGGACCTCCAGTGAGATGTTTGCTTAGCCCATGCGGCCGGGGCGCCCGGCGAGCAGACGGCGCGCGAGGAATTCCGGGCTCGCCTTCAGGAGCCCCTCGGAAATGAACGGCGTCTGTGAAAAATGCGCCAGCGCCAGTCCGCCGGCGAAGGCGGCGCTGAGCCCCGCGCCGACGCGCTTGGAGGAATCAAACTTGGTGAGGATGCAGCGTTTCACCCCGAAATCTCGAAATGCGAACACCCAGTCGGCGTGTTCGGCCGCATCCCCGCTTGACGGCAAGACAAGCACGGTTTCCGCGCCGGCGGCTTCCTGGAAGCTTTTCACCGCCGCCAGATCGCCCGCGTCATAAGGATTAACGCCGGGCGTATCGATAATGACAGCGCCGTGCGGGCGCCTGGACCGCAAGACCTGCGATACGTCGAGCGGGGTTTCGACAAAGAAATACTCCGCACCCAGCGTATCTCCGTAAGACCGGATCTGATCGATTGCGCCGGCCCGGCCCACATCCGCAGTCAAAATGCAGGCGGCCTCGCCATTGTCTATGGAGGCGGCGGCGAGCTTTGCGGCTGACGATGTTTTGCCGGCGCCGGTGGGGCCGGCGAGCATTATGGGCGCAGCCGGCGAAAAATGCAGCGGCGCGAAAGTGAACGTATCCGCAAAGGCCGCTTCGAGCCGGTAGAGGTCGTCGTCGATGCGCGCGCGGCGCGCTGCGTCAGCGAGCGCAGCGAAGAGAGCCTCGTCAACCCCGTGGGGGTGCAGGATCTCGGCCATCGCCCGGGCCAGAGGGTCGCGTTCGTCGGCGGTCCCGGCGCCGCGTCCGCGCGTGAGTTCGCCGCGCAGACGGGAAAGCGCGTCTTCAGAAAAGCGCTGCTCGATCGACTCGTTAAGGCGCGAGCCGGCCGCCGCCTTGAAGACGCCTTCGTCGAGCGCTTCGCGCGCTTTCGACCCGAACGGCGGCGTTTCGGCGGGCGCCGGCGCGCCGGGCGCCGGCTTGTCGGACGCCGAAACCTCCACGTCGCCGCTCGGCAGTTCGCGAACGGAGACGATGGCCGCTTTATTCCCCAGCGCGCGGCGCGCTTTCTTTTTCGCCGCGTCGAGCGAGGAAGCGATGAATTTCATCATGATCCGACTTTGACGCTCAAATTTGTCCCAGGTTCTTGAGCTTAGTATGGGCGTGAATTTCGTTTTGCGAAAGGACCGCCGTTTGCGGCCGGACACGCTCCATGACCGACCGGACGAAGGGCCGGACGCCGGCGCTGGCCACCATCGCTGCGGTCTGGCCCTCGGCGGCGGCGCGCTCCAGGGCCTGAAGCGCGGCGGCGACGAATTCCTGCAGCTTCGAGGGCGCCATGGCGAGCTGCCGGTCCTCGCTTTCGCCGATGAGCGCCTCGGCGAATTCGCGCTCCCATTGCGGCGAGAGCGTCAGGATCGGAAGCGCGTCCTGGTCGCCTTTCATGGCGCCGCAAATCTGGCGCGCGAGACGCGCGCGTACATGTTCGGTCAGCGCAGCGACATTCTGCGACTGGGGCGCCGCTTCCGAGATCGCCTCGAGGATGGCGGGCAGGTCGCGGATCGACACCCGCTCGGCGAGGAGCGCCTGCAATACGCGCTGCACGGTCGTCACCGACGCGACGGACGGGATCAGATCGCTGACAAGATTTCTGTGCTTTGCGGGCAAGCTGTCGAGCAGGTTTTTGGTCTCCGCGTAAGATAACAGCTCCGGCGCCTCGCCCTTGATGATTTCCGTCAGATGCGTCGTCAGCACGGTGGCGGCGTCGACGACGGTAAGCCCCTTGAGCGAGGCGGATTCGCGCTGCGACTCGTCGATCCACATGGCGTCGA
Source organism: Parvularculaceae bacterium (assembly GCA_046756245.1). Taxonomy (GTDB): domain Bacteria; phylum Pseudomonadota; class Alphaproteobacteria; order Caulobacterales; family Parvularculaceae. The sequence goes on from JBHHVZ010000083.1 coordinate 8,683, forward strand.
GACCGAAAGCGGGCTCCTTGGTCGGTTCGCCAACGAGGTCGATGCGCCGCCCGCCCGGGTCCATGGCGAGGAAATGACCCGGCTTGACGGCGCCGCGCGCCACCTCCTGTTCCTTCAGGCGGATGATATACTCGTTCGCGCCAAGGCGCATATTATCGAGAATGCGCACTGGCGGCGTGACGAAGCCGAGCTCCTGGGCGATGGCGCGGCGAAGCGCCCGGATCTGGTCCGTGAGACGCGGGCCGCCGGAACCGTCCTGGATCAGCGGCAACAGGCCGTAACCGAGCTCGATGCGCAAATCGTCCATGGCGAGCATGGCGCCGGCGTCTTCCTCGGCCGGACGCGCGGTGGTTTCGGCATGCGCCTGTTCGGCGACTGCGCGGGCGGCCTTGCGCCGATGAATGCTGAAAGCCACGGAGCCGACGGCGACCGCCAGCATCAGAAATGGAAAGAACGGCATCCCCGGCAGAACAGCGGCGATCATCAGGACGGCGGCGACCATCGCCAGCGCTTTTGGATATTCGGCGAACTGCTCGGCGACTGCCTTGTCCGCCGAGCCTTCGATGCCGGCTTTCGAAACAAGCAGACCGGCCGCGATCGAGACAATGAGCGCCGGGATCTGGCTGACAAGCCCGTCGCCGATCGTAAGCAGCGTGTAGGTTTGGCCGGCCGCCGCAAGCGTCATGTCCATTTGCGCGACGCCGATAATGACGCCGCCAATGATGTTGATGAGCGTAATGAGCAGGCCGGCGATGGCGTCGCCGCGGACGAATTTCGAAGCGCCGTCCATGGCGCCGTAAAAGTTCGACTCGTCTTCGAGCTGTTTGCGTCTTGCGCGGGCCTCGTCTTCGGTGATGAGCCCGGCCGAGAGATCGGCGTCGATCGCCATCTGCTTGCCAGGCATGGCGTCGAGCGAAAACCGCGCCGCCACCTCTGCAATGCGCCCCGATCCTCGCGTGATCACGACAAAATTTACGATAACGAGGATCGCAAAGACGATCATGCCGATGACGTAATTGCCCTGCATGACGAAGCCGCCGAAGGCTTCGATGACGCGGCCGGCTGCGTCCGGTCCTTCGTGACCGCGCGAAAGGATCAGCCGCGTCGAGGCGATATTGAGGCCAAGCCGCAGCATGGTCGCAATCAAGAGGATCGACGGGAAGGTCGAAAATTCGAGCGCCTTCCTGGTGAAAAGCGCCGTCATCAGCACTGTCACGGCGAACGTAATCGAACTCGCGAGCAATATGTCGAGAAGCCAGCGCGGCGTCGGCAGCACAAGAAGCGCCAGTATGGCGATGATGCCGCCGGCGAACAGCACGTCGCCGCGCAGCGCGCCTTTCAATGCCGCCGGCGAGGGCCACGAAAAGCCTGTCGTTCGCGCGGCGGTTTCAGACATTGACTGAATGCTCCAGCTTATAGCGACGACGGCGACTATCTTCGTTTATGGCAAGGTGATCGCTTACGGCCTTGTTCTTCCCCCGCTTGCGGGGGAAGTGGCCCGCGCCGTCAGGCGCGGGTCGAAGGGGGATTGGGCTGTGAAAATTTTTGCGTTCAATACAAGCGGATAACTCTACCCCCTCCGTCTCGCGGCTTCGCCGCTCGACACCTCCCCCGTAAACGGGGGAGGAACATCTTCCTGCGCCATTGGTAATCGGCCCATGTTTCAATGTGAGGGACAAAGCCATGTCAACCCGCCGCCCGTTCCGAGCCCGGCGGCGGAACGGCGACGCCCTCATCCGAATACTGTTTCAGCTTGTTTCTGAGCGTGCGGATCGAGATGCCGAGAATATTCGCCGCGTGCGTGCGGTTGCCGAGACAGTGATCGAGCGTTTGCAAAATGAGCTGCTGTTCGACCTGCGCGACGGTGCGCCCGACCAGACTCTCGCTGCTTTCTTCGCTGGCTGCGACTGTTGCGGAAGACCGCGGCGCGGACCCGTCGGGAAGCCTGATGGCGTCGACGTCGATTTTCTCGCCGCTTGCGAGCAGGACGGCGCGGTGCATGGCGTTTTCCAGTTCGCGCACATTGCCCGTCCAGGCTGCGCCGGCGACGGCGCGCTGGGCTGCTTCCGACAGGGGCCGTTCGGGAACGCCGTTCAGTTTGGCGTATTTGGCGGCGAAGTGGCGGGCCAGCGCCAGAACATCGAGCGGGCGCTCGCGCAGCGGCGGAACCTGCAGATTGACGACGTTCAGCCGGAACAGAAGATCCTCGCGAAACGCCCCTTTTCGGGCCTCCTCGGCGAGATCGCGGTTTGACGTCGCAATGACGCGGATGTCGATCCTCACCGGTTTGGAGCCGCCGACGCGGTCGACGACGCGCTCCTGCAGCACGCGCAGGAGCTTGGCCTGCAGGCGCGGATCCATTTCGGAAATTTCGTCGAGCAGCAGCGTGCCGCCGTTGGCTTCTTCGAATTTGCCGATGCGGCGCGCCACGGCGCCGGTGAAGGCGCCTTTCTCGTGTCCGAATAGTTCCGACTCCAGAAGATTTTCCGGAATGGCGGCGCAGTTGATGGAAATGAACGGCTTGTCGGCGCGGCGCGACCGGGCGTGAAGATATTTTGCGATCACTTCCTTGCCGACGCCGGACTCGCCGGTGATGAGGATCGAGGCTTCCGACGCCGCAACCTGATCGGCGAGCGCGATCACCTTTTTCATCGCCGGGTCGGCGACGATCATGTCGCTCGATTCTTCGGCGACCGCTTCAAGCACCGCCGCGATGAGCTCGGCGTCCGGCGGCAGGGGAATATATTCCTTGGCGCCGGCGCGGATGGCGGCGACCGCGGCGTCGGCGTCTGCCTTGACGCCGCAGGCGACGACCGGCGCGGCGATGCGCTCGGCCTCGAGCGCGCCGATGAGGCGGCCCGTATCCTGCCTGACGTCGATCATCAGGAGATCCGCGCCCTGTCCCTTGCGCAGGGCGTCAAGGGCGGCGTCGATATCGGGCGCGAACGCGACCCGAGCGCCGCGATTCATGGCCATCTTGGCGGCCGAAGAAAGCTCGCTTGAATGTTCGCCGATGATCAAAAGCCGCATGCGCTCCGCTCCTGCCGGTTAAAGGTCGTCGTCCTTGACGATTTCGGTCATGGTGACGCCGAGCGCGCCGTCCGCCATTACAAGTTCGCCGCGCGCGATCAGGCGCTCATTGACGTAAAGGTCGATCGGTTCGCCCACTTTGCGGTCAAGCTCGATGACAGCGCCCTTGCCGAGTTTCATCAGCGAGGCGACGTCGATCTTCGTCTTGCCGAGAACGGCCGATATGGTCACCGGCACGTCCTGGACGGACTGAAGCGGTTTGACGGGCGCGTTTTCAGATTCGACGGTTTGGCCAGCCGGCTCGGTCTGCGCCGACAGCTCCGGCAGCATGGCGTCGTCGTCGCGGGCGGATTCGGGTTGGGCGCTCATGAGAAACTCTCCGTGTCAGAATCGGGCGTTGCGTTTGACGCGTGATTACCGGGCGTTCGCGCGCCCGACGGCGCGGCGCTTTCGATAATGGCGTCGATCTCCCGGAACGCGGTGTCGAGGCGTCGGCTGGCGGCGCCGCCGCGCCAGTCGATCCGCGCTTCTCCGGGCTGAAGCGCGCTGTCAGCGGCGAGCGCGATAAAAGTTTCGAGGCCGCGGGCTTTCAGCGTCTTTGTCAGCGTCGCGCGCAGCCGCGAGAGACTTTCCGGATTGAGCCGGAGCGTCGCGGGCGCGCCGTCCGGTTCGCCGCCGGCGATGCGGTCGACAAGGTCTTCGGCGATCTCGATTTCGCGCGCGTGCGCGAGTTTTTCGCAAAACCGCTTGAGGATCGCGGCGGCGGCCGCATTCAATGACTGCCTGTGCGCGGCGAGGGCGGCTTCATAATCGTTTCGGCGGTCGCCGAGCGCTGCGGCTATCGTTTCGAGAAGCGCGGTTTGCGCGGCCTCTTCGCGGACAGCCGCGTCGCGCGCGCCCGCCTCGTAGCCTTCGCCGCGGGCCGATTCGAGTTCAGCGGCGGCGTAACGCCGTTCAGCCGGCGCCGCGTCGTCGTCGAGCGCGAAGACGTC
>JBHHVZ010000084.1:0-12506 GCA_046756245.1 Parvularculaceae bacterium
TCGTGCTTTACGCGGCGCTGTCGCGCCCGGTCATTCCGTTCACGGCCGATAAGATGTTCAGGGTTTTCGGGCTCGATCCTGAGGCCGCTGGCCGCTGGCCTTCCTCCGCCGGCGCGGCGCTCGAAGTCCTGAAACCCGGCCATGAATTCACCCCGCCCGACGTGCTGTTCAAAAAGATCGAAGAGGAACAGGTGGCAGAGTGGCGGGAGAAATTCGGGGCCCCGGCGGGGTAGGTGTCGTAGTATCGTAGAAGCGCAATACACCATTCAACGCCGGCAACTGGAGGGTTAAGCGGAGAAGACCGATGGCTAACTTCTTAGAGCAACTGGTCGGGGAGTGGTACGAGTACAAGGGCTATTTCATCCGTCGGAACGTGTTGGTGGGGAAGCTCGAGGCAGGCGGCTATCAAGGGGAGCTGGACGTTGTGGCGTTCCACCCCAAGAAACGACACTTTGTTCATGTGGAGGTATCGAGCGACGCGGATTCGTGGGCGCGGCGGGAGGAAAGATACCGCAAGAAGTTCAAGGTGGGGCGGCAGCACGCCCACGAGCTATTCAGCCACTTGGATATCCCCAAGAGTTTGGACCAGATCGCACTACTGCTTAACGCGGGCGCGCGTACCCGGACGCACTTGGCAGGGGGACGGATCATGACTGGAAAGGAGTTCATGCAACAGATACGTGACGCGCTTCCGCCACCAGCGAAAGGCACTGTACACGAGCAGTTTTCTATCCTCAAAGGGTTGCAGTTTGCAGCGTACTACTGGAATGGGTAGCGCCAGTGCTCGTCAAACAGATTCAAATTCTGGATTTCGGATCCCGTCGGAGACGGTCCCGGAATGACAGTTCCTTTGCGGGGCGCGGAACGAAAATTGTGGAGAGAAACAAAACTGCTATTTCCGCTCGTCGTGTGACCTCACATTCGGGTATCTATAAGGCGTGTTCATAGTCACCTGATTAGGTGGAGCCCGCCCATGATGAAATCCCTATTCTCACTCGAAGGCCGCACCGCCCTCATCACCGGCGGCTCGCGCGGTATTGGAAAAATGATCGCGCGGGGGTTCGTCGCCCATGGCGCGAAGGTCTATATCTCCTCGCGCAAGGCGGATCAGTGCGAAGCGGCGGCGGCGAAGCTTTCAAAGGAAGGCGCGTGCATAGCACTGCCGCAGGACGTCTCGACCGTCGAAGGCTGCAAGACGCTCGCCGAGGCTTACGGCGCGCATGAAAAATCCCTCGACATTCTGGTCAATAACGCCGGCGCGGCCTGGGGCGCGCCGTTCGACGAATTTCCCGAAAGCGGCTGGGACAAGGTGATGGACCTCAACGTCAAGTCGCTCTTTTTTCTGACGCAACAGCTTCACGGGTTGCTGAAAGAAGCAGCGAGCGAGGAAAAGCCCGCCAAGGTCGTCAACATCGCCTCCATCGACGGGATCAAGATCAATCCGTGGGAGACTTATCCCTATCAGGCGTCGAAAGCGGCGGTCATTCACCTGACCCGGCGAATGGCGGCGCGCCTCATCGAGGACAATATCTGCGTTTCCGGCATCGCGCCCGGGGCTTTCGCGTCGGAAATGAACCGCGCGGCGCGCGACATGGGCGAGCAGGTCGCGAAGATGGTTCCGGCGAAGCGCATCGGCCGCGCCGAGGACATGGCGGGCGCGGCGGTCTTTCTGGCCTCGAAGGCGGGCGACTATGTGGTCGGCGACACGCTCGCGGTCGACGGCGGCGTCGCCTATTCGCATATCGGCGAGGCGTGGGCGTAGCGAGATGCGCTTCGACGGCGTTGCGTCAGAAACCCGCTATGCGCATTATGACACTATCGTATTCATGTATTAATACATGAATACGATAGTAAATCCCTCTGTTCGCCTTTGAAACGGCTGTCGCAAAGAAGTCTATTTCGCCTTTTTCTCTTTCTTCTCGGCCTTCGCCTTTTCCTCAAGTTTTTTGAGTTGCTCGCGCAAGCCGGCGATCGTGCGGGCGCGGCGCTCGGCTTCCCTGGCGGCGTCGGCCTCCATCTTGTCGATCGCCTTGCGCAGGGCTTCGGCGGTTTTCGCCGGATCGGCCGCCTCATCGCCGGAAACGCAGACGACGCCGAAGGTCGTATGCTTTTCGTCGCCTTCTTCTTCGCTGAATTTCAGCACGGACGGCTCGCCCTCGGTTACGCTGCAGTCGCCGGCAAAGGGGATGGAACGCACGCCGCCGCCGGAAAAAGTCATGACGCGGGCGTCGGCGTCCTTGTCCGTCCGGAACACCCAGACATGAGGCTCGCCGTCCGAGACGACATCGGCGTCAACATCGATGTCATCGCCGACGAAGAACATGCGTTTCATTTTGATCGCTCTCTCATCGTCGCCGTCGACGACGACGCGCATGACGTCGACGGTTTTTTCGACTTTAACCCCGTCGTCGGCCTTGACTTTCTTCTTGTCGGCGGCGTAGCCGTAGCTTGCGCTTGCGGCGAGGCCGGTTGCGATCAATGTCGCGGCGGCGATCCTGCCGGCGACCGGCCGGACGCGGTTGGCTTTCATCAGCATCAGTCTCTCCTTCACATGGTGGGCGATCGACAGGCCGCCGGCGGGCGCGGCGGCGCGTCCGCGCGCGGCCTTGACGATGGCGGCGGCGTAGGCGTGGGGCGCGTCGGGAAAGCTTTTGCAACGCGCCAGCACGGCGGCGTCGCAGGCGGCTTCCTGATCGGCGCGGAACGGTTTGTAGGCGGTATGGGCGAGCGGGTTCGGCCATTGCAGCGCGCGGAAGACGAGCGCGACAAGCGCGACGAAGAGGTCTCCGCGCGCGATATGCGCGAACTCGTGAGCGAGCGCCATCTGGCGTTCTTCGGGCGTAAATCCGTGCGCGAAGGAACGCGGCAGCAGGATCGCAGGCCTGAAAAATCCGGCGACCAGCGGGCCGGTTTCATCGTGCATAATGCGCAAATCGAAGGCGCGTTTGAGCCCGCGTTTTTGGGCGACGACCTTCGCCTCGGCGAGAAGCGCTTGAGAGGGCGGGTCAGAGTCGGCTCTAGCACGGTGCAGGAAACGTTTCTGCGCGGCGAGACGCCAGAGGAGGAATGCAGCGGCGCCCGCCGCCCAGACGATCAAAGCAGGAACGGCAAGGTCCGGAAGACTAAATCCGGCCGGCTCAGCCGCGACCGGCGCTGCGAACGCCACACCTATTGGCGAGGCTTCGAGCGACGCCGCATCGATCGCCGGCGCCGGAAGAATCGAAAGCTCGGGCATGAACAGCCGCCCGAGCGGCGCCAGCCACATAAGATAGGCCGCTTCCGGTCCGAAAACGCGCGCTGCGGGACGGCGCAGCGCCAGCACGAGAATAATCAATATACTGACGGCAAGCGACGTTTCGAACAGCCAGCCGAGAATGCTACTCGCCGTCACGTTTCAACTCCTCAAGCAGGGCTTCGAGCTCGGCGATGTCTTCGTCGGTGAGCGCGCCGGTTTCCGCGAGGTTCGCCACAAGCGGCGCGGCGCGGCCGTCGAATAGCCGGTCGACAAGCGTGCGCGCAGCCTTGCCTGCGTAGCGCGCGCGGCTCACAAGCGGACGATAGAGATAGCGCCTTCCGTCGGGCTCATGGGCGACCGCGCCCTTTTCGGCGAGCCGGCTTAGAAGGGTTTTGACCGTGCGCGCGCTCCACGCCTTGCGGGCGCTAAGCCGCTCGGCGACATCCGAAGCCGCCAGCGGCGATTCACGCCATAGCACGTCCATGACGTCGAGTTCGGCCTGGGTGATTTTATGGTGCATAACACCTCGCGTTGACTACGCCTGTAATCATCGATCATTATTGACGACTACGAATGTAGTCAAGCCGTGAAATGTGAACAGTCGGAAAGCTTGTCCGCTTCAGACATTGGCCTAGGATGCGGCGGTCGATTCTCGGGAGGGGCGGATTGGCCGCGCGCGTCAAAAAGCTTGCAATCTATCTCGGTATTTTACTGGTCGCGGCCATGTCGGCCGGGGCGGCGCTCGCGCAGGACGTTCCCGCCCGCGAGGAAGGCGGGGGACCCTATGACCGGCTGATCCTGCGCGGCGGCTATATGATCGACGGGTCGGGCGCGCCGACGCAGGGGCCCGTCGACATTGTCGTCGAAAACGACCGCATCGCCGAAATTGTTGTAGTCGGCGCGCCGGGTCTTCCGGTCGATCCGGCGAAACGGCCGAAGGCGGGCGACCGCGAAATCGATGTTTCCGGCCGTTACATTCTGCCGGGCTTTATTAATCTGCACGGCCACATCCATTCCCTCGATTCAGGCCAGGCCGTGCCGCCGGAATACATTTTCAAATTGTGGCTGGCGCACGGGATCACGACTGTGCGCGAACTCGGCAATGATCGCGGCGCGAAATGGACAGCCGACCTCGCTCGCGCGAGCGAGCGAAACGAAATCACTGCGCCGCGGATTTATCCCTATCCGGTGTTTCGCGGCTGGTCGGCCGGCGAGGTCGACACGCCCGCCGAAGCGCGCGCGAAAATTCGCCGGTTGAAACGGGACGGCGCCAAGGGCGTCAAATTCTTCGGCGCGCCGGAAGAGATATTGTGGGCGGGCCTTGAGGAGGCGAAAAAGCAGGGCCTCAAGACCACCATGCACCACGCCCAGCTCGACGTCGCGCACGCCGATGTGCTCGACACCTCGGCGCACGGGCTCGGCTCGATGGAGCACTGGTACGGCCTGCCTGAGGCCTTGTTCGAGGACCGCGTTCTGCAGGATTACCCTGCCGATTATGTCTATCAGAACGAACAACATCGCTTCGGCGAGGCGGGCCGCCTGTGGAAACAGGCCGCGAAGCCGGGAAGCAAGACGTGGAGCGAAGTAACGGAAAAGCTTTTGAGCCGCGATTTCGGAATCATCCCGACATTCACGATCTATATGGCGAGCCGCGACTGGATGCGCGCGCGCCGGGCCGAATGGCACGACGAATACACCATGCCGACGCTGTGGGCGTTCTTCCAGCCCGACCGCAACGCCCACGGCTCCTACTGGTTCGATTGGGGTACGGAAGAAGAGGTCGCCTGGCGCGAAAACTACAGGCTGTGGATGCGGTTCATCAACGACTACAAGAACCGCGGCGGCAGGGTCGGGGTCGGCGAGGACGCCGGCTATATCTATTCGACCTACGGCTTCGGCTATGTTCAGGAGCTTGAACTGCTGCGCGAGGCCGGCTTTCACCCGCTCGAGGTGATCCGCGCCGCTACGCTCGTCGGCGCGCAAATTCTCGACGCGGCCGACGAAATCGGCTCGATCCAGGTCGGCAAGAAGGCCGACTTCGTCGTCGTCGGCGAAAACCCGCTCGCCAATCTGAAGGTGCTTTACGCGTCGGGCCATATCAAGCTCGATCCCGAGACCGGCGCGCCCGTCCGCGTCGGCGGCGTCGACATCGTTATCAAGGATGGCGTTGTCTATGACGGCGCCGCGCTGCGCGCCGATATAAAAGCCATGGTCGCGGCGGAAAAAGAACGGCTCGGCGTCCCGCCGGGGCCTATGCCCGTTGCGGGATTTGAACTCGAAGACGAGGAGACGGAATAATGCCGATGCGCCTGGCGTTTGGACTGGTTGCAACTCTGTCGGTGATTGGCGCTGCGACGCCGGCGCTGTCCGACGCCGCCCCGCCCCGCGCCGACGCTGCGCGCATGGCCGCGCGCATCGAGGCGCTTTCGAGGTTCGGCGCCAACGCCGACGGCGGCGTCGACCGCGTCGCTTATTCCCGGGCCGATCTCGATGCGCGGGCCTGGGCGATGGATCTGATGCGCGCTTTGAAGCTTCAGGATGTGCGTATCGACGCGGGCGGAAACATACGCGGGCGTCGTCCCGGAACCGCGCCCGGCGCCAAGCCCATCATGTTCGGCTCGCATATCGATTCCGTTCCCGGCGGCGGCAATTACGACGGCGATGTAGGCGTCATCGCCGCAATGGAAGCGATCGATCTGTTAAACGCCGCCGGCGTCGAAACGCGCAGTCCGCTCGAGGTCGTCATTTTCTCCAACGAGGAAGGCGGTCTCGTGGGCAGCCTCGCATTGACCGGCGCAATGCGGCCGGAGACGCTCGATGTAACAAGCAATGCCGGCATTACTATTCGCGAGGGGATAAAAAAGATCGGCGGCGATCCGGATGCGATCGATCGCGACGTCGTTAAATCGGGCGCGCTCAAGGCGTTCCTCGAAGTTCATATCGAGCAGGGCGCCGTATTGGACGAGGAAGATATCGACATCGGCGTCGTTGAAGGAATCGTCGGCATCGAGTGGTGGGACGTGACGATCACCGGCGTTGCGAACCACGCCGGCACTACGCCCATGAACAGAAGGCATGACGCGCTCCTCGCCGCCGCCAGGCTCATTCAGATCGTCAATGCGACGGCGGTGGAGACGCCCGGCCGCCATGTGGCGACGGTGGGCCGCATCGAGGCGTTTCCCGGCGCGCCCAACGTCATACCGGGACGCGTCGAAATGAGTCTTGAAATTCGCGATCTCGAAACGGCGAAGATTGAGAGTCTGTTTAGCGCGATTGAACAATCCGCCGGAGCGTTGGCGCAAGAGACGGCCGTTTCGGTTGCATTCGAGCGAATTGACGTCGCTTCCCACCCGGCGCTTACTGATGAACGCATTCGCGCCAAGATTGCGAAGGCGGCCCAAGGGCTCGGTCTGAGTTACAAGACTATGCCCTCGGGCGCCGGACATGACGCGCAGGATATGGCGCGCATCGCTCCGACGGGCATGATTTTCGTTCCTTCCGCCGCCGGCGTCAGTCATTCGCCGAAAGAGTTCACCGAAGCGCAGGACATGGCGAACGGCGCCGACGTGCTTCTCAGAACGATTCTCGCCATTGATGCGGATGATTGATTGTTAAACAAAAACGCCGAAGCCCGGCGCGAAAAGAGAGGAAAGCATGACTATGAAAATTCTCGCCGCTATTTCTGCGTTTGTTCTTCTGGCCGCCGCCCCTGCTTCGGCGGAGCTTCGCAAAGACGTCGCCGACGATTACGGCTATGTGAAGGCGCTTTACGAATATCTTCACGCAAATCCGGAGCTTTCGTTCAAGGAGAAAGAGTCATCGAAACGGCTCGCAAGAGAGCTCGAAGCCCTCGGCTTCGACGTGACCGCCGGCGTCGGTTCGTCCTGGACCAAAAAGAAAGCCAAAGCCGATGCAGGCGAAGTGTTGCCGGGGGTCGGCGGTTACGGCGTCGTCGGCGTTCTGGAAAACGGCGATGGCCCGACAGTGATGATCCGCACCGACATGGACGCCCTGCCGCTCGAGGAAAAAACCGGCGTTTCTTACGCCAGCACGGTCACGAGCGTCGATTATCTCGGCCAGGAAGCCCCCGTCATGCACGCCTGCGGGCACGACTCCCACATGGCGATCTGGGTCGGGACGGCGCGCCGTCTCGCGGCGATGAAGGACCAGTGGTCGGGCACGCTGGTGATGATCGCCCAGCCGGCCGAGGAAGTCGGCCTCGGCGCCATGGCGATGCTTGAAGACAAGCTCTTCAAGCGTTTTCCGAAGCCTGATTATAATCTCGCCCTGCATGTGACGGGCCGCGATCCGGCCGGCGCCGTCACCTACACGTCGGGCTGGGCGCTCGCTAATGTGGACAGCGTCGACATCCATGTGAAAGGCGTCGGCGCCCACGGTTCGACGCCGCATCTCGGCAAGGATCCGATCGTTCTTTCCGCTGAAATCATCAATGCGCTCCAAACGCTGGTCGCGCGCGAACTCGATCCGCAGGAAGCCGGCGTCGTCACCGTCGGCGCCATCCACGCCGGGTTCAAGCACAACATCATTCCCGACGAGGCGCACCTCAAGATCACCGTGCGGTCCTATTCCGACGACGTGCGCCAGAAGCTCCTGTCCGGCATCGAGCGGATCGCGCGCGCGCAAGCGTTGTCGGCGGGGCTGCCGGAAGATCTTCTGCCGGTCGTCAAGATCGAACAGGATTACACGCCCTCGACCTATAACGATCCCGAATTGGCCGACCGCACCATCGCCGCGATCCGGAACGATTTAGGCGACAAGCGCGTCTACGCCGTCCCGGCGGTGATGGGCGGCGAGGACTTCTCTCTTTACGGGCGCACGGACGACGACATTCCGAGCTTCATCTTCTGGGTGGGCGCGGCCGATCCGGAAGCGATTGCGGCAGCAAAAGAAGGCGAAGGTCCGATGCCGCCGTCTAATCATTCGCCTTTCTTCGCGCCGATCCCCGAGCCGACCCTGAAGACAGGGGTCGAGGCCATGACCGCGGCCGCGCTCGATCTGATGGCGGCGAAAACAGCAGAGTGAGGAAACGCCATGCGCATCACCATCATTCTCGTCAGTCTCGCCGCGCTCGCGCTGGCGGGCGCTATACTCGTCGCCGGACCGGGCACGCGGTTCGGCCTGTGGGAGTACGGCACAGGTCTCACGATCCTCGGCAAGGTCGCCAGGCCTATTCAGATCGTCGGACCGATCTCCCTGTCGCCTTTATTCACGGCCCTCGGCCTGTCGGCCCTGGGTTTCGTTGCAGCATTGTTCACGCGCCGGGGCGGGCTCGCCGTCCTGGCGCTGGCCGCAACGGCAGCGGCGGGCGTCGCCGGCTACGCGCCGATTAAGATGAAGCAGCTTGTTGAGGCCAACCCCTTCATTCACGACATTACGACCGACATCGAAAATCCCCCGGCAATCATCGCGGGCGCCGGATTCGAACGCAAAAATCCGCCGGACTATGTTGGCGACCAAGAGGTTCGCGATACGGGCATGACCGTCGCGCAGTCCCAACGCGAAGCCTTCCCTGACATCGAGCCGCTCATCGTCGAGGCGGGGCTTGAGGATACGGCCGACGCCGCGCGCGAGGTCGTCATGGCCATGGGCATGGAAATTCTCGCCGACGCGGCAACCGAAACCGGCTGGCGCATCGAGGCGGTGGAGACGTCCTTCTGGTTCGGCTTCAAGGACGATTTCATCGTCCGCCTGACGCCCGAAGGGGACGGCGAGACGCGCGTCGATGTTCGGTCGAAATCGCGGGTCGGGGGGTCTGACCTCGGCGCCAATGCACGGCGCGTGCGCGCCTTCTTCAGCAAACTTCCCGGAGCGCTTTGACACCAGGCGCAAAACTTTTTTGCGCGAGCATTGAAAGAAGAACAGGCCCGCCTATCTCATAATTGTTGTGAGTGGCGCGGTTCGGGCGTGCTGCATTTTGGCGCGTCCGGCCGCGCCGGTTTCCTGCAATTTTGTATGAATGGAGGTGGAAATGTTCCGTTCATTGACGCCGTTCCATCGGAACCGGTCCGACGTTCCCGCTGAGCGGTCGTCAGGCGACTCGTTTCTCCGGCTGCAGCATGAAATGAACCGGCTGTTCGACGATGCGTTCGCCGGGTTTGGGCTGCCGTCGGCGTTCGGCGCCGGGCCTTTTTCGGGTGACGCGTCAGCGCGAATAGACGTTCGCGAAACCGACGATGCGATCGAAGTGGAAGCCGAACTTCCCGGCGTCGCCGACGACGACATCGACGTTCAGCTTGTCGACAATGTGCTGACGATCCGTGGCGAAAAGCGGTCCGAGCATGAGGAGAAGAAAAAAGGCGGCTATTTCGTCAAGGAGCGCGCCTATGGCTCTTTCGCCCGTTCGGTCCCGCTTCCCTACGATGTCGATCCGGACACGATCGAGGCCGTGTTCACGAACGGCCTCCTGACGCTAACGCTGCCGAAGCCGCCTGAAGCGGCCCGCGAGACCAAAAAGATCGCCATCAAGCGCGGCCGATCGGCGGATTGAACATTGGCGCGCCGGCCCGAACCGGCGCGTCAGACATCACCAGACCGCCTGACAGGCGCGCGGTTCCCTCGACGACGGCTTTCAGGCAGGCGGGATAGAGCTTGTGCTCCGCCTTGAGGATACGCGCGGCCAGGGCGTCGGCGTCGTCGCCTGGCAGAACTTTAACGGCGGCCTGACCGATGACGGGCCCGGCGTCCATTTCCGCACTGACGAAATGCACCGTGCAGCCGGCGATTTTCACGCCGGCCTCGATCATGCGCTCCTGCACATGCAGCCCCTTGAACGCCGGCAGAAGCGACGGGTGGATGTTAAGAATCCGGCCGCGCCAGTCGCGCACGAAATCGTCCGTCAGGATGCGCATGAAACCGGCGAGGCAGACATAGTCGACCTTGGCCTCGCGCAGCGACGCATCGATCGCGGCGTCGAAGCGCGCGCGGTCTTCATATCGCCTGTGATTGACGACTTTGCGGGCGATCCCGGCCGCGTCGGCGTGTTTGAGGCCGGGCGCATTCGGCCGGTTGGAGACGACAAGCGCAATCTCGGCCGGATAATCCTCGACCGCAGCCGCTTCGATCAGCGCCTGAAGATTGCTGCCGCGCCCCGAAATGAGAACGCCGACCCGGGTTTTCGCCATAATTAGCGGGCCTCCGCGATATCGCCGATAACGCGCGCGTCCTCGCCGGCGGCGGCGAGCGCGGCGAGGCAAGCCTCGACCGAGTCGGGGGCGGCGACCAAAACGCCGCCAATCCCGCAATTAAAGGCGCGGCGCATGTCGTCCTGCGAAAGCCGACCTTTTTGCTGCAGCCATTCGAAAACGGGCGGGACTGTAAGCGCCGCCTCGTCATAGCGCGGCGCGAGGGCCGCGCCCAGCACGCGCGGGACGTTTTCAGGCAACCCGCCGCCGGTGATGTGGGCGAACGCCTTCACGTGCCCGTCGGCGAAAAGCGGCAATAGCGCCTTCACGTAAATCCGCGTCGGCGCGAGCAACGCTTCGCCCAGCGTCATGTCCGGCGCGAACGGGGCGGGGGCCGCGTAATCGTGACCGGCGTCGGCGACGATTTTGCGGATCAGCGAATAACCGTTCGAATGCGGGCCCGACGATGCGATCCCGATCGTAACGTCGCCAACTGCTACGGCGTGTGGCAGAAGCCTTTCGCGCTCGACCGCGCCGACGCAAAAGCCCGCGAGGTCGTATTCGCCTTCGGCGTACATGCCCGGCATTTCCGCCGTCTCGCCGCCGACGAGCGCACAGCCGGCCCGCCGGCAGCCTTCGGCGATTCCTGCAACCACCGCTTCGGCTGTTTTTTCATCGAGCACGCCGGTCGCGAAATAGTCGAGAAAAAAAAGCGGCTCTGCGCCCTGCGCCAGCACGTCATTGGCGCACATGGCGACGAGATCGATCCCGATTGTGTCGTGGCGTCCGGTTTCGAACGCGAGTTTGAGCTTGGTGCCGACCCCGTCGGCGCCGGAAACCAGCAGCGGGTCGGAAAAACCGGCGGCTTTGAGATCGAAGACGCCGCCGAAGCCGCCGAGCGCGGCGTCGGCGCCGGGCCGGGCGGTGGCGCGCGCCAGCGGCGCGATCGCCTTAATGAGCCGCGCGCCCGCGTCGATATCGACCCCCGCCTTTTTGTATGCGTCGCTCATCGCCGCGTCCTTCAATCTCGCCTCATGAATACCGATTCAGCAGGCCGTCTCCAGCCCGGATTTTTCACCTTCCGCCAGGACGCGCTGCATCAAATGGAGCAAGGGCCTGCCCGCTTTCGCCGGATTGTGTAATATATTACCAGCATTGTCGCGCACCGGCGACGGCGGAAAACTACAAGGGTGTCATGACCGCGAGCAGAAAGTCACCGAAAGTCGACGCCGGAAAAACGGCGAAGCAGAAATCCAACCTCGCCCTGCGCCTCGCGGCCGTAAGAAAACGCGCGGGTTTGAGTTTGAACGAAGTAAGCGCGCTTACCGGCATTTCCCGCTCGACCTTATATAAGGTCGAAAATTCCGGCGTATCGCTGACCTATGACAAGCTGGTCGATCTCAGCCGCGGCCTCGGCGTCGACGTGGAGGAGTTTTTCCGGACCGATTCCAGGCCGCCCAAAGACATTGTGGTGATGGGCCGCTGCGTCCGCGACCGTCTGGGCGCGAGCGAACCGTTCGACACCCGCGCTTACGAAACACGCTATCTCTGCGGCCAGTTTCGTCAGAAACGCATGGTGCCCTGCCAGGTGCGCATTAAAGCGCATTCGATTGAGGAATTCGGCGAGCTCCCGTCGCATCCGGGCGAGGAATTCGACCTCGTGCTTGAAGGCGAAATCGAGTTTCACACCGCCTTTTATGAACCGATCAGGCTCGCCAAAGGCGAAGCGATTTACATCGACTCGGCCATGCCGCACGGCATGATTTCGGTGAGCGACGAAGACGCCCTCGTATTGACCATCGCCACCGGCCCGGACAAGGAATAAGCCGGCCAAGCGGATTTGCAGTTGCCATCGGCTCAAGACGGCTTTAGAGTTCATATATGAACATATTAGTTCATATATGAGATTGTAATGGTTCGGGACGGTGTAAATCCGGCGTCAACAAGGTCCGGCGCGCGGTCGGGCCGGGCGCAGACAAGGCGTCTGATCGGCGCCCTTATTATGGCGGCGGGACTCTGTCTCGCCGGCTCATGCGCCCCGCCGCGCGCGCCTTCTAAGCCCGCCTTTCACGACCGGCTCGAACAAAGCTTGAACGCGGCGCTTGAAGACTTGCGCGCACGATACGATT
>JBHHVZ010000085.1:0-12472 GCA_046756245.1 Parvularculaceae bacterium
GCAGGCGCGGGGCGATTTCGATGGCTTTCAAGGCGGCGTCGCGCAGCGAGCGCGCCTTCGCCTTCGGGCCGAGGCTGTCGCCGATATAGGCGCGCACCACCGGCGTTGCGGCCTCCCACATATTCACGGCCGGGTCGAGCATGCGCGCAACCCCTTCCACCGTCACCATGGTGCGCTGTAGCAGCACCAGCTCGGGCCTGAGATGCATGTCGAAAAGCGCGGTGACGTCGAAGAGCTGCTGCAGCACCCGGCTCATATCCACATTGGCGGCGCTGTGTCCGTAAAGCGGTTCGCCGACTGCGCGCAGCGCCTGCGCGAACGAATCGACTGAGTGATGCGCCGGCACGTAGCCGGCGTTAATGTGAACCTGTGCGCAGCGCCTGTAATCGCGGGATATGAATCCGTAAATGATTTCGGCGAAGGTGCGCCGCGCAGCTTCGTCGAGCCGGCCCATAATGCCGAAATCGATCAGCACCAGCCGGCCGCCGCC
This sequence comes from Parvularculaceae bacterium, assembly GCA_046756245.1. GTDB lineage: Bacteria > Pseudomonadota > Alphaproteobacteria > Caulobacterales > Parvularculaceae. Next base: position 491 of record JBHHVZ010000085.1, read on the forward strand.
GTCGACGATCAGATTACCCTGGTGCATGTCGGCGTGAAAAAAACCGGTCCTGAGCGCCTGGGTGAGAAACACGCGGATGACTTCTTCGGCCAGTTTCCTGCGGTCGATCCCGCGCGCGTCCAGCGCGTCGAGATCGCCGAGCGGCGTTCCGTCGATCCATTCGATGGTCAAAACGCGGCGCGCCGTCAATTCCCAGATCACCTTCGGAATGCGAATGGCGGGCTGGTCTTTAAGGTTCTCGGCGAGTTCGGAAGCGGCCCCGGCCTCAAGCCGCAGGTCGAGTTCGACGGCGGCCGTGGCTTTGAGCGTGTCGATGAATTTGACCGGCTCAAGCCGGCGGGCGGATTTCGAGACAGCTTCGATTGCGCGGGCGGCGCGCGTGAACGCGCGGAATTCACGTGCGACTTTCTGTTCGATCCGTGGACGGAGGATTTTGACGGCGACTTCCTCGCCGGTCTTGAGGCGCGCCCGATGCGCCTGCGCGATGGACGCCGCGGCGATCGGTTCGGGAAAGCTTTCGAAGAGATCGGAAGCCGGCCGCCCGAAAGCCGCCTCGATCTCGCGCCGGGCGGCGTCCTGGCTGAAGGTCGGCATCTTGTCCTGCAGCCGGCCGAGGTCGCCGGCCATTTCGAAGCCGATAATGTCGGGCCGCGTCGCCATGAACTGGCCGAGCTTCACGTAAGCCGGCCCCAGCCGCTCGAAAGCATGGGCGAGACGTTCTCCCGGCCGCAGTTTGCGGCCGTCTTCGCGGGTCCTGGCGCCGATGCGAAACATCGCCGCGAACGCACGCATGGGGCCCGGGGCGAGATGGGCGAACTCACGCGGGACGAGCGCATCATGGCGCGCCAGCGTAAAGCCGGCGCGCGCAAGGCGGAAGAAATCGAACAATGCAGCGATCATGGCTCGGTTCGCACGTCGCGCGTCCTAAATCCGCCAGGCTGTGTGCAGCGCCGCCACGCCGCCGGTGAGGTTTTCATAGGCGACGCGCGAAAACCCCGCGGCGCGGATGCGCGCGGCGAAAGCGTCCTGCGCGGGAAACCGGCGGATCGATTCGACAAGATACTGATAGGACTCCCGGTTCTTTGCGACCTTCTCTCCAAGCCAGGGGATGACGTTGAACGAATAGGCGTCATAGATGTTCTGCAATCCGTCCGTAACCGGATGGGAAAATTCCAGACAGGCGAAACGCCCGCCCGGTTTCAGCACCCGATAAGCGTCCCGAAGCGCGGCGTCCATGTCGGTGACGTTTCTGATGCCGAAAGCGATCGTATAAACATCGGCGGAACGATCCGGCAGCGGCAGCAGTTGCGCGTCGCCGCAAACGCGCGAGAACCTGTCTTCGAAAGGGGCGGCGTCTTCGCGCGCGCGTCCGGCTTTGAGCATTTCATGATTGATGTCGCAGACGATCGCGCGCGCCTGCGGGCGCGCGTCTGCATTGGGTCGGTCGTCGGCGCGTTTCAGGAAACCAAGCGCGATGTCGCCGGTGCCGCCGGCGATGTCCACGAGCGCCTGCCCGGGCTGCGGCGCGAGGCGGTCGAGCAGGACCGACTTCCAGATTCGGTGCACGCCGCCCGACATCAGGTCGTTCATCAGGTCGTAATTATCGGCCACCGAGTCGAAGACGCCGCGCACAAGCCGGGCCTTTTCATCGGCGGGCACGGTGCTAAATCCGAAGGAGGTCTCGTCTGCGCGGTCGCGGCTCATGGGCGAAGCCATATCGCCCTTGCGCGCCCGAGAGAAGCGCCTTGACGCCGCACGGCGCATTTGTCAGTGTTAAACCCCTGAATTCGCATGAGTTTTGGTTTAACTGCGCGCCGCCCGGGGGGACCGGGACGCTAAGGGCTGGGGATGAGAAATGATCAAATCGGAGCTCGTGCAGAAAATCGCCGACGAAAATCCGAATCTTTATCACCGCGATGTGGAGCGCATGGTCTCCATCGTATTCGACGAAATCGCTGAGGCGCTGACGCGCGGCGACCGGGTTGAGCTTCGCGGGTTCGGCGCTTTTTCCGTCAAACACCGTCCGGCCCGGACCGGGCGCAATCCGCGCACCGGCGAGCCGGTGTGCATCGACGAAAAATGGGCGCCGTTTTTCAAAGCCGGCAAGGAATTGAGGGACCGGCTCAACCGCGAGGGCCGCTTTTCCCCGCAGGCCAACGCCGGCCCGCCGGCAAGCTAGCCCTGGCGTACGGCGCGATTGCCTGAAAGGCGCAAAAGTGGCACATCCTCGCTCATGAAAAAGTGGATTTCCCGTCTTGTCTGGGCGGCGCTGGCGCTCATTGTCGTGGCTTTTCTGACCGCCAACCGCCAGCCGGTTTCGATAAGCCTGGATCCGTTTTCCCAGGATGCGCCAGCAATTGCGACCCCGGCCTTTCCGTTGTGGTTCTGGCTGATGGCGGCGATCTTTATCGGCGTCGGCGCCGGCGCGGCCGGGATGTGGGCGTCGGGCCGGCCGGCGCGGCGTAAGGCTCGGGCCGAGCGCCGCGAACTCAAGGCGCTCAAGAAAGATCTTGAACGGGTCATGAAAGACGCGGCGCCCAAAAACCCCGACCCGCCAATGACCGAGATCAGCGATCAGAAATGACCCGGCTGTCACATTGCATCGTCGCGAGGGCGCACCAGCCGTTTCGAAGTCTCGCGCAGGCTGCGCCGCGGAAGGGCGGGACATGGCGCTGATCAAGATTTGCGGGTTGCGCGAGACCGACACGGCGATCGCCGCTGCAGCGGGCGGCGCGAACATGCTGGGTTTTGTGTTCTACGCCAAAAGCCCGCGCGCGGTGACGCCCGACGCCGCCGGCGATATCGTTACGGAAGTCAAACAAGCTGCTTACGACGAAGGCTTTGACCCGCCCAAATTCGTCGGCCTGTTTGTCGACGCCGGCGAGAAACAGCTTGCGGAGGCGGCGCCGTTCCTCACCCATTTCCAGTTTCACGGCGACGAAACGCCTGAGCGCGTCGCCGAAATTGGTGCCGAATTCGGCATCGAAATCATCAAGGCGCTGGCGATTTCCGGGCCGAACGATGTCGGCCGCGCCGGCGAATTCGCCGACTGCGCCGACATGCTGTTGTTCGACGCGGCCCCGCCCAAGGGTGCGGACCGGCCTGGCGGCCACGGGGCGGCGTTCGACTGGTCGGCGCTTGGCTCCTACGCAAGCGATGCTCCCTGGCTGCTGGCCGGCGGCCTGACGCCCGAAACGGTTGAAGCGGCGATTGCGGCGACCAAAGCCATACCGGGCTTTTTCGGCGTTGATGCTTCCTCTGGCGTCGAGCGCGCGCCGGGCCAGAAAGACCCGGACAAGATCGCGCGCTTTATCAAGACCGCCCGCGCGTCTATGGATGGGCGGTAGTACGAAGGCCCAAACTCTTGAAACAGCCCAACACTTATCGCGCCGGTCCCGACGAAGAGGGCCGCTTCGGAAAGTTCGGCGGCCGCTTTGTCGCCGAAACCCTGATGCCGCTCATCCGCGCCCTCGAGGACGAGTACGACTCGGCCAGGAAAGACGAGTCGTTTCAACGGGACTACGCGTATTACCTGAAGCATTACGTAGGACGGCCGAGCCCGCTCTATTTCGCCGAACGGCTGACCGAGCATTGCCGCGGTATGGCCGGCGAGGGCAAGGGCGCGAAGATCTATTTCAAGCGCGACGAGCTCAATCATACCGGCGCGCACAAGATCAATAACTGCGTCGGGCAAATCCTCTTGGCGCGCCGTATGGGCAAGACCCGGATCATCGCCGAAACCGGCGCCGGCCAGCACGGCGTCGCCACGGCGACGGTCTGCGCACGCTTCGGCCTGCCCTGCGTCGTCTATATGGGCGAGACCGATGTGGAGCGGCAAAAGCCCAACGTCTTCCGCATGAAGCTTCTGGGCGCGGAGGTCGTGCCGGTGACTTCGGGAACGGCCACCCTCAAAGACGCCATGAACGAGGCGCTTCGCGACTGGGTCACCAATGTCGCCGAAACCTTCTACATCATCGGCACGGCGGCCGGCCCGCATCCCTATCCGGCAATGGTCAGGGATTTCCAGTCGGTGATCGGGCGCGAGGCGAAAGAACAAATAATGGAAGCCGAAGGCCGGCTTCCCGATTGTCTCATGGCCTGCATCGGCGGCGGCTCGAACGCCATCGGCCTTTTTCACCCCTTCCTTGATGATCTCGATGTCGAAATCATCGGCGTCGAGGCAGCCGGTTTGGGGGTGGAGACGGGCAAGCACGCAGCCTCGCTCACCGGCGGCCGGCCGGGCGTGCTGCACGGCAACCGCACCTATCTCCTGCAGAACGAAGACGGCCAGATCACCGACGCGCATTCGATCTCGGCCGGGCTCGACTATCCCGGCGTCGGACCCGAGCACGCCTGGCTGCATGAGACCGGCCGCGTCAAATATATTTCGGCGACCGACGACGAGGCGCTCGAAGCCTTTCAGCTATGCTCGCGGCTGGAGGGGATTATCCCTGCGCTGGAGCCCGCCCACGCGCTCGCCCGCGCCGTCGACAAAGCCAGCAGCATGGACCGCAACGCGATCCTCTTGATGAACATGTGCGGGCGCGGCGACAAGGATATCTTCTCGGTGATGGATGCGTTGGGGGAAGACTCTTGATTTCCAGCGATGGATGATATACATTGCAATATGTATATCCACAGGAGTCTATCCATGGGCATGCAGGTCTCCAAATGGGGCAACTCGCTCGCCGTAAGATTGCCTGCGGCGCTGGTGAAAAAGCTCGGCCTTAAGGAAGGCGACAGAATCGAGTTCGTGACGAAAGACGAAAAAAAGAACAGCGCACACGCCCGCAAGGTCAGGGTGGAAAAACAGGAGTCGATCGAGGAGATGCTGAATCGTCTGCAAGGGAGTCTGGGAGAGCTTCCTGAAGATTACAAATTCGATCGTGAAGAGCTGCACCGCCGTGGCAAAGATATTTCTTGATACAAACGTCCTTATTTATTTCGCCACAAAAACCGAGCCCTCCAAATCGCGGATCTCGCGCGGCTTGCTGGAGAAAGCGCCGATTATCAATGTTCAGGTGCTGAATGAATTTATAAGCGCTGCGCAGCGAAAACTGGAAATGAGTTGGCCGTTAGTACGCGACCATATTTCGGGTTTTCGGCGTCTGTGCCAAGTGACGGCCCTGACTCCCGACATTCAGGCGCGCGCCGTCGAAATCGCCGAACGCCATCGGTTTCATATTTACGACGCCAATATCGTCGCCGCGGGGGAGATGAGCGGCGCGGCAATTCTCTATTCGGAGGATTTGCAGGCCGGCCGGCGTTTCGGCGATCTGGAAATCGTTAATCCCTACGCATGAAACGCCAGCGCCGAAGCAATCGCGGCGCATTGCGCTTTCGGCTTGATGGATCCTAGAATGTATCGTCGCCATTTCGGGTCTGGAGGGCAATCCTATGAAATGCAAAACCGCCGCATCGTTCATCGCCGCCGTCGCGCTCGCTTTTACCGCGCCGGCGCTCGCGCAGACGGACCTCAGCGCTGACATCGCTATGGATTACGACGCCAATCTCAAGGCGCTGTTCAAACATTTCCACGAGAATCCGGAGCTTTCACATCGCGAGTTCAAGACCGCCGCAAGGCTGGCGGCTGAGATCAGCGCGCTCGGCTATGACGTGACTGAAGGCGTCGGCGGGACGGGGATCGTCGCCGTCATGAAAAACGGCGACGGGCCGACGGTGATGATCCGCGCCGACATGGACGGCCTGCCGGTCAAGGAAGACAACAGCCTCGCGTATAAATCAGTGGCGACTCAAGAAGACATCGACGGGCTCGTCAAGCCGGTGATGCACGCCTGCGGCCATGACGTGCACGTCACGTCGCTGGTCGGAACTGCGCGTCAGATGGCTGCGCGCATGGATCAATGGTCGGGCACCCTCGTCCTCATCGGCCAGCCGGCCGAGGAGCGCATTTCCGGCGCCCGCGCGATGCTCGAGGACGGACTCTATAAGCGCTTTCCAAAGCCCGATTACGCGCTCGCATTCCACGTCTCGGCGCAGCAGCCGACCGGTACGATCAAAGTCCCTCTCGGCATCCGCGCTTCGAGCTCGGACAGCGTCGACATTATCGTGCACGGCGTCGGCGCGCACGGCGCTTCGCCGCACAAGGGCGTGGATCCGGTGCTGGTCGCCGCCCAGATCGTCGTCTCGCTGCAGTCGATCGTTTCGCGCACGATCGCGCCGCAAGAGGCCGGCGTCATCACCGTCGGCGCCATTCACGGCGGAACCAAGCACAACATCATTGGCGACCGCGTTGAAATGCAGCTGACCGTGCGCTCGAACAATCCGGAAGTGCGCGAAAAGCTGCTCGATTCGATCGATCGCGTTGTCCGGGGCGCCGCCATTTCGATGGGCGTTCCGAAAGACAAGATGCCCGAAGTGATCCGTTCAAAGACGGAAACGACGCCGCCGACGATCAACGACAGAGCGACGGCGGAACGCGTGCGCGCCGTATTTACGGAGAATTTCGGTCCTGATGTTCTCTGGGAAAAACCGCGCGAGGGCATGGGCGCGGAGGATTTCGCCTATTTCGTGACGCCTGAATCCGGCGTGAAAGGCGTTTATTTCAATGTCGGCGGCACCAAACCGAAAGAGGTCGACGACGCGCCTTCGCACCATTCGCCGCTCTTCAAAATCGAACCGGAGCCGTCGATTAAAACCGGCGTCGAGGCGATGACGCTCGCCGCCATGGCGCTGCTGAGACAGGAATAGGCCGCGCCTCTAATTCTTATCGCCATGGCGCGCGCCGCCGATCATGATGTCGGCGGGCCGGGCGCGCGCTTGGCGAACTGAAGCGCCGGCGCCCATGTTCTGACCGCCCGAACGAGATCCTGCAGCGAAACCGGCTTGTGCAGATAATCGGTCATGCCGGCCTGTATGCACAGGTGCTGATCGGCCGGCTCCACATGGCCGGTGACGGCGATGATCGGCGTTTCGGGTTTTCCTTCCGCCTTTTCGCGCCGGCGAATCTGGCGGGTCGCGTCGAACCCGTCCATTTCCGGCATGTTGACGTCCATCAGCACAAGGCCCGGCCGGCGCTGTTCATAGAGGCTCACCGCTTTGCGGCCGTCCTTGGCGACCACGACCTCGCCGTTGAAATTTTTAAGCAGCGCCTCAAGCACCTTGATGTTCACGTCGTTGTCTTCGGCGACAAGGATAGTGAAGATGGGGGCTTCCTGTCTGTCGGCCTCGTTTGAGGCGTTTTCGGGGTCTGAATGCGCTTGCGGAGCAGTCGCCATGGGGCTCCTCCAAAACGTTCCGCCGCGCCGTCGCAGCGGTACCGCCGGCGCTGTAAAAGTGTTTTCAGCTGCGCCGCGAGCCTCGATTCTTACGAAAAACGGTTAACTGGAGCCTAAGATTAAAGTTCTCGCACCATGCGGCGGCTGGCGCGCGCCACAGGAATGGCCCGGCCGTCGAATTCCGCGGGGGCGTCGCTGACTTTCATCAGCAAGCGCCTTATTTGCGCCGCGAAATGATCCCGAAATGACGCTCGCTTTCGCCGGCGGCGCCTCTCGCTCCCGCCGGCGTTTTTCTTTTTGGCGCGGCGCGTTACGCTCCCCTCTAATGACGAGGAGAAGGGTGATGTCTATGCGAACACTTTCCGCCGCCTGCCTGCTTTTGGGCGCGGCCTTTGCAACGCCGGGCGCGGCGGGAGAACCGGCGGCGACGTCTGGCGCGGCGGTCGCTACAGCGCGGGCTTACCGCGACGCGCATGCGGCCGACATTCTGAACGGTTTTGTGAAGCTGCTTGAGCTTCCAAACGACGCCCGCGACGCCCACGACATTCGTCGGAACGCCGAAACGATTGCGGCGCTGTTTGACGCTCGAGGGTTTTCGATGGCGCTGCTGGAACAGGATGGCGCGCCGCCGCTCATATACGGCGAACGCAGGACGCCGAATGCTGCGCGCACCATCGCGATTTACGTCCATTATGACGGCCAGCCGACGGCGGCGGAGAACTGGACGCATCCGCCCTTCGAGCCGGCGCTTTACGATGGCGACATGGCGGCGGGTGCGGCGCGCATTGCCTTTCCCGAAAGCGGCGAGGCGGTGGAGCCCGAATGGCGCGCCTATGCGCGCTCGGCCGGCGATGACAAGGCGCCGTTCCCGGCGCTTCTTGCGGCGCTCGACGCGCTTGACGGCGCCGATATTCCGCTGACCGCCAATGTGAAGCTCATCTTCGACGGAGAAGAAGAGCGCGGCTCTGCCCATCTCGGCGCCTATCTCGCCCGCCACGCCGACAAGTTTTCCGATGTGGATCTCTGGCTCTTCTGCGACGGGCCGACCCATCAGAGCGGAAAGCCGCAGCTCGTCTTCGGGGTGCGCGGGGTTGCGGGGCTGGACGTGACGGTCTACGGCCCCAATCGCGGCCTCCACAGCGGTCATTACGGCAACTGGGCCCCGGGGCCGGGCTGGCGGCTCGCGCGCCTGCTCGCCAGCATGAAAGACGATAACGGCCGTGTACGGATTAAGGGGTTTTATAAAACCGCCGAGCCGATGACGAAAGCCGAGCGCGCGGCGCTCGCCGCCGCGCCGCCTGTCGACGAAGCCTTGCGGAAGACGTTCGGACTGGCGGAAACCGAAGCGCGCAATACGCCGCTCGGCGAGCGCATCATGCTGCCTGCGCTCAATCTTAAAGGGCTCAAGAGCGCAGAGGTGGGCGAGAGCGCGCGCAACATCATCCCTCCGACCGCGACCGCCTCGATCGGGGTGCGGCTTGTGAAGGGAAACGAACCGGAAGCCATGATCGACCTCGTCGAGGCGCATATGCGCCGGCAGGGTTATCATATCGTGCGCGAAGAGCCCGACGCGGAAACACGCCGCGCCCACCCGCTGATTGCAAAAGTCACGCGCGATGAAGGCTATCCGGCGGTCAGGAGCCGTATGGACGACCCGGCGCTCGCCCCGCTCGTCGCCGCGCTGAAAGAGGCGGCGGGGGACGAGCTTGTGCTGACGCCGACGCTTGGCGGCTCGCTGCCGCTTTATCAGTTCGAACAGGTATCGGATGCGCCCATCGTCATTCTGCCGATCGCCAATTATGACGACAATCAGCATGCGCCCGATGAGAATCTGCGCCTCGGCAATCTGTTCTACGGCATAGACGCCTACGCCGCGGTGCTGACGATGGAGTGACCACATTGAATTAACGAAACTCAAAAGGTCATTCCAGGTTGTGTTAGCTCGCTAGTCGCCCCTACCTCCGCTCATCCCGGCGAAGGCCGGGATCTATTGCCAAATCAGAACTGGGCCCCGGCTTCCGCCGGGATGAGCGCAATAAGAGGCGAATATCCAAACAAAATCCGTGGCGTCGTATTGAAAACGCACCCCTAACCGATGACAAAGGAAACGTTCGCCGAAAAATTGGAGGCCGCGCTCGGTGCGCGCGTCGCCTCGCTGTCGCCGGTCGCCGGCGGATGCATTGCAGCCGCGCAGGAAGCCCGCTTCGACGACGGAAGGCGCGTTTTCGTCAAACGCTATGACGACTCGCGGCTTGTCGAAGGCGAAGCGTTCATGCTGCGCTATCTGGCCGCGAAGGGCGCGCCGGCGCCGGCGGTTCTTTACGCCGAAGACGGGCTCCTTGTTCTCGAATGGCTCGACCGGAACAACGACGACACGAACGCCGCCGATGAAGACGCCGGCCGCAAGCTGGCGACGCTTCATAACGTGCGTGCGGAACAATATGGTTTCGAACGCGATGTCGCCATTGGCCCGCTGCCTCAGCCGAACGGCTGGGCGCGCGACTGGCCGGAATTTTTCGCCGAGCGGCGCATCACCTATATGGCGAAACTCTGCCGCGACGCAGGCGCGGTCGACGCGGCGATGGCGGCGCGCCTCGACAGGTTCGCAGGGAGGCTCGCGGAATTTTTGCCGGCGGCTCCGGAAGCTAGCCTGCTGCACGGGGATTTCTGGAGCGGCAACGTGCTGCGTGCGTCGGGGCGGGTAACCGGCTTCATCGATCCGGCGCTTTATTACGGCGACGGCGAGGTTGATCTTGCGTTCGCCGGCATGTTCGGCGGCTTCGGCGAACGCTTCTACGCCGCCTACGCCGAGATGCGCCCGGCCGAAAAGGGGCGGAACGCGCGCGCCGACATTTACCGCCTGTGGCCGGCGCTCGTCCATGTGAGGCTCTTCGGCGCGGGCTATCTTTCTTCGGTGGAGCCGGTCCTCGTCCGCCTTGGCGTTTGAAGGACGGCGCGGGCGGCGGTCGAAGCCTTGCATTCCCGGCAGGAAGGCTTAGGGAGAGCGGCCATGCCTGCACAGCATCGGTCACGCATAACAGACTGTTTTAAACGCCTCGCCGGCGAACGACGCGCCGCCTTCACGCCCTTCGTGATGGCGGGCGATCCGGACTACGAGGCTTCGCTAAAGCTTCTGAAGGCGCTTCCCGAAGCCGGCGCGGACATGATCGAGCTCGGCGTCTGTTTCACCGATCCGATGGCCGACGGGCCGGCCATACAGGCGGCGGGCCTGCGCGCGCTTATGGCCGGGCAGACCCTGCGCAAGACCCTGGAAATGGTCAAATCGTTTCGACAACAGGACGACGCCACCCCGGTCATCCTCATGGGCTATTACAACCCCTTTTACAGCTACGGCGTTGAAGCATTCCTGGCGGATGCGAAAAAAGCCGGCGTCGACGGGCTCATCATCGTCGATCTGCCGCCGGAAGAGGACGCGGAAATGTGCCTGCCGGCGCGCGCCGCCGGGCTCGATTTCATCCGGCTCGCGACCCCTACGACCGACGACGCGCGCCTGCCTTCTGTGGTGCGCAACATCTCGGGCTTCGTTTATTACGTCTCGGTGGCGGGCGTGACCGGCGCGAAAACCGGAGAAAAACGCGCGGTGGCCGCCGCCGTCGCCCGCCTGAGGGCGGCGTCCGGATTGCCGGCGGCGGTCGGTTTCGGCATCAAAACGACTGAAAAAGCTCGGGAAATCGCCGCCGTGACCGACGCCGTGGTGGTCGGATCGGCGCTCGTCGAAACCCTCGCTGCGGCCCTTGTAGACAGTCCGAACGATCCCGATAATGCAGTTAACCGGGTATTGAGTCTGGCGCGCGATCTTTCGGGGGCGGTGCGCGCCGCGGGAGAAGGGCGTATATGAACTGGCTATCGAATATCACGCCGCCAGGGATCAAGAACATCTTCAAGCGTCAGGATGACTCCGCCGACACTCTGTGGGTGAAATGTCCCGACTGCGGCGACATGATCTTCCAGCGCGATCTTGAAACCGCGCAACAGGTGTGTCCGTCCTGCAACTGTCACATGCGTCTTGCCCCCGAAGAAAGGCTGAAGCAGCTGTTTGACGAAGGCCGTTACGCGCTTGTCGACCTGCCGGAACCCGTCGCCGATCCGCTCAAGTTCCGCGATGAGAAGAAATACCCCGACCGTCTGAAGGAATACCGCAAGAAGACGGGCCATCAGGACGCCATGCTTGTCGCCGTCGGCGAAATCGACAAGTTGCCGGTTGTCGCCGCAGTTCAGAATTTCGCATTCATGGGCGGTTCTATGGGCATGGCGCTGGGCGAAGCGATGCTCAAGGCCGCCGAAGAAGCGGTGATGCGCAAATGTTCGCTTGTCGTTTTTGCGGCGTCGGGCGGCGCGCGCATGCAGGAAGGCATTCTGTCGCTGATGCAGATGCCGCGTTCGACGCTCGCCGTGCAGATGGTGAAGGATGCGGGCCTTCCCTATGTCGTCGTTCTGACCCATCCCACCACCGGCGGCGTGACGGCCTCATTTGCGATGCTGGGCGATGCGCATCTCGCCGAGCCGGGCGCGCTCATCGGCTTTGCGGGTCCGCGCGTCATCGAACAGACTATCCGCGAAAAGCTCCCCGAAGGTTTTCAGCGTGCGGAGTTTTTAGTCGAAAAGGGCATGGTCGACCTTGTCGTGCACCGCCATGAAATGCGCAAGGCGCTGTCGCGGCTTCTGCGCGTTCTGACCCGCGACGGAGCGGAAGCCGTCAGGCCGAGGAGCGTCGTTTCGCTGG
>JBHHVZ010000086.1:0-12198 GCA_046756245.1 Parvularculaceae bacterium
CATTTCGGCGAAATGCTCGCGCACGGCGTTCAGTTCGGTTTCGGTTTTCCCTTTCGCTTTCGGCCGGTTCTGGCTGGTGTCGATATGGAAGGTGAATCCGAAAGCGCCGGCTCTTTTCAAATCCTTCAGAAGGTCTTCGGTGAGCGCGACGCCGTTCGTATTGATGATCGGCTTCCAGCCCATCTCCTTGACGATCTTCACAAGCTCGACGATGTGCGGATAAACCAGCGGATCGCCGCCGGCGATGCTCATACAGTCGCTTTTACGCAGACGTTTGAAAACCTCGAGATCGGCGCGGGCCTGTTCCAGCGTTTTGTGAACGGGATTTTCCAGATCGCGATAACAGCCCTCGCAACGAAGATTGCACTTCGTCGTCGGCTCCAGCCATGAAATGCCGTTGTCGGCGTAATTCCAGGGAAGACGGAACAGGTCGAGGTGATTAAGGGCCTGCGCCATGAATACGATTCCTTTTACTGCGCCTGTTCTGAATTCGGGCCGGCGAACGCCTTGAGCGCCTGAAGCGCGTCGTATTTCGGCGTGAAGCCGAATTGTCTGGAGAATTTGGATCCGTCGACGACAATCGGATTGCGGATGAAACGCAATGTTCGCGCGCTGACCGGCGAAACTCCCAGCCGCTTGCCGAGCGTGGCCAGGGCGGCGAGAATCGAAAACGGCAATAACAGAAGCTTTTTGTCGAGCGCGCGCGCAATTTCAGGATAGGTCAACGTCCCTTCGCTCGCCACGTTGAAGACGCCTGCGCCGCCGCGCGTTGCGGCGAGTTCGAATGCGTCGACGGCGTCATCTTCGTGGATCAGTTGAATGGGCGTCTCGTTGCCTTTGATAAAAAAGAGAATCTTCCGGCGCAGGGAGTCTCCTGTGGGGTTGTTGATATGCGGGCCGATCAGCGCGCAGGGGCGCAGCGTGACGACTTCGACATCAGGATGGATGCGATGAAAATCCTCGGTGAGGCGTTCCTGTTCGGCCTTGTGCCAGGAATAATAAAATGAGTGGTTGGATCTAACCGGATCATCTTCGCGCAAAGGAACCGGATTGTCGGCGTGACTGCCATAAACGGCTGCGCTCGACGCCATCACCAGCCGCTTCACGCCAGCCTTGCCGGCGGCGTTCAAGACATTGCGCGTTCCATCGACATTGATCGACTGCGCCAGCCGCGCGTCGCCTTCTGGCCTTGTGTAAAACGCCAGATGGATGAGCGTATTGACGTCTTCCTCGCGCAGGACGTCGCCGAGCCGCGGGTCGCGAATATCGCATTTGTGAAAGACGACGCCGTTCAGATTTTTGGACGCCGCCAAATCGACGCCGACGACGCGCGCGTCCGGACGTTGCGCAAGGCGCGCCGCCAGCAGACCGCCGGCGTACCCAGCGACGCCGGTAATGCAGAAAGTCGTCATAGTCTCCCGCCTCTTGCTTCGGATTCGCCGTCGTAGGCGCGATACCAGGCGACCGCGCGGCGGACGCCTTCCCTGGTGGCGACCTTCGGCCGGTAGCCGAGCATGCGTTTGGCTTTGGCGGAGGAATAATGACTGTCCCGCATGACCGCGCGCACCCGATATTTGTTAATCAACGGGCTTTTCTTTGCGCCCAGAAGCCTGGCGCCCGCCTCAACGGCGGCGGCGGCGGAAAACACCAGCGCGCCGGGCGCCGACAGCCGCGGTGAAGGGCAGGCCAGATCCTCGCACATCCAGTCGATAAACTGACGCCAGGTCGTGCGCCCGTCGTCGACGGCGTTGAACGCCTGTCCCGGTGCGTTCGGCGCTTCGCCGGCGAGACGGATGATCTGCACTACATTGTCGACATAGGCCGGCGCCATCAGATGGACGCCGCCGTCCACATGCCCGAACTTGCCGCCGGTCAGGACCGGCGCGAGCTGCAATGTAGTGGTGCGGTCATTCGGGCCGAAGACCCCGCCGGGACGGACGACCGCCGTTTCCAGTCCATGGCCGTTAAACTTGAGCGCCACCCGCTCGCCTTCGGCCTTGGTGGTTATGTAGCGATCATTGGGGCGCGGCGTAAACGGCGTGTCTTCTTCGATATCGGCCCCGCCGGGAAAGCCGTAAACGCTGACCGAACTGATATGAACGACACGGCGAACGCCCTTTTCGCGCGCACATGTCATCACATTGCGCACGCCGTCCACATTGCCCGCCCGGAAAGCCTCCCAGGGTCCCCAATCCGACGAATAGCCGGCGACGTGATAGACGATTGAGACCCCTTCCATGGCGGGCACGAGGCTTTCCGGGCGTGTGATGTCGCCGACAACCGTCGTCAGGCGCTCGATTTCGTTGAGGAAAGTCAGGTCGCTTGTCGGCCGCACCAGCCCGACGACGTCAAGCGCCGAATCCCGCGCAAGATCCGCGCAAAGATTGCTGCCGAGGAAGCCGTTCGCCCCTGTGACCAATACGCGCATTCTTGAAGCCGCCCACGAAACTAATCGGCAGTGCATTCGGATAATTCGGACACTGCTAGCGGGCGCGCGGCGGTCTCCAAATGATCCATATCAATTTTGCTGTAGCGCGCGCCTGCGCCCGTCGGCTTCGACGGCGCGCAGCCCTTCGAATTCATCCAATGATTTCCGAGGTTCACTGCTTTCGGCAATCTGGTCTCAATGGCGGCGCGCGGTCGCGCCAGCGTGACCGGATGTGATAAGCGTCCGGCGCAATCAGGGTTTTAGCGCGCAGCGACAGTCCGGTCCGAACGGGCGTGAGACGCGCCGCCGCTCCGGACTCGCGGGCGCGCATGCGGCGGTGCTACAACATACACAACATACCGCCGCTCGGTTGCTTGCTGTTCGACACGGCCATCAGCGTTTGCGCTCTTTTCAGGAGCACGTACGGTCTGTTTGACAGGCTTCCCTTTGCGGCGCGCAAGCGCAACGGCGGCAAGGAGCGGTTGAAACCGCAAAACGAAGAGAATCCCGGTGACGGAGTTTGAGCGATTACGCCGCAAGATGATCGAAACCCAGCTTCGCGCGCGCGGCGTGCGCGACGAAAGGGTATTACAGGCGATGGCGGACGTGCCGCGCGAAGCATTTGTCGACGCGCAACTCCGCGATAACGCCTATATCGACGCGCCGCTGCCGATCGGCGAGGGGCAGACCATCTCCCAGCCCTATATCGTCGCCTTCATGCTCGAAGCGTTGCGACTCAAAGGCGGCGACAAAGCGCTCGAAGTCGGTTCGGGGTCGGGCTATGCGGCCGCCGTCATGGCGCGGCTGTGCGGCGCGGTGTACGCCGTCGAGCGCATAAAGAGCCTGGCGGACTCAAACATTACTGTTCTCGATGCGCTCGGCGTCAAAAACGTGCATGTGCGCCACGGCGACGGCGCCAAAGGCTGGCCGGAGGAAGCTCCGTTCGACGCGATCATGGTCTCGGCCGGCGCGCCCGAGATTCCCGAATCGCTCAAAGATCAGCTCGCCGTCGGCGGGCGCATGGTCATCCCGGTGGGACGTTATCCGCGCATTCAACGTCTGGAGCGTCTGACCCGCATATCTCAAAGCGATTATTCGCAAGAAAGCATCGCCAGCGTGCAGTTCGTCCCGCTTGTCGAGAGTGAGGAGAGCCGCTGAGCGCGACCTCAGCGTTTCCCGTCGCCGCGATAGCCTTCTTCGCCAGCGCCGCCCTCGTGGTCGGCTTCGCGCGCCAGCGCGAACAGGAAATCGCTGAGCCGGTTGATATAGGGGATGACCGCTTCGCTTTTTTGTTTGGGCAGATGCGTCAGTCCGCGTTCGGCGCGGCGCGCGACGGCGCGGGCCATGTGCAGCCGGCAGCCGGCTTCGGTCCGGCCCGGATAAATAAATTCGGTGAGCGGAGGAAGGGCGTTCTGAATCTCATCGATCGTGGACTCCAGCGTTTCGATTTCGCCGGCGTCGAGGCGATAGCGGTCGTCATGCTTGTCGCCCGCATAGCTGATGAGCGCGCTCAACTGATAGAGGTTCTTCTGAACGGACTTGAGAATGTCCGCCCGTTTCGGGCAGGCGAGCCGAGCGAAGCCGAGCGCAACCGACAGTTCGTCAAAGTCGCCGACGGAGGCGATGCTTGGGTCGGATTTGTTGACGCGTTCGCCGGAAAACATGGACGTTTCGCCGACATCGCCGCCGCGGGTGTATATTTTCGGTGCTGTCATCGGGAAAAGTCTCCTCAGTCGGTGTTCCAGCGTCGGACAAAAGGTTCTTTTCGTCTAGAGACCCGGCGGGAATTCGCGCAAGGCCGCCTGAAACGCGCGCACGGCAGGCGTCGGCAGCCAGCGTTTGCGGACCGCCAGCCCGACCGGCAACGGCTCGAAAAACTCGATATTCAAAAGCGCGAACCGGCGCAAAAACGCTTTCGACTCTGAATATTCGGCGCTGATGACGCCGATCACGTCGCTGCCGGCGACAATATCCGCAACCAGCGGAAAGTATTCGACGATGTGCATTTTGCGGGCGCTGTCGCCGCCCATGGAGGCGAATAGACTGCGCAGCTTTTCCGTATGCCAGCTCAGTTGGTCGGGCGCGACGACGGGATAGGCGGCGATCTCATTGCGTTTCACCGTGTTTTTCAGCGCCAGCGAATGCCTTTTACGCGCAAAGAAATGGGTCTCCAGATCGCCCAGGCGCTCGAATGCAAATGCGGCGTCGTCTTTAAGCGCATCCTGCGGACCGATGAGTACGTCGATATCGCCGCGGCGCAGGGCGCGCACGCCGCCGCCGCCGGACATGGCCTCCAGGTGGATCCGCAAATCCCCCCGTCTGAAAATCAGCCGCTTGACCGCCTTGTTGATGAGCCCCTGCATCGACGCCGGGCTGACGCCGACGCGGATCAGCGTCTCGCCGATTTCGCGGGAGGCCCGCGCATCCTCCGACAGCTGATCGAGGTCTGAAATGATGCGCGCGGCGCGGTTGAGGAAGATGCGGCCGCGTTCGGTCGCGACGACATCGCGGGCGCGGCGATCGAAGAGGGCGTAGCCGACGTCGCGCTCGATGTCGGCCAGACTCCGGCTCACCGTCGACTGCGTGACGTTGAGCGATTTCGCGGCCGCCGTGATCGATTCATGCTGGTCGACCGCGACCACATGTTTGAGTTTGGTCGTCTGCATAATCCATGCGTTTTCTGCATGATACACGCGTAATATGCATTTGACAAATCAGCCAGCGGTTGGAAGATGGCAGGGTGCGGGGCGTGCGCCCCGCTGCGCCCGTCAGGCTGCGCGTGAAAAGACGGATACCAGGCGCCGATCGGCAGCGCGCGGCGTTTTCGGCGGTTCCGGCGGGCGGGTCCGTGATACAATCGCGCTAAAAGGCCGGCCGAATAAAGCGTTTCGGATAGCGACCATCAGGTGCCTTCATGGCGAGTAGAAAATGACCGTTTACGCTGCTCCTCTCGCTGACATGCGCTTCGCTGCAACGAAGCTCGCAGGCTTCAATGAAATCGCCGGCCTGCCGGGCGGCGAGGATCTAAACGAAGAATTGCTTGAATCGATCCTCGAGGAAGGCGGCAAATTCGCCGCCGGCGTGCTGGCGCCGTTGAACCGCGTCGGCGATACGCAGGGCTCGCGCCTCGAAAACGGCGTCGTTGCAACGCCCGACGGCTGGGCCGAGGCCTACAAGGCGTTTGTCGAAGGCGGCTGGAACGGCGTGCCGTTCGATCCCGACTATGGCGGGCAGGGACTGCCCTGGCTTGCAGCGACGGCGCTTCAGGACATGTGGCATTCAGCCAGCATGGCCTTTTCATTGTGTCCGATGTTGACCCAGGCGGCGGTCGAGGCGATCAGCCGTTACGGTTCGCCGGAGCTGAAACGGCTCTATCTGCCGAAACTGGTGACGGGCGAATGGACCGGCACGATGTGCCTGACCGAGCCGCAGGCAGGCTCGGATCTCGCGGCGATCCGCACGCGCGCGGTTCCCGAAGGCGATCATTACCGGATCACCGGTCAGAAGATTTTCATCACCTATGGCGACCACGAACTGGCCGACAATATCGTTCATTCGGTTCTCGCGCGCCCGCCGGACGCGCCGCCGGGCGTGAAGGGCATATCGCTTTTCGTCGTGCCGAAATATCTCGTCGGCGAGAACGGCGAACTCGGCGCGCGCAACGATCTGCGCTGCGTTTCGCTCGAACATAAAATGGGCATCCATGCGAGCCCGACGGCGGTGATGTCCTACGGCGATAATGAGGGCGCGATCGGCTATCTGGTCGGCGAAGAGAGCAAGGGCCTGCAGCATATGTTTACGATGATGAACAATGCGCGGCTTTCGGTCGGCCTGCAGGGAGTCGCCGTCGCCGAACGCGCGATGCAGAATGCGGCGTCTTACGCGCGCGAGCGCGTGCAGGGGCGCGACATCGCCGGCGATGATCCGAACACGGTCGCCATCATCCGCCACCCCGATATTCGCCGCATGCTGATGACCATGCGCGCGCTGACG
Source organism: Parvularculaceae bacterium (assembly GCA_046756245.1). Taxonomy (GTDB): domain Bacteria; phylum Pseudomonadota; class Alphaproteobacteria; order Caulobacterales; family Parvularculaceae. The sequence goes on from JBHHVZ010000086.1 coordinate 6,422, forward strand.
GAGGCGAGCCGGGCGCTCGCTTATTTCGCGGCCGGCAGGCTCGATATCGCCAACCGCCATCCCGATACGGACGAGCGGCAGGCCGCGCAAGCGCAGGTCGATTTGCTGATCCCGGTGGTCAAAGGCTGGTGTTCGGAAATCGGTTCGGAAGCAGCAAGCCTTGGCGTGCAGATTCACGGCGGCATGGGCTATATCGAAGAAGCCGGCGCGGCGCAGTTCATGCGCGACGCCAAGATCGCCGAAATCTATGAGGGAACGAACGGCATTCAGGCCAATGATCTGGTCGGACGCAAAGTCGTGCGCGACAGCGGCGCGGCGGCGCGCAAAATGATCGCCGCCATGCGCGCGCTTGACGCCGGGTTGGCGGATGCCGGCGATGATCTGATGGGCTTGCGGCGCGCGCTCGGCGAGGGACTGGACAGGCTCGAAAACGCGACAGCCTGGCTTCTGGCGCATTATCCTGACGACCCGCGCGACGGGGCGGCCGGCGCGATGGACTATCTGCGTCTGTGGGGAACGGTGCTCGGCGGCTGGCTGATGGCGCGCGCCGCACTCGCCGCGCGGGCGGACCTCGAAGCGAATGAAGGCGATCCAAATTTCCTGCGCGCCAAAATCTTTACGGCGAAGTTTTACGGCGAACGCATCCTGCCGCGCGCGCGCGCTTATGAAGCTGCAGTTACGGCCGGCGCCGATACGCTGATGGCGATGCCGGACGACGCGTTTTGATCTTGATGCGCCTGACCGAAACCGCAATGGCGCTGGAACACGATTGATGAGGAATTCGATGGCGGACGATATCGCAGTCGCTGAAAAGCCCGAGACCAAGCCATCCGCCTCAGGCGGCCGTCAGCGGAACAACGAAATCCGCTTTGTCACGGCGACCAGCCTTTTCGACGGCCATGACGCCGCCATCAACATCATGCGGCGCATCCTTCAGGCGTCGGGCGTCGAAGTCATTCATCTGGGCCACAACCGATCGGTGGACGAGATCGTCACCGCGGCGATTCAGGAAGATGTGCAGGGCGTCGCCGTCAGCTCCTACCAGGGCGGCCATATCGAATATTTCAAATATATGGTCGACCTCCTGCGCGAACGCGGCGCCGGTCACATCAAGGTGTTCGGCGGCGGCGGCGGGGTCATCGTCAAGAGCGAGATCGAGGAGCTCGAAGCCTACGGAGTCGAACGGATTTATTCTCCCGAAGACGGCCAGCGCATGGGCCTTCAGGGCATGATCGACGACATGATCGCCCGCGCCAACTTCAATCCGGCGGAGGGAAACCCTGTCGAAGTCGGCGCGCTTTCGGGTTCCGACTGGCGGCCGCTGGCGCGTTTCCTGACGCAGCTCGAACAGGACCGCATCGACGACAAGGCGCTGGCCGCGCTTGCGCGCGCTGCGGAGGCGCGCGACCGCGCGCCGGTCATCGGCGTCACCGGCACCGGCGGTTCGGGCAAGTCGTCGCTTTGCGACGAACTCGTGTGCCGGTTCCGGCTCGACAGCAGCGACTACAAAATAGCGATCCTTGCGATCGACCCGTCGCGGCGCAAGAGCGGCGGCGCGCTGCTCGGCGACCGCATTCGCATGAACGCGATCAATGCGCCGGAAATCTTCATGCGCTCGATTGCGACGCGCGAGTCCGACAGCGAAGTGCCGAATTTCGTGCAAACCGCCGTCGACGCCTGCCAGGCGGCGGGATTCGATCTGATTATCGTCGAAACGCCGGGGATCGGGCAGGGCGATGCGGCGATCGCCGATCTCGCCGATGTATCGCTATACGTGATGACGCCGGAATTCGGCGCGGCCTCGCAGCTCGAAAAAATCGACATGCTTGATTTCGCCGATCTGACAGCGATCAACAAGTTCGACCGCAAGGGCGCCGAAGACGCGCTGCGCGACGTGCGCAAGCAGGTGCAGCGCAACCGCGAAGATTTTACGAAACCGATTGAAGACATGCCGGTCTATGGCGCGATTGCGGCGCGCTATCAGGACGACGGCGTAACCGGGCTCTATATGGGCCTGCGCGCCCAGCTTGAAAAGAAAGGCTTTAGCCTGCCCGAAACCCGGTTTGTGCCCAACGCGGCGCACATGTCGTCGTCGCGCGGCGCCATCGTGCCGGCTGCGCGCCAGCGCTATCTTGCCGAGATCGCCGAGGAGGTCCGCAACTACCACAAAACCGTCGCGGCCCAGTCGGCGCTCGCCCGCGAGATCCAGCAGCTTAAAGGCGCCAAAGCCATGCTCGCCGAAAGCGGCGCGAAGGGCGGCGACCTCGACCCGCTCATCGCCGAGCGCGAGGAAAAGCAGGATCTGCGCGCCCGCAAGCTCGTCGAAAACTGGCCGAAAATAAAGGAAAGTTATGCCGGCGACGAATATGTGGTGAAGATCCGCGACAGGGAGATTCGCACCAAGCTTTCCCGGACCACGCTGTCGGGTACGGAGATCCGGAAAGTCGTCCTGCCGCGCTATGAAGACCATGGCGAACTTTTGCGCTGGATGCTCGCCGAAAATCTGCCGGGATCGTTTCCCTATACGGCCGGGGTTTTCGCTTTCAAACGCGAAAACGAAGATCCGACGCGCATGTTCGCCGGCGAGGGCGACCCGTTCCGCACCAATGCGCGCTTTAAATATCTGTCGAAAGATTCCGACGCCAAAAGGCTGTCGACGGCGTTCGATTCCGTCACGCTTTACGGCTGGGACCCGGATGAGCGGCCCGACATTTACGGCAAGGTCGGCAATTCCGGCGTGTCGGTTGCAACCCTTGACGACATGAAGGTCCTCTTCGACGGATTCGACCTGTGTTCGCCGTCAACGTCGGTGTCGATGACGATCAACGGCCCGGCGCCGATGATTCTGGCTATGTTTTTAAACACCGCTATCGATCAGCAGCTCGAAAAATTCGTCGCCGAAAACAACCGCGAGCCGACCGACGAGGAGGCTGAAAAAATTCGCGCCTGGGCGCTCGAAACCGTGCGGGGCACCGTGCAGGCGGACATCCTGAAAGAAGATCAGGGCCAGAACACCTGCATTTTTTCAACGGAATTCGCGCTCAAGATGATGGGCGACATTCAGGAATATTTCGTCCACAACAAGGTGCGCAATTTCTATTCCGTGTCGATTTCCGGCTATCACATCGCCGAAGCCGGGGCCAATCCGATCTCGCAACTTGCGTTCACGCTCGCCAATGGCTTTACGTTTGTAGAGTCCTATCTGGCGCGCGGCATGGATATCGACGATTTCGCGCCGAACCTTTCCTATTTCTTCTCGAACGGGATGGACCCGGAATATTCAGTGATTGGGCGCGTCGCTCGCCGTATCTGGGCGATCGCCATGCGCTTCAAATACGGGGCGAACGAGCGGTCGCAGAAGCTGAAATATCACGTCCAGACGTCGGGCCGCTCGCTGCACGCGCAGGAGATGGACTTCAACGACATCCGCACGACTCTGCAGGCCTTGATTGCGATCTACGACAACTGCAACAGCCTGCACACCAACGCGTTTGACGAAGCCTATACGACGCCGACGGAGCATTCGGTGCGCCGCGCCATGGCGATCCAGATGATCATCAACCGCGAATGGGGGCTCGCGCAGAACGAAAACCCCAATCAGGGCGCTTTCATCATCGACGAACTTACCGACCTCGTCGAAGAAGCCGTTCTGCAGGAATTCGAACGCATCGCCGATCGCGGCGGCGTTCTGGGCGCGATGGAGACCGGCTATCAGCGCGGCAAGATCCAGGAAGAAAGCCTCCATTACGAGCGCAAGAAGCATGACGGTTCGTTGCCGATCATTGGCGTCAACACTTTCCTCAATCCCGAGCAGGAAGAATTGCCCGCGCCGGTGCTGCAGCGCTCGACCAAAAAAGAAAAAGACAGCCAGATCGCCCGACTGCGCGATTTCCAGAAACGCCACGCCGATGAAAGCGAAGAGGCGCGCCAGCGCTTGCGCGACGCCGTCGTCAATGACGAAAATGTCTTCGCGGTGCTGATGGATGCGGTGCGCGTCTGTTCACTGGGTCAGATCAGCGACACGTTGTTCGAGGTCGGTGGCCAATATCGGCGGAACATGTGACGCCGAACGTTCGCTGACGACCTGGGGGCCAACCAAAGGTTGGCGTTGATACGGATGGCGTTGCGTAAACACTTATGAGCTGCGGTCAGCGAGAGCCTCCCATGAAACTCGCGGATATAGGAACGGCGATTGAAGACTCCGGGCTCGCCTGGCGCGGCGCGCTGCATCCGGAACCGGGCGACATTCCGGACGGCGTTGCGGCGGAGACCATTATTCTCGTCGGGTTTTTAGGTGAAGAGGGCTGGGCCGTCTTCGAGGCGTCGCCCGAAGCGGCCGACGGCGCGCCCGATCCGCTTGACCGCTGGTCGGCGCGCCTTATCGGCGGGCTTGCACGGAAACTGGGCGCCGAGCCGCTGTTCGTTTTCGGCGGGCCACCATGGCTGCCGTTTCAGCGCTGGGCGCAAAAGGCCGAGCCATTGCATCGCTCGCCGCTCGGCATGTTGATCCATCCCGATTACGGGCTGTGGCATTCCTGGCGCGGCGCGCTGGCGTTTCGCGAACGTTTCATTCCGCCGGAAACGCCGCCGCGCGCCCATCCGTGCGAAAGTTGCGCCGACAAACCATGCCTTTCAGCCTGTCCCGTCGGCGCCTTTACGCCCGGCGAATACAATGTCGCCGCCTGCGTATCTCATATCAGCGATGCGGCGGGCGCCGACTGCATGGAGGCGGGCTGCCGCGCGCGCCGCGCCTGTCCGGTTGGTCTTGAACATCGCTATACGGACGGTCAAGCGAAATATCACATGCGCGCCTTTCGACGCGCGCAGCAGCAAAAATAAGCACAGCGCCGCAGTCGCCGGTTAGTCCGCGTCATAGTCTTCAATAATTTTCTGCAAGGCGTCTAAACCGTCTGTCAGCGCCGCCGGCCCGGGCTGCAGGATGATCGAAGATTTAATTTCGTAAATTCTGCGGTTTCGAACCGCTGGAATCTCTGAAAAGCCCTCTCTGGCCGCAACGGTCTCCGGTTGAAATTTCTTTCCGCACCAGGAACCGATGATAACATCGGGCGCGGCGGCGGCGACGTCGGCGTGCGAGACGATTCGGTCCTTGCCGGCGCTTTCTCTGACGCGTTCCGGAAAAACGTAATCGCCGCCGGCGATCTCAATGAGTTCAGCCACCCATAAACTCGCCGAAATCAGCGGCGCGTCCCATTCCTCGAAAAAAATCTTCGGCCGTTTTGCAAAACTTTTCGCGCGTTTCCGCGCGCCATCGAGTCGCGCTTCGAGTTCCCCGATCAGCGCGTCGGCTCTGGCGCCGGCGCCGACAATGGCGCCGACCATGCGGATCATTCCGAAGACGCCGGCGATGCTGCGGTGATTGAATACATGAACCTGAAGCCCGGCGCGAATAAGATCGGCGACAATGTCGGCCTGCATGTCGGAAAAGGCGAAGACGAGATCCGGTTTCAGTGCTGCAATCTTTTCCGTGTCGGCGGAAGTGAAAGCGCTCACCCGCGGCTTGTCGCGACGCGCCCCGGGCGGGCGCACTACAAACCCCGAAACGCCGACAATTCGGTCCTGTTCGCCGAGCAGATAGAGAGTTTCGACGGTTTCCTCAGTCACGCAAACAATGCGGTCGGGCGGGTGCATAGGGTTGTCGCGATTGTCGTCGACAGTTTTGATCATCGTAACATAGGAAAGCCAATAGCCGCCGCTATTGGTCAAGTGGTGCCCAGGGGCGGAATCGAACCACCGACACGCGGATTTTCAGTCCGCTG